>VEQG01000036.1 GCA_018883345.1 Candidatus Nanopelagicaceae bacterium
GAAACCTTAATGTATATAGTCGGTAGAATTAGCATTGAACAAATCACAAGCGCCTATAGCTCAGTCGGATAGAGCGCGGGACTTCTAAGCCCGGCGTCGCAGGTTCGATTCCTGCTAGGCGCACATAAGAAAAACCCAGTGCCGCTCGGCACTGGGTTTTTCACTTGCTGAGCTTTTTAGCTTATGCGCCTAGCTTTGCTAGTTGTTTATTAACGACCGCGCCAAACTTTGAAGTTGCGGTTACTGACGCGAAGCCAAGAGCTGGGTACTTAGCTGGACATGTGAAAGCGTGGAATGAAAGTGTTTCTTTCACGGCCTTCGCCTTAGCTGCATCACCATACTTAGTTGAAACTAAAGCATAGGTAGTTGCTGTGAATGGGTACGCATCTGCATCTGCGGTTAGATAATCAAATGTCAAGATACCTGTTGCATCATCGATAGAAGCAACTCCACCTGCAGCTAGAGCCGAATCAGAGGTTGGAAGAATTGCATTTCCTGCCTTATTGATTACAGATGTCAATCCCAACTTGTAGGTAGCAGCAAATGAAAGCTCTGCGTAAGTAATTGCACCCTTGGTCTTTGAAGCAAGTAGTGAAACACCTGCAGAGCCTGAAGCTGAACGGAATCTAATTGGATCAGAGGTAACTGAACCTGGGAAAGCGGTAGCAAATGAATCTGCTGGCGCTTTGCTCCAAACTGATGGAGCTAGCTTGTTTAGTGCGCGAACTAGATTATTTGATGTGCCTGAGTTATCTGATCGATAGATAACTGTAATTGGCAGATTAGGCATTGTGCGGTGTTGATTTACAACTTGTGTGCGTAAAACAATTGGTTGACCTTTAGCATCTTTTGCAACTTTTCCTGATGAATCTTTCTTATAAATAATGGTGTTGATGCTGCGATTGTTATCAGCAACGATTGCTGGATCATTCCAATTCTTAATCTTTCCAGCGAAAATATCTGCAATCGTGTCGGTTGAGAGTGTTACCGGTTTATTTGACCCAGTTAAATTGGTCAAGATTGCAACCGGCCATAAAACTGTTGGCACATGAATTTCATTTGGAATTAATGGAGAATGCACTGAATCCGAGAAAGCAAAATCAACAGTGCCGTTTGTGAATGCAGTCTTACCTGCGCCAGAACCACCGCCTGGATAATCAAATGAATGACCAGTGCCTGATTGGTAATCTGCTTTACATTTATCAATTAAACCTGAAACTGAAGTTGCGCCAGATGCCTTTAAAACAGCGGCGTTGGCTGCAGGTGTTAGAACAATTGAAAGCGCGGTAGCTACTACGGCTGCTTTCTTGAAGGAGTTCTTCATTAGTACCTCTCGATTTAGTAGTTCATCTATTGAACGTCTAAACCATATTAATTAGGGATAACAACAGACGATTTAACGCTTAACAAAGCGACAAATCAAAGTGAACATTTGGTTAACCAAAACGACCTGAAACATAATCTTCGGTCCGCTTATCAACTGGCTTTGAAAAGATGTCATTGGTCTTGCCGACCTCAATTAGATGACCAGGTCCGCCGTCAGATAGGAAGAAGGCGGTGAAGTCTGAAATACGAGCCGCTTGCTGCATATTGTGGGTGACAATCACGATTGTCATATCAGACGCCAATTCGCGAATCGTATCTTCGATGCGCAATGTAGATCCTGGATCAAGTGCCGAACATGGCTCGTCCATTAAAAGTACCTTTGGCTTTACCGCAAGAGAACGTGCGATACATAAACGTTGCTGCTGGCCTCCTGATAATCCACCGGCATATGAATCTAAGCGATCTTTAACTTCCTTCCAAAGTCCTGCGCGCACCAAGCACTCTTCCATCAAATCATCTTTGTTCTCTACTTTTAGCTGAGCTAATTTGATTCCAGAAAGTACATTTTCGCCGATAGTCATTGAAGGAAATGGATTTGGTTTTTGGAAAACCATGCCAATTTGTAGACGTATTTTGGTTACGTCTATGCCCTTCTCGTAAATATCTTTACCATTTAATAGAACTTCTCCCGCCATCGCAGCTCCGGGGATAAATTCATGCATACGATTTAAGGTACGAATGAAAGTAGATTTTCCGCAACCTGAAGGTCCAATTAGCGCAGTTACTGATCCGGCATTGAAGGTAAGTGAAATGTCTGCCAGTGCATGGTGTTTGGTAAACCATGCATGGACACCTCTTGCTTCAAGATCTGAACTCATTTGCCAACCTTTCGTGAACCAAAACGTCTTGCCAAAGTAAATAAAGTCAAAACTAATATCAATAGAATCAAAATGCCGGTCCAAGCACGTTGGATTGATTCGGGCGTACCTAGTAGCAGGCCTTTCCAGACATAAAACGGCAGTGCACCTTGGTAGTCATGGAATGGATTTAAATTTAATTTATCCGATCCACCGATAGTGAAGATAAGTGGTGCAGTTTCACCAGCAATTCGAGCCACACCAAGAATCGTTGCCGTTAGTAGGCCATTACGTGCGGCCGGAACCACGATTGAAGCGACGGTGCGCCACTGGGTTGCGCCCATCGCAAGACCGGCTTCTCGCAAATCATTGGGCACAAGTAAAAGCACTTCCTGCGCAGTTCGAGTAACAGTCGGCACCATCAAAATTGAAAGCGCAAAGGCGCCCACTATTCCAGATGCTTTTAGCGGAGTCGTCAAAATAACTGCCGCGAATATAAAGAGGCCAGCTACTACGGATGGCACACCAGACATAGCTTGCACGGTAAATTGAATAAATTTGGAACCCGGGCCTTTAATTTCGGTCAAGTAAAGGGCGGTCAAAATTCCCATAGGCACGCTGATAATTATTGATAACAGAATTAAATACAGAGTTCCGACAATTGCGTGCAGCAAACCACCTTTATCTGTTGGATCCATATAAGAAGCCGAAAACATGGTCTCCGTGAATAATGACCAATGTAATCCGGGAGCGCCTTTGACGATTGTGGTTACCAAGATACTTATTACTGGGGCAAATACGATTAATGCTCCGGTTAATGCGATTGAACCAGCAAGTGAATCAATTGCAGCTTGTCTTCCACGTAACCGAAATTTGTAGATAAACATTGAGGTTGTAGAGAAGGCAAAGAATAAAAATGCAAAAGCTAATTTGCCATTCATCGGCGAACCCAAGATAGTTAAATAAGCAGCAATAGCAGAGAAAATTACGATGAAAGTTGGATATGCCAATTCCTTTGGCGTGGCTTGCCAGGGTTTTTGAGGTTTAATTTCGGTACTCATTATTTACCCGACTTCAGAGTACGTTTTACGATGAAATCTGCTGCAAAATTAACCGCAAGTGTGAGAATAAATAGAACGAATCCGGAGGCTAAAAGTGCTTTGGTTTCGATAGGAGATGCTTCTCCCCATTTGAGCACAATCATTGAGGCAATATTGCCGCCCATTCCAAAGAGAATTTCAAAGTTTGCTTTAAAGACAATATTTAAAACAGTGAAAACTGCTACGGTTTCGCCGAATGCGCGACCTAAGCCAAGCATTGCCCCGCCAACAATTCCGCTAGAACCAAATGGAAGTGCAACAGTCTTTATCATTGCCCACTTGGTGGCGCCTAATGCGTAAGCTGCTTGAACTCTATCTAGTGGAGTTTGCGAAAAAATTTCGCGAGCAACCGAAGTGACAATCGGAATGATCATGATCGCTAAAACCAATCCGGCGATAAATGGTGATCTTTCAAAAAATGGTTGCTGAACATCAAAGACAGGGATCCAACCGAGATATTTATTTAATAACTTAGACCAATAAATAGCCATTGGCATCAAAACAAAATATCCCCACAACCCATACAAGATTGATGGGAAGGCGGCCATTAAATCTACGACTGCCACTAATAATTTCTTGATACGTTCTGGCGCATAAAAAGTTAAAAAGAGCGCAGTTAGAATTGAAAGCGGAACACCTACTGCGAGCGCTACTAACGCAATCAGAATTGTTCCGACCAACATCGCACCAATTCCAAATTTAGCGGTTATGTTTCCTGCATCATCTTGCAGAACTTCCCATTCGTATCCGGTTAGGAAATGCCAACCTTGGGTCTTAAATGTTTCGAAGCCACGAATGGCAAGAAATGCTCCGATCATCGCCAAAATTGCGAATGCGGATAGGGCAACTACCGAAACAATATTGCGAAAAACCTTGTCGCTTTTGCGCGGTTCAGTTGTAATCTCCCGCTGCTTCGGGATCTCTTCAATCGTTGCCACGCGAGTATCCTGCGCTATTTCAGCTATTGACTTCCAACTCTTAGGTAAACGGAAGGTGAACGAGTTATGAACTTAATTGCCCGAGTACCTCTACAGATGGTTTAGGGTTATCCTCGAAATGGCTAACGAATATCCGAATCTGGTCTGGGTCGATTGCGAAATGACCGGCCTCGACACCAAAAACGATGTCTTGGTTGAAATCGCAGTCCTGGTGACCGACTCTGATTTAAACATCATCGGCGAAGGTGTCGATTTGGTCATCAAAGCTACCCCCGAGCAAATCTCAGGCATGAACGAGTTCGTGACCAAGATGCATACCGATTCGGGATTGATCGATGAAATTCCAAATGGAGTTTCAGTTTCAGATGCCGAAAATACAATCTTGAAATATCTTGAAAGCTCTGGTGTGGTGGCAGGTAAATCTCCAATTGCTGGAAATTCGGTTTACGTAGACCGCATCTTTATCGCGCGCGATATGCCAAAGCTTGCCGAACATCTTCATTACCGAACCATTGATGTCTCATCGATTAAGGAACTTACCCGCCGTTGGTATCCAAAGGTTTACTTCAACTCCCCTGCCAAGACTGGAAATCACAGAGCGCTTGGAGATATAAAAGATTCAATTGCAGAGTTATCGTTCTATAGAAAGACCGTTTTCGTAGATCAACCAGGGCCGCAGAGCGCCGATATCAAGCAGATTGCCGCCGCATTTAACGGGGATAGCGCAAGCGAATAAGGCTGATAAACTACGCCCGTCCGAAATACGACATGGTGGATGTAGCTCAGCTGGTAGAGCATCCGGTTGTGGTCCGGAATGTCGCGGGTTCGAGCCCCGTCATTCACCCCAAGTTTTTATTTTTCTCTTTAAACTTTAACTAAGGAAGTTTGCACTTGAACGAATTAACTTTCGATGTCTTAATCGAAATTCCGGCAGGCTCTCGAAATAAATATGAGGTCGATAAAAAGTCAGGAAAAATTCGTTTAGATCGAATGCTTTTTACCTCTACCCGATATCCATGGGATTACGGTTATGTAGAAAATACTCTTGGCCTAGATGGCGATCCAATCGATGCGTTGGTTATGCTCGATGAGCCAACATTTCCTGGTTGTGTAGTCTCTTGCAGAGTAATTGGAATGTTTCGCATGACCGATGAAGCTGGCGGAGATGACAAATTGCTCTGTGTTCCAGCAGGTGATGTGCGCAAAGAACATTTACGCGATATTCACCATATCTCTGAATATGACCGCCTTGAGATTCAACATTTCTTTGAGGTTTACAAGGATCTTGAGCCAGGCAAATCTGTAGAGGGCGCAACTTGGGTCGGTCGCGCTGAAGCTGAGCGTGAAATTCAAAATTCTTTCGACCGCTATAACTCAGTCGAAACAAAATAGTAACAATTCAAATATAACTTAACGCCCACATCAGACCCTCTCGTACCTGATGTAAAAGGTGTTTGCTAATGAGTAGCGTCAACAATCTGGTCAACGGTGCCGATACCGCTTGGCTTCTGATTTCCGGAGCTTTAGTTTTATTTATGACCCCAGGCCTGGCCCTCTTTTATGGCGGCATGGTTCGTGCAAAGAGCACCTTAAACATCATGATGATGTCTTTTTCGGCAATGGGCGTCACCACAATCATCTGGGTTCTCTACGGATATTCAATCTCATTTGGTAAAGATGTAGCGGGAATTATTGGCGATCTTTCGCATTTAGGTTTAGGTAACACTCTGGATGCGACCGTAGGAAGCGAAGGACATCAAGTGCCAACCCTTGCATTTGCAATGTTCCAATTAACTTTCGCAATCATCACAATTGCACTTCTTTCTGGCGCAATTGCAGATCGCGTCAAATTTAGCTCTTGGCTGGTATTCGTCGCTGCCTGGGTAACTCTGGTTTATTCACCAATTGCACACTGGGTATTTGGTGGCGGTTGGATCATGACCAAAATTGGTGCGCTCGATTTTGCTGGTGGCACAGTGGTGGAAATTAACTCTGGTGCATCTGCTTTGGCTTTAGCGCTTGTAATTGGAAAACGAATTGGATTTAAGCGCGATCAAATGCGCCCTCATAATCTGCCTTTAGTTCTACTCGGTGCCGGAATTCTTTGGTTTGGCTGGTTTGGATTTAATGGCGGCAGCGCCCTAACTAGCGGTGCGCTTGCTTCAACTGCACTTATTAATACTCAGATTGCGGCAAGTGCTGCGGCAATGACTTGGTTACTAACCGAAAAAATCCGCGACGGCAAAGCTACAACTTTAGGTATTGCTTCGGGTGCAGTCGCCGGCATGGTTGCAATTACACCCGCCTGCGGATTCGTTAATCCATTAGGCGCCTTAATTATTGGACTTATAAGCGGTGCGCTCTCTGCATGGGCAGTTGCATTGAAATATAAATTTAATTATGACGATTCGTTAGATGTGGTTGGCGTACACGGCGTTAGCGGTCTCTTTGGAATGTTGGCGATTGGAATCCTTGGCACCACAACTGCAAATGCAATGGGCGCAGATGGATTATTTATGAATGGCGGCACTGCCCTACTTGAAAAGCAGATGATTGCCTCAGTAGCTGTTGGTCTATTTGCATTTACTGCAACATATCTAATCGCCAGCTTCATCGAGAAAACGATTGGATTTAGATCAAGCCCAGATGATGAAGCCACCGGCTTAGATCAGACATATCACGCAGAAACCGCATACGATTTCTCTAGTATCTCTATTCGATAAATTCGAGAAGGTGGATAAGAAATGAAACTAATAACCGCAATAGTTAAGCCACCACGTCTTGATGACATCAAGCGCGCGTTGCAAGAGATTGGCGTAGCTGGCATGACGGTCTCAGAAGTGAGCGGTTTTGGCCGCCAAAAGGGGCACACCGAAATTTACCGTGGCGCCGAATATGTCGTTGATTTGATTCCCAAAATTCGAATTGAAGTGATTTCAGATGATGCTGAAGTGGCACATATCGTTGAAACCATCACGAAAGCAGCAAATACCGGCGCTATTGGGGATGGAAAAATCTGGGTAACACCAATTGATTCAGTAGTAAGAGTTCGAACTGGTGAAAGAAATGGTGAAGCAATTTAGCATTTAGCTAAAATGCTTTTCATTGCCGCTTTTTCAGGGGCGGTAACCCATAAGCCGTACTTTGCCTTTACAGCGATCTGTTTGGCCACGTAAGTGCATCGATAACTCTTCAATGGTGGCAACCAAGTTGCAGCATCACCATCGCCTTTTTGAGAATTAAGTCTTCCCTGCACAGCGAGCAAATTATCCGGGTCGTTTGCAAATTGAGTTCGTTTCTCAAAAGTTAATTTAAATGCACCCGTTTGCCAGGCATTACTTAAAGCGACCACATGATCAATCTGAACTTCCATGCTGCTCTTAACGCCTTTAATAAAATTAATGGTGATGCCAGAATATGGATCAATTAACTTGCCGCTTTCAACCACACAATCTCGGGTGCCGGCACGAAAAGACAAATTCGTTAGATCTCTCTGCAAAATATCGTTTCGAGTATCGCAGCCATTTCGATTTACATCCGCCCAGGTTTGGCCAAATTGAGCTCTGGCATATCCGGTCTTTGGTGCACGACCTTTCACTGCCAATGATTCAAGGAGTGTTTCAACAGAAGTCTCTGCCGCGTTTGCATTGGGAATATTTAATATCGCAACTAATGCGATAGCCCAAATACTGCGCAATTTCATGCTTAGATATTAATTGTCCGACGCGAATAATCCGATGTTTCGCTTAGATTTTGCACCAGGTCCCCTTCTTGATAGGGTCTGACCCGTTCAGTCTTTGGGTTGTTAGCTCAGTTGGTAGAGCAAGTGACTCTTAATCACTGGGTCGTAGGTTCGAGTCCTACACAACCCACCAAAGCGTCGTTTTAAGTGTGCCCTCTATTTCTTCTTCAACTTTGCTAACTCCCGT
>VEQG01000053.1 GCA_018883345.1 Candidatus Nanopelagicaceae bacterium
ATATAAACGCCAGGACCCGCAATCAATTTCTTGACTTGCTTCTGGGTTTTGCCACAGAACGAACATTTCAATAGTTCGTTGGCTTCGCCGATTCGGGTCATTCTGGTCTCCTTGAGGGGAAAGTTATATGCGAAATTTTATTGCTTATGCTCTCTCTGCGTATTGATAATTGAGCTTAATCTTGTTCGCTCTTAGCAGAACGAGTAGGAGTCTTCATCTCTTTAACGCCGGGTACTCGATAAACAATCACGTTGACTAAAAGATGAAAAATGCCGGCAAATATTAAGAAGCTCTTCTCGCCCATTAAGCCGACAACAGGTCCAGTAAGCGCCATACCTAAGGGCATAAGTCCTACAGAACCCGCATGATCTAAAGCAAATACGCGGCCTTGTTTATCTTTTGGCACTTCACGTTGAATTGCAGAAGGCCAAAATGCATCCCATGGCCCGACTGAAACGCCTGCCAAAATATAAGCGATGACAATTAAGATTTTTGATTCTTGATATGCCAAGGAGAATGGAACAAGTGCAAATAACGACCAGGTAAGTAATGTAAATCTTCCAGGTGTTTTTGTTTTTAGCTTAAGTGAAAGAATTGAAGCGACAGTTCCGCCAATTGCGAACGAAGTTGTCGCCATCGCCATAACAGTGTTCGTTTCAAATTCGCGCTTAGTAATAATTGGAAGTAGAACATTCTCTGACGCAATAACCACCATTAATTGGAAAGATGCCATCAAAATCATCGCGCCGACCCATGGCATTTCGCGCACGGTTCGGATGCCTTCTTTCATTTCAACCCAAAAAGGTTCGTGGCTCTCTTTAGTTATATGTCCTGCTTCCTTAACCCCTGAAAGAAGTAGAAAGCTTCCGAAACATGCGATTGCAGAGATTGAGAAGGTAAGGCGCGCACCAATTAGTGCTACTGCAGCAACACCAATTGCTGGCCCGATGATTCCACCCATTCGCGCTACTGCCCCGCGGAATACATTTCCTTGCTTCAATAAACTCTCAGGCAAGATCGAAGTCATGATGGCGCCAGAAGCTGGACCTCCGAATGCATCACCTATTCCAATTAGAAAGAGAATTGCGGCCATGAAGTAACGTGGAGAGTTGTCCCCGGAAACAAGAATTAAAGCAATTGTTAACAAGGCGCGAGATAAATCTGCAGCCATCATCACATATTTACGCCTAATTCGATCGGCCCAAACTCCTCCGACCATTACGAAAACTGCAAAGCTAAGTGTTCTGGCTGCCATCACCATGCCTAGCGTTGTTGCGTCGCCACCAGTGTCAATAATGACGATTGCCACTGCCATTGGTAGCGCTCCGCCACCAACCGACATCAATGTTGTCGAGAAAAAGACTCTACGGAAATCTCTATATGAAAAAACTCCGCCAGTTTGAAATAACCGGCGGAGTTTAGACATTAAAGAGTTGCTTAGAATTTAAACAGTTGGCTTTGCTTTGCGCGAAGTTAGAACTTGATCGATAAGACCATACTCAACCGCTTCTTGAGAAGTAAGGATCTTGTCGCGTTCGATATCTGCAGAGATTTGCTCTTTGCTCTTTGTTGAGTGTTTCTCCAGCATGATTTCTAGCAATTCGCGCATACGCAAGATCTCTTTTGCTTGCAGTTCGATATCTGATGCTTGTCCGCCACCTTCTGAATATGGCTGGTGAATCAAGATACGTGAATTAGGTAACGCCATGCGCTTGCCCTTAGTTCCGCCAGCCAACAAAATCGCTGCTGCTGAAGCCGCCTGACCTAAACAAATTGTCATGATGTCTGGTCGTACAAACTGCATGGTGTCGTAAATAGCTGTAAGCGCT
>VEQG01000015.1 GCA_018883345.1 Candidatus Nanopelagicaceae bacterium
ATCCAGCTTCAACTACTCATTCACAACTCGGAGAAGAAGGCATGAGAGATGCTGGTATTAATCCAGGAATGATTAGATTAAGTATTGGTATTGAAGATTTCGAAGATATTAAAGCGGATATGGAGTTAGGGTTTAAAGCCGCCTTATAAATTTTAAAGGTAGAACCATGATAGGTATGGGACCACAACTAGAATTGAGAAAATAGTCGTCACTACGCCATATTTAGCAAATTGCCAAAATGTAATGTGAATCCCATTTTTCTTGGCTAGCCCAATTGCAACAAGATTTGCACTAGCTCCAATTATGGTTGCATTTCCGCCAAAATCTGCACCAAAAGCTAACGCCACCCAGAGCGCATGTTGGGATCTTTCAGTTAAGCCAGAAACAATCTCTCCAACTACAGGCGTCATAGACGCGACATATGGAATATTGTCGACTATTCCTGAGACAACTGCGGAAATTCCAAGAATAGAAAAAGCAGCAAGGGGGATGTTGTCTCCAAAAACTTCTTTTAAAAACTGAGCAAAATTACCAAGCGCGCCAACATTTACTAGCGCTCCGACCATTATAAAAAGTCCAATAAAGAAAACCAAAGTTGACCACTCAATATCAGCCACATAATCTTTTGGCTTTAACCCACTTGTTGCGACCAAAATACCAGCACCAAATAGTGCAATAACAGCAGGCTCAACATGTAAAACGGTGTGAAAACCAAATGCCAAAAGTACAGCAGCAAGCACCGAGAGAGATTTGATCGTCAAAGTTACATCAGTAATTCGTGACTTTGCATCAAGTTTAAGAATAGCTTCTCTTGCCGATGAATCGTTCTTTAAATCTTTGCGGAACATGAAAAGCCAAATTGGAATCATCAAAAATAGTGTAAGGAATGCAACTGGTGCCATGTGTTCTAGAAACCATACAAAACTTAAATTTGCTTTACTAGCAATGATGATATTCGGAGGATCTCCAATCAATGTCGCAGCCCCGCCAATATTCGAAGCGAATACCTGTACGAGAATGAATGGGATTGGAGTAACTTTCAAATATTGACAAACAATTAAGGTCATTGGAATCGCAAGCAGAATTGTAGTTACGTTATCCAGTAATGCAGATGCAAATGCGGTGAGAATAGTTAGATAAACAAGCGAAGTTCGTGGGTTACCTTTTGATAATTGCAGCGCTTTAATTGCTAAGAATTCAAATACGCCTGTTTTATGGATTATGCTGACAATAATCATCATCCCAAGAAGCAAGAAAATGACATTCCAATCGACACCAGTAGAGTGGTCGTAAAAAGCCTTTTCAAAATCAGTGGCACCAATAATAAACATGGCTGCTGCCCCAGTTAGAGCAACCGCAATCCTGCTGATCTTTTCTGAAGCAATCGCAATGTAAGCTAATAGAAAAGTGGCTACTGCTAACTGAATTTGCATGTACTAAATATAGTTCAAAAGAATATGATGTGCTTACTATGAAGACCGTTTTATTCGTATGCGTCCATAATGCTGGCCGTTCCCAAATGGCTGCTGGTTTTATGCAAACTCTTGGTGCTGGGAAAGTCGAAGTACTCTCAGCAGGTAGCGCACCTAAAGATTCAATTAATCCAGTTGCGGTACAGGCAATGGCTGAAGTTGGCATTGATATTGCAAATAACAAACCAAAAATCCTTACAGATGAAGCGGTTATTGCTTCTGACGTAGTTATCACCATGGGTTGTGGTGATACTTGCAAGTTTTATCCGGGAAAAAGATATGAGGATTGGCAGTTGGATGATCCGGCTGGTCAAGGCATAGAACCAGTTCGGATTATCAGAGATGAAATAAAATCCCGCGTGGAAAAGCTATTAAGTGAAATTTAATGAACTACTTGTAGTCTGCGAAGAACTTTCGATATCAAGGAAGTTCATAGAAATTTGGGTTCCTGAATCTAAATTTGTGGAAGCACAAACGAACGGTGAATCTCTATCAATTACTCGAATAGATAGCCCATATTTCGGATTTGGCTTTGGCCCTAATCCAAAGATAGATCAACGTTGGACCAGTTTTGCATTAACCAGATCAACACCTAAAGCTTTGACTCAAGAATTTGAATTAGCAGGGCAGTGGGATGCATATGGAATTAAGACCAAAGAATTTGAAGTTCCATACGAAGTAATGACGGATTTTGGAATCATTAATTCATTAATTGAGAAGCATGCACCCGAACTCTCGATTCGAGCCGAAGACGATGAAGTACTTGCATGGGTCGCAATTGACCAGAGTGCGGTAGGAGCTATCTGTAAATGGGAATCAGGCGGACATGTACTTTCAGCGATAGTTGTATCAGAGCAAATGCGCGGCCAAGGTTTAGGCAAGCAAGTCACCAAAGCGCTGGTTACCGAAGCTTTTAAAAGAGGAATCGACTATGTCGCGCTGGGTGTGATGGCAAAGAATGAAGCTGCAATCGCTACATATAAATCGGTTGGGTTTGAAGAGCTGGGAAAATTTAATACCTTCAACGTGATTTGAAGTGAATTGATTAAATTAAGTGAATCTGGTGCGGGAGGTGGGACTTGAACCCACACGCCGTAAGGCACAGGTTCCTAAGACCTGCGTGTCTGCCGTTTCACCACTCCCGCTGGAGTATTGGAACTGGAGTAGGTTAGTAATAGATTACCGATATTCAAAATCGGAGCTTTGGAGAGGTCAGATTAATGTCTTACACACCAACACCTGCAGATAAATTCACCTTCGGACTTTGGACCGTTGGTTGGCAGGCGCGTGACCCGTTCGGCGATGCAACTCGCGATGCGTTAGATCCAGTAAGAACTGTTAAAGAGTTAGCAGCTCGTGGCGCGTATGGAGTAACTTTTCACGACGATGACTTAATTCCATTTGGTTCTGATGATTCAAATCGTCGAGCGCATATTGATCGCTTTAAGAAAGCTTTAGATGAAACCGGAATGAAAGTTCCGATGGCAACCACAAATTTATTTACACATCCAGTATTTAAAGATGGCGCATTAACTTCAAACGATAAAGACATTCGACGTTATGCAATTCGCAAAGTTATGCGGAATATCGATTTGGCAGTTGAACTAGGTGCAAAGATTTATGTTTGCTGGGGCGGCCGTGAAGGTGCGGAATCTGAAAGCTCAAAAGATGCCTATGTTGCTTTAGAACGATACCGCGAAGGTTTTAATATTCTTGGGAAATACGTGCTTGATAATAAGTACGACATTAAATTTGCAATCGAACCAAAGCCAAACGAGCCACGCGGCGACATCTTCCTGCCAACGATTGGCCATGCACTTGGATTCATTAGTACTTTAGAAAATCCAGAATTAGTCGGTTTAAATCCAGAAGTTGGTCACGAGCAGATGGCTAACCTCAACTTTGTTCACGGAATTGCGCAAGCTTTATGGCAGAAGAAGTTATTCCACATTGACCTAAATGGTCAGCGCGGGCCAAAGTACGATCAAGATTTTGTATTTGGTCATGGCGATTTAAAGAACGCATTCTTCTTGGTTGACCTTTTGGAGCGCTATAACTACGAAGGTATGCGCCACTTTGACTACAAGCCGGTCAGGACCGAAAACGATAATGGCGTTTGGGAATCAGCTACCGCAAATATGCGTATGTACTTGATTCTAAAGGAGCGTGCAAAAGCATTCCGAAACGATCCACGCGTAATCGAAGCAATGAAGAATTCAAATATTCCAGGCCTTGAAGAACCAACTCTTAGCGCAGGTGAAAGCTGGCGTGATTTGGCAAAGGATTCATTCGATGTTGAAGCCGCAGGAAAGCGCGGCTACAACTACGAAGCGCTAGATCAACTAGCGATGGAACATCTAATGGGAGTTAAGTAAGAACTTAACTGGTAGTTGCGCCGCGGCGAGAAATCGCATCGACACCTGCTGATATTAGAAGCACTGCTCCGGTAACAATGAACTTGATACCTGCTGCATATCCCAAAAGTCCCATGCCGTTATCAATTACTGCAACGACTAAACCACCTAGAACAGCATCGCGCATCTTTCCTTTTCCACCAAAGAGTGAAGTGCCACCAATAACTGCAGCGCCAACTGCATAAAGAAGTGTTGATGAGCCACCAGTTGTTGGTGAAATTGAATTCTGTCTTGATGCAAAGAGCATGCCCGCAATTGCTGCAAAAGCAGAACAAATCACGAATGCGCTGGTGCGAATATTCTTAACATTGATACCAGCGCGACGCGCGGCTTCAGCATTTCCACCAACTGCATAAATGTGGCGACCGTAAGCGGTTCGGCTAAGTACAAAAGTTCCGCCAACTAGCAGCGCCAAAATAACTGGCACTACATACGGAGTACCTTTTAAGCTAACTAAATCTGGATTGTTGGATCGCTCAAGATTTAGAGCCCATACTGCACCGACACCAATTGTTAATAGCGATATGGTTTTGATTGCCCAAAGTTTTTTGAGTTCGGATTTCAAGCCCGCTTTGCGACGAGAATTAATTCGAGCCAAACCAATCAAGACGTAAATAGCTGAAACTGCCACAAAGAATGCCCAAGAAAGTAATGGCGATAAATTGTTATTCTGAACTGCCAAAATAGTTGGATCTTCAATACGGATAGTTCCGCCCTCTCCTGCAAGAAGCAGAAGTAGACCTTGGAACATTAAAAATGCGGCCAGGGTTACTACGAATGAAGGAATACCCAAGCGAGATACCAAGGTACCGATGGTGTATCCAAGAATTGCACCAACCACGATGCTCACAGCCAAAGCAATCCACCATGGGTAACCATGGTTTGTAATCAAAATAACCAGAACTGCACCGCAAACTCCAGATGCATATCCTGCTGATAAATCAATTTCGCCAAGCAAGAGCACAAATACCAAGCCCATTGCAATAACAGTTACAGATGCTGCTTGGGTAAGCAGATTTGCGAAATTTCCAGGAGTTAAGAAGACATCGCTCATTACTCCGAACACGATGCAGAGTGCAACTAATCCAAGTACGCCAGGTAGCGCACCCATGTCGCCAGATTTAACGCGAGAGATGTAATCATCCCATGCGCCTTTTAGAGTTCCGGAATTTGGGTTAACTTCGGTATTCATTATTCGGTGACCCCCGTAGCTTTACCTGTTGTAATTAATTGAACAACCTGTGCATGTGTTACATCATTTTTCTTAACTTGCGCAGCCATATTTCCAAGATAAAGCGCAGCAATGTTATCTGCTACTTGGAAGATGTCATTTAAATTATGGGAAATTAAAATTACAGCTAATCCATTATCAGCTAAGCGACGAACTAAATTTAAGACTTGTTCGGTCTGTGCCACACCAAGTGCGGCAGTTGGTTCGTCGAGAATAACTACTTTGCTATTCCAAAGAACTGCACGTGCAATCGCAACGGTCTGTCGCTGACCACCTGATAGTGAAGATACGGTCTGGCGAATTGATTTAACAGTACGAACGCTTAAGCCATCAAGAGTTTTGCGTGCTAGCGCTTCCATCTCTTCTTCATTTAACGTAATACCTTTTTTGACTTCGCGTCCTAAAAACATATTGTGCACAATATCTAAGTTGTCGCAGAGTGCTAGATCTTGGTAAACGATTTCAATTCCTAGATCAGTTGCTTCGCGAGGTCCGCCAACGTGGACCTTATTTCCTTCGAAGAAGTAATCACCGCCATCGATGTTGTAAATACCTGCGATACATTTAATTAAAGTTGATTTACCTGCACCGTTATCTCCGACTAGCGCTGTGACTTGGCCAGGATAGGCATCAAAATCAACACCCTTTAAAACCTGTACCGGTCCGAAAGATTTTTCGATTCCTCTTAACGAGAGGATTGGTTGGCTCATTTGGTTTCCTTAGATTTAATATTCTTAAATTCTTAATTTCTTAAATTTCTTAAATTGAAATAAATAAGAGTTCGGCCCGAGATTACTCCCGGGCCGAACTTATTTCTATCTACTTATTACTTGATTCCTGCTGCGGTGCAAAGCTTTGTAATGCCCTTGCAAACATCAGCCTTCTTCTGGAATCCATCAGCAATAACAACCTTTACGTTGCTCTTGGTGATTCCAACTGGAACTAGTAGAACTGAAGGAACCTTAACTGTTCCGTTGTCAGTTGTACCGTTTGTCTTAGCAGCCTTGCCGTTGATCAAAGCTACAGCTAGATCTGCTGCGCCCTGAGCTTCTGCCTTGATTGCCTTGTAAACGGTGTTTGATAGGTCGCCAGTTAGAACTGCGCGAAGACCATCAACTGTTGCATCCTGACCAGATACGCAAACCTTGCCATTTAGCTTGTTCTTCTTTAGAACTGCTACTGCTGCAAGACCTAGACCTTCGTTAGCTGAAACAACTGCATCAAGCTTTCCGCCAGCCTTAGTTAGCATCTGCTCGAAAATTGTTCCACCCTTTACGTTATCCCAATCTGGAACAGCCTGGTCAGCTACAAGTGTGCCGCCAGTTGACTTTAGGTATGGACCAACAACTGATGCATAACCCTGCTTGAATAGAGTTGCATTGTTATCTGTTGGTGAACCGTTTAGGTATACAACGCGAGGCTTCTTAACACCCTTTGCCTTTAAGCAATTTACGATGCCCTGACCTTGCAACTTACCAACTGCTACGTTGTCGAATGAAACGTAGTATGAAGCTGAACCGTTAAGTGTTAGACGGTCATAGTCAATTGTTGGTACGCCTTGTGCTTTTGCCTTGTCCTGAACAGCCTTAGCTGAATCTGAATCAAGGTTTACCATGATTAGAACCTTCGCACCCTTTGTAAGCATTTGGTCTGCGATGGTTGCGAATGCAGCCTTATCACCATTTGCATTCTGGATATCAGCTGTTACGCCAGCCTTCTCAAATGCTGCTTTTAGGAATGGACGGTCTGCTGACTCCCAGCGAGCTGAAGAAGCAGCATCTGGAAGAATCACACCAACAAAGCCTGTTGCAGCCTTTGCTGAAGTTGTGACAAAACCAGTTAGAGCAATTGCTGCAGCTGAAACAGATGCAACAAGAGCTAAACGACGCTTTGACATTTAGTTACCTTTCGAAAAGTCCACACATAAGTTGATCCTCGTGATCAGTGGGGCCTATGTGATGAAGTGGGCTAAAACTAGGGCACTTTCAGCAACATTTGAACCCTTGTAATCAAATCTTAATAAAACTCCAAAATAGGCCGGTCAAGTAGAATACGCAGATGTCCGCACCTCAAGATCAGCTAATTGCCCAGATACGGGGCGCCATTAGCAAGGGGCTGGGGCTTGATTACCAGGGCGAGATTCCGCTGGAACGCCCCAAGAATCGCGACCATGGGGATTATGCATCTTCTATTGCGCTGCAACTAGCCAAGGTTGCCGGCAAATCTCCTAGAGATATCGCAACCGCACTCCAGAGCGCGCTCGCAGCGGAACCAAATATTTCAAAGGTTGATATCGCCGGACCTGGCTTTATTAATTTCACTTTAAATCGCGCTAGTCAAGCCGAATTAGTAAATGTCATTAACCAAGCAGGCAAGAACTACGGTAATGGCAGTTCACTTGCAGGCAAGAATTTCAACGTGGAATTTATTAGCGCAAATCCAACCGGCCCACTTCATTTAGGCCACACACGTTGGGCGGCAGTAGGAGATGTCTTAGCTCGAATTCTTGGCGCAGCTGGCGCGAATGTCACTCGTGAGTTTTATATCAATGATCGTGGCGTGCAGATGGATTTGTTCGGTGAATCTGTGCGGGCCGCTGCACTTGGAAAACCAATTCCAGAAGATGGATATCAAGGTGGTTACATCTCTGACATTGCAAAACATTTAGTCGAACAAGATGCGGGAATTTTAGAATTGCCAGAAGCAGAGCAGAAAATTCAATTCCGCGAACGTGCCTACCAATGGCAACTTGCAGATCAAAAAAGAGTTCTAGAAACTTTTAATACTCATTTTGATATCTGGTTTTCCGAGCGCTCGCTTCATGAAAGCGGTGCAGTCGAACATGGGTTAGATGAGTTAAAAAAGAAGGGCCATGTTTACGAAGCGGATGGCGCTACCTGGCTTCGCACCACTGATTTTGGTGATGATAAAGATCGCGTGCTTTTAAAAGCTGATGGTGCGTATACATACTTCACTTCAGATACTGCTTATTACATTAATAAACGCGAACGGGGATATGACGTCTGTATTTATCTGCTAGGTGCAGATCACCATGGTTACGTGGGTCGACTTAAAGCAGTTGCACAATGTAATAACGACAACCCAGATATGGTCGAAGTATTAATTGGCCAATTAGTAAAAATTATGAAAAACGGTGAAGAGGTAAAACTCTCAAAGCGCGCCGGCACCATCATCACACTTGAAGATATTGTTGAAGAAGTTGGCGTGGATGCTGCCAGATACACCTTGCTTCGCTATCCAACTGATTCTCCGATGGTTATGGATGTAGAAATATTGAAATCTCGAACCAACGACAACCCGGTTTATTACGTCCAATATGCCCACGCTCGCATTGCTGCTTTATTACGTAATGCCGAAGAGTTGGATCTCAAAGTGGGGGCTTTCAATACCTCTGAATTAACTCACGAACGCGAAATTGAGTTAATCGGAACGCTCTCTGATTTTCCAATCGTGGTTAACACCGCAGCCGAATTAAGAGAGGCGCATCGAATTGCGCGCTACTTAGAAGAATTAGCTGGCGTTTACCATCGCTTTTACGCAGATTGCCGAGTGCTTCCAATGGGTGATGAGAAATTGAGCGACATTCATGTGGCGCGCGTAAATCTCTGTGCAGCAACTCGCCAAGTATTGGACAATGGGCTATCACTATTAGGCGTTAGCGCGCCGGAGAGAATGTAATGTCACATAGCGCATGGTCATCAAACGTTAAGTTTGAGAATGGTCAATTAACTATTGCAGGTACAACTGCATCTGAATTGGCGCGCGAATTTGACACCCCAACTTTTATTTTAGATGAAGATGATTTCAAAGCTCGTGCCAGTGCTTTCGTAAATGCAATGCAGAAATCATTCTCGGGCGCTACTGTTTATTACGCTTCTAAAGCATTTACTTGCAAACAAATTGCGCGCTGGTGCAATGAACTTGGCCTAGGGATGGATGTTGCCACTGGCGGAGAATTGGAAGTTGCGCTTTCGGTTAATTTTCCAGCTAGTCGCATCGAAGTTCACGGTAATAACAAATCGCTCTCTGAAATTGATCGTGCAGTAGAGGTTGGCGTTGGTTGCATAGTCATTGATTCCATTCAAGAAATTGGACGTGTAGCGGATGCAGCAAAGCGCCATGGAAAAACCCAATCCGTAATGATCCGATTAAACCCCGGCGTAGAGGCGCACACAATTGAAGCCATTGCTACTGCACATACCGATGTGAAGTTTGGATTATCTATTTCAAGCGGAGTGGCATGGGATGCAGTAATCGAAATTTCAAAGCATTCGCAATTAGATTTCCGCGGCGTACATGCACACATTGGGTCGCAAATTTTCAATATGGATGGCCATCGCTTAACTATCGAAAGAATGCTTGATTTCATGGCTCGTTATCGCGATGAATTTAACCGCGAATTACCAGAAGTTGATTTCGGTGGTGGATTTGGAATCGTTTACACAGCAGAGGATGCTCCGCTTGCCATTGAGGATGCAGTAGCGCAAATCAAGGATGCAGTTGTCAATGGTTGCGCCGCTCGTAATTTAAAAATCCCGCATGTTGCAATCGAACCTGGTCGTTCCATCATAGGTCCTTCAATGTTTACTTTATATGAGGTTGGAACTACAAAATTAGTGCAATTGGAAAACGGAACCCGCAATTACATCTCTGTTGATGGTGGAATGTCAGACAACATTCGACCTGGTTTGTATGGCGCGATTTACGAAGCTCATTTAGCAAATAGAACTTCGAGTGCACCAAATACGCCATCACGTTTAGTTGGAAAACATTGCGAAACCGGAGATATTTTGATCAGAGATATTGATCTGCCATCAGATATTGCACCAGGAGATTTGATTGCAATTCCAGCAACTGGCGCTTACAACCGAAGCATGGCAAGTAATTACAACCATGTGCCACGCCCTCCAGTGATTTCAGTACGCCAAGGTTCTGCAAAAGTGATTGTCCGACGCGAGACCTTCGAAGATTTACTGCATTTAGACGCTTAAGCGTGTGAAAGAATAGGACCATGAAAACCATCCCTAGCATTATCAAAATCGGCATGCTTGGCTGTGGCGTGGTGGGCGGTTCGGTGGCTCGCGAATTAGCAAGCAGTGGCGCAGATTTGGCAGCCAGGGCCGGGGCAAAGTTGGAATTAACAAAAGTTGCAGTGCGCAATTTATCTAAGCGTGATGGGGTTGCAGATTCAATTCTTACAACCGATGCGGAATCCGTTGTAACAGATCCAGAAATTTCGTTGATTATTGAAGTTATGGGCGGAATCGAACCAGCTCGAGAATTAATTTTGAAAGCGATTGCAAATGGAAAATCAGTTGTAACTGCGAATAAGGCGCTACTTGCAACACATGGAGCAGATCTATATGCCGCTGCCGAAAAAGCAGGCGTTGATCTTTATTATGAAGCAGCAGTTGCGGGTGCGATTCCAATTATTCGCCCTCTACGTGAATCATTAATTGGTGATCGCATCAATCGTGTAATGGGAATAGTTAATGGCACAACCAATTACATTCTCACCAAGATGGACGAAGAAGGTTTGCCATTTGAGGTAGTTTTGAAAGAGGCGCAAGCACTTGGTTATGCAGAGGCAGATCCAACTGCTGATGTTGAAGGTCATGATGCTGCAGCCAAAGCAGCAATATTGGCAGGTTTAGCTTTTCATAGCCGGGTTACCGCAAATGATGTTGCATGCGAAGGCATCACCAAGGTAAGCGCTCAAGATGTAGCAACTGCAAAATCAATGGGTAAAGTAATTAAATTAATTGCAGAGGCAAAGCGAAGCGATCAAGGTATTTCAGTTCGCGTTGCGCCAATGATGTTAGATCGGAGCCATCCACTTGCAGCGGTGCGCGAAGCATTTAATGCGGTATTCGTCGAATCAGAAGGCGCTGGACAATTAATGTTTTATGGTCGCGGAGCCGGCGGTGCACCAACTGCATCAGCGGTGCTAGGTGACGTGGTAGCGGTAGCTCGTCATATTGTTGCCGGCAGCAAAGGACCAGCGGAATCTGATTATGCAGATCTAGGAATTGCGCCAAAAGGTGCGTCAATTACTAAGTATGCAATTCGTATGGCAGTTCACGACAAGCCAGGCGTACTTGCAAATGTAGCCAATGTTTTCGCAAAAGAAGATGTTTCGATTCAGACAGTGCTGCAGAAAGGTCGCGGAGACGCGGCAGAACTTACGGTCGTAACACACAGAGCCACCGAAGCAAATTTAGCGGCTACAGTTGCAGCGCTATCAAAATCAGATGTGGTTCGTGAAGTTGAAAGTGTTATTAGAGTCGAAGGGTCTGCTTCGTGAGTTTTCAATTATTTTCTAGGAATAAATCAGGCGCACATCAGTGGCGCGGAGTTATTGAAGAATATCGCGATCGCTTACCAGTATCTTCAAAAACTCCAGTCGTAACTCTTCGCGAGGGTGGCACGCCACTTGTAGAAGCGACTAATCTTTCAAAGATTCTTAATAACGATATTTGGCTAAAGTTTGAAGGCGCCAATCCAACTGGATCTTTTAAAGACCGCGGTATGACCATGGCGATTTCTAAAGCTGCAGAAGATGGCGCAAAAGCGGTCATCTGTGCATCAACCGGAAATACTTCGGCGTCAGCTGCTGCTTATGCTGCCCACGCAAATATGGTTCCAGCAGTTTTAATTCCACAGGGCAAGATTGCAATGGGCAAATTGGCGCAAGCTGTTGTTCATGGTTCAAAGATTTTGCAGGTAGATGGCAACTTTGATGATTGTTTAGATCTTGCTAAGGAACTCTCTGAAAAATACCCAGTAGCTCTTGTTAATTCAGTAAATCCGTATCGCATCGAAGGACAAAAAACGGCTTCTTTTGAAGTGATTGATTTTCTAAATGATGCACCTGATTACCACGTGCTTCCAGTAGGAAATGCTGGAAACATCACTGCTTACTGGAAGGGCTACCTTGAATATCGAGAAGATCGTAAATCTTCTCGCTTACCGAAGATGTGGGGTTTCCAAGCAGAAGGCGCTGCGCCAATTGTTCGCGGTGAAGTTGTAAAGAAGCCAGAAACCATTGCAACTGCAATTCGTATTGGAAATCCAGCTTCATGGCAAGGTGCGACAAACGCTCGCGATATGTCGGGTGGATTAATCGATTCAGTTACCGATGAAGAGATTTTGAATGCTTACAGATTACTTGCTGCGCGTGAAGGAATTTTCGTAGAGCCATCTTCAGCCGCTGGCATCGCTGGATTATTGAAGCATCAAGCAAATGGAAATCTTCCAAAAGGTAAACGCATTGTTGTGACCGTTACTGGCCATGGATTAAAAGATATTCAATGGGCACTTGAAGCAGCAGCCGATCCAATTGTGGTTCCTGTAGATGCAAAGGCAGCAGCCGAAAAGTTAGGTCTTGCATAATTCATGTCACGATTAACTTTTCGCGCAAGCGCTTATGAAGTAAAAGTTCCGGCCAGTTCTGCCAATTTAGGTCCTGGATTTGATTCATTTGCAATTGCGTTAGAAAAACGAGATCGATATATCGCGCAAGTATTGGACGATAAGACTCTAGATATTGATGTCGTCGGAGAAGGTTCCGATGAAGTGCCGCGCGATGAGAAGAACTTAGTCGTAAAGGCAATTTATAAAGGTTGGGATTTTTTAGGTCTTGCAAAGAAAGAATATCCAGGGCTTGCGTTACGCGCACTTAATTCATTGCCACATGGGCGTGGATTAGGTTCATCAGCAAGTGCAATTATTGGAGGATTAATTCTCTCTCGTTCATTAGTCGTGGGTGGCGCTGATCGTATGAGCGATAACGATGTGCTGACTCTCGCAACTGAAATGGAAGGCCATCCCGATAACGTAGCAGCCGCACTTTATGGCGGAGCAGTGCTTTCTTGGCAAGGCGAAGATTTTGCCGAAGCTATTAAATTAGAAGTTTCTCCGAGGATTACTGCAGTTGCATTTATTCCATCAAACAATGTACCAACTTCTAAAGCTCGCAAAATGCTTCCAGAAACAATTCCACACGCCGACGCCGTCAAGAATTCAATTAATACTGCGCTTTTAACGCAAGCACTAACAACTCGACCTGATTTGCTTTTAACTGCAACAGAAGATTATTTGCATCAGACTTATCGAGAAAGTGCGATGCCAAAATCTTTTTCATTAATGCAGAAACTACGTGCAGCAGGAGTGCCTGCATTTATCTCAGGTGCCGGCCCAACCGTGCTCGCACTCTTAGTAGATGCAGATTTAAACCATGAATTAAATGATCTAGTGCGAGCAGCTGGCAGTGGCTTTGAAGTCGAAAATCTCGATATTTCAAGCGTTGGATTCCAGGTTTCCAATATCTAAAGGCCTCTGCTAGGCTTCACTCATCAGTTAGGCCATCTGGCCCTTATCGCTGATAAATCAAAATCTCTTAAAAATCCATCACGTTTAGATTTTTAGGATTTACAAAAAGAAACCCGTAAGGATATAAATGTCAGAAGATACAAAGGTACGTTCCGAAAGCCCTGAGCTTGCTGCGATGACACTTCCGCAGTTAAAGAAGGTTGCTACTCAGCTCGGAATCGATGGCGCTGCCAAGATGGCAAAAGGTTCATTAGTAGATGCAATCGCGGATTTGCAAGCAAAGAACCGCGAAGCTGCAAAGGCCGAAAAGGAAGCAGCACGCGCAGAACGCGATGCGCGACGTGCAGAGCGAAACAACAACAACAACGGCAACAACCGCAATCAAGAAAAAGATTCAGATTCAGATGGCGATGATCGTTCAGAACGCAACGAACGTAATGATCGCAATGACCGTGAAGATAACGAAGATGGCGGCTCACGTCGTAATCGTGATCGTCATCGTGGGCGCGATCGCCACCGCAACCGTGAAGATCGTGGCGAACCAACAATTTCCGAAGATGACGTACTACTTCCGGTAGGCGGCTTATTGGATATTCTTGAAAATTATGCATTCGTTCGCACTAGTGGGTATTTACCAAGCCCTAACGATGTTTATGTATCAATGCAGCAGGTTCGAAAGTTTGCACTTCGCAAAGGCGATGTAATTACCGGTGCAGTAAAGCAACCACGCGAAGGGGAACGTCGCGAGAAGTTCAATGCCCTAGTACGCATCGACACAATTAATGGGGTTTCTCCTGAAGAATCACGTAACCGCGTTGATTTCTCAAAGCTAGTTCCGCTTTATCCTCAAGAGCGTCTTCGCCTTGAAACACAGCCAAATATTCTTACAACCCGTGTTATCGATCTGATTGCACCTATTGGTAAAGGTCAACGAGGACTAATTGTTTCACCGCCAAAGGCCGGTAAGACTATGGTCCTACAATCAATCGCAAATGCAATTACTGCAAACAATCCTGAATGTCATTTGATGGTTGTTCTGGTGGATGAGCGTCCTGAAGAAGTTACAGATATGCAGCGCTCAGTAAAAGGTGAAGTTATCGCTTCAACATTTGATCGACCAGCAGATGATCACACCACTGTTGCAGAACTTGCAATCGAACGTGCAAAACGTTTAGTTGAAATGGGACACGACGTAGTTGTGCTTCTAGATTCAATTACTCGTCTTGGCCGCGCCTACAACATTGCAGCACCAGCTTCTGGCCGCATCTTGTCTGGTGGTGTTGATTCTGCAGCGCTTTACCCACCAAAGAAGTTCTTCGGTGCAGCTCGTAATATTGAAGATGGCGGATCATTAACAATTCTTGCAACCGCTCTAGTTGAAACTGGTTCGAAGATGGATGAAGTTATCTTCGAAGAGTTCAAGGGCACCGGCAATATGGAATTGAAGCTTGATCGCAAACTTGCAGATAAGCGCATCTTCCCAGCGGTTGATGTTGATGCATCTGGTACCCGTAAGGAAGAAATTCTTATGGGTACGGAAGAGTTAAACATTGTCTGGAAATTACGTCGCGTGCTACATGCACTTGATTCACAGCAAGCAATCGAATTACTTCTTGAAAAGATGAAGGGCACCAAGAGCAATGTGGAATTCTTGATGCAGGTCCAGAAGACCACTGTTGGCCCAGACGAAGCTAAGTAATAATCCGAATAAATACGCTTAAATAACTAGCAATTTGGTCGAAGGGTAGCCACGCGGTTACCCTTTACCCCTGATCCCGAATTGGTTCACGAAAGAAATTTCGACCCAGTTCATTAAAAAAGGAACCATCATGAAGCCAGAGATTCACCCAGAGTACGTCGAGACCACTGTTAACTGCGGTTGCGGCGAATCATTTAAGACTCGATCAACCGTTACAACCGGTTCAATCTATGTTGAAGTTTGCGACAAGTGCCATCCGTTCTACACCGGTAAGCAGCGCATTCTTGATACCGGTGGACGCGTCGCTAAGTTCGAAGAGCGTTTCGGTAAAAAATCTAAGTAGCTTTCTTAAAAAACCGCACCAGCCAGAATTATCTGGCGTGCGGTTTTTTTATTTTAATAAGGAGAAGAGATGACTGAGCGTTTTGCCTCAGCTATCGAGTTGGTAAATGAATATGCCGAACTTGAAAAGCAGATGGCTGATCCTGGCATTCATGCCGATGCGAGCAATGCTCGCAAACTCGGTCGACGTTATGCGCAATTGGGTCCAGTTGTTGCTGGCTATCGAAAATGGAAACAGAGCGTAGAAGATCTAATCGCAGCTAAAGAATTAGCAGAAGTTGAACCTGAATTTGCAGCAGAGATTCCAGCGCTTGAAGCAGCAGAGTCTGCAAATGCTGAAATTCTAGAAGAGCTCTTGTTACCTCGAGATCCAAATGATGATCGCGATGTAATTATGGAAATCAAAGCTGGCGCTGGCGGCGATGAGTCAGCACTCTTTGCAGGAGATTTACTGCGCATGTACATGCGATATGCCGAAAAGCAAGGCTGGAAGACTGAAGTAATTGATGTAACTGAATCAGATCTAGGTGGCTATAAAGATATTTCGATTGCAGTTAAATCAAAAGGCACCCCGGCGCCTGGTCAATCTCCGTATGCAAAGTTGAAATTTGAAGGTGGAGTGCATCGCGTTCAACGTGTGCCAGAGACCGAATCACAGGGCCGAATTCATACCTCTGCCGCAGGTGTTTTAGTGCTTCCAGAAGCAGAGGAAGTTGATGTTGAATTGAATATGAATGATGTACGTGTAGACGTTTATCGTTCATCAGGTCCTGGCGGGCAGAGCGTTAACACCACCGACTCAGCGGTGCGTCTAACTCACGTGCCGACTGGAATTGTCGTTAGTTGCCAGAACGAAAAATCACAGTTGCAGAATAAGGAATCGGCACTTCGTATTTTGCGTGCGCGCTTACTTGCGGATGCGCAAGAGAAGGCAGATGCCGCAGCGGCTGCAGAGCGCAAGAGCCAAGTACGTACAGTTGATCGCTCTGAACGTATCCGCACTTACAACTTTCCAGAGAATCGTTTAAGTGATCATCGAGTAAATTACAAAGCAAATAATTTAGATGCAGTATTAAATGGAGAACTTGATTCAGTGATTCAATCACTTCTAGATGCTGATAAGGCAGCCAAGCTAGCCGGAAACTAAATACAGATGGTTCGCGATCTGATTCGTTCTGCTAAAGATAATTTAACTAAAGCTGGCTATTCTGAAGTCGACGCTGAGATTCTATTTGCACATTTATTAGGTATTAATCGAATGGAATTGCATAATCCAGTTGCGCTAGAACGCGCCATGGAAAATATTGGAGATATTGCAGAGGATTATCACCAATTAATAAATCGCAGACTTTCTCATGAACCGTTGCAATATATAACGGGAGAAGCACACTTCAGAGATTTAACTTTAGAAGTAGGGCCAGGCGTTTTAGTTCCGAGACCTGAATCAGAACTGATGGTTTCTTATCTTTTGGCATTAATCGAAAACAGACCTGGGTTAGTTAGCGTAATTGATTTAGGTGCAGGAAGTGGCGCGCTATCTATAGCGTTATCAACTGAGTGCGAACGAGTGCGCGCAATTGCAGTTGAAAAAAGTCCAGAAGCAATTGTTTGGTTAAGAAAAAACGTCGCTCGTTATGTTGAAGAGATGCGAGTAGTGGAAGGTGACGTCAGAGATGCCCTACCGGGTGTCAAAGCAGATTTTGTAATTGCTAACCCACCTTATGTTCCTGATGACCAAGAACTACCGGCAGATGTGAAAAATGAACCAAGTGCGGCGCTTTTTGGTGGAGCCACCGGCCTTGAGATCCCGAAGCAATTTATTGATGCTGCCGCTCGTTTACTGAAAAGCGGTGGCACATTGGCAATCGAACACACTGAACTTCAAGGTCAAGCGATATCTGGATTGCTCGAAGAGATGTTCACAAATATCGAATTGCATTATGATTTAAACGATAGACCTCGATGGACCAGTGCCGTTAAGCGATAACAGAGGAAGAGATGCAAGAAATTGATTTGAAGAAGGGCACCCTTGCTCGCCATGTTACTCGCGCTGTAAAAGCAATTTCAGATGGCTATGTAATAGCGGTTCCAATGGAAAATGCTTATGCGTATATTTGCGATGCATTTAATCATGATGCAGTAAGAGCTATGCATGTTTTACGCGCAGACGAACTTGGAACCAAGGCACAAGTTTTGGTCGCTAACTTCAAAATGGCAGAAGGAATTTCTAGAAATTTAGATAAAAGAACAATTACCGCCATGAAAAAATATTGGCCAGGCAAAGTAACATTTCAAGTATTGCCTAGCGCACTTTTAAATTGGGACCTTGGCGATAATAATGAATTAGACGAAGTTGCAATTCGAGTTCCAAGTGCGCCATTTATTAAGGCAATCTTGGCAAAGACTGGACCGTTAGCCACGGCTTCAGTTTCAAAAATCGGACAACCTCCAATTTCAGCAAGCTCCGAAGTTCCAAGAGATGGGATTGAGCTCTTCTTCAATAATGGAAAGTTACGTAAAGGCTTGCCGACTACTGTGGTTCGCACGATTGCTGGCGCCCATAAAGTATTAAGGGCTGGCGCAGTAGACTTTGTCTCATGACAGATGCGCGCAAATATGGTCCAGATTTCGATTTATTAGAGAAGCAAGATCCAGAAATCGCGAGCATTCTGCTTGCCGAAATTAAACGTCAACAGACTGGTTTGCAATTAATCGCATCCGAAAACTTTACATCTGGCGCTGTTTTGGCGGCGCTCGGAACACCACTTAGTAATAAGTATGCCGAAGGCTATCCAGGTAAGCGCTACTACGGTGGTTGTGAAGTTGTTGATCGCGCAGAAGAAATCGCAATTGAACGTGCTAAACAATTATTTGGCGCAGACCATGCAAACGTGCAGCCACATTCTGGCGCATCAGCAAATATCGCTGTGTACGCAGCCTTCACAAAGCCTGGCGACAAAGTCATGGCAATGTCGCTTCCACATGGCGGTCATTTAACGCATGGCTCAAAAGTAAATTTCTCAGGTAAATGGTTCGACATTGTTTCTTATGGCGTGCGCCAAGATACTGAGCTTATTGATTACGACGAGATGCGCGATGTTGCACTACGTGAAAAGCCAAAGATGATTTGTTCTGGTGCAACTGCTTATCCAAGTTTGGTGGACTTTGAAAAAGTGCGTCAGATTTGCGATGAAGTAGGTGCAATCATGTGGGTGGACGCAGCGCACTTCATTGGTCTAGTTGCCGGCAAAGCGATTCCTTCACCTGTTCCTTATGCAGATGTAGTGTCATTTACTACACACAAAGTTCTTCGTGGACCTCGTGGCGGAATGATTCTTTCTAAAGCCGAGCATGCGGCAGCGATCGATAAAGCAGTATTTCCTGGAATGCAGGGTGGTCCAATCATGTCTGCAGTTGCTGCAAAGGCAGTTGCCCTACATGAATGTCAGCAATCTTCGTATCAAACATATGCAAAGCAAGTTATTACCAATGCAAAGGCGTTAGCAGCAGGATTAGTTGCAGAGGGAATGCGAGCAATTTCTGGCGGAACTGATACTCATTTGGCGCTAATTGATGTCACTGGCGTTGGAGTCACCGGAAAAGTTGCAGACGAACGTTGTGGCGCAGCTGGAATTACTTTAAATAAGAACTCGATTCCATTTGACCCAAATCCACCTGCAGTTTCCAGTGGTATCCGAGTCGGAACCCCATCAACGACAACCCAAGGCATGGGTGTTGCAGAGATGGAAGTTATCGCAAAGTTAATTACTCGTGCAATCAAAACTGATGATGCTGCGGAGCATGCAAAGATAAAATCCGAAGTTCAATCTTTAGTAGCAAAGTTTCCGATTTACGCGTAATTAGAAATTAGATAAGTGCGCGAATATCTCTTAACCATGTTGCTGGCAGCAGCAATCTGTTATTTGGTAACTCCATATGTAGAGACTTATGCACTTCGTTTTGGTGCAATCGCTAGAGTTCGAACCAGAGATATTCATACCGAAACCACTCCACGATGGGGTGGAGTAGCGATGTGGTTTGCCACTTCTTTTACCTTTGTGGTGGTTTCACATTTACCTTTAGTTGGTAAATCTTTTGGACGAGAAGCTCAAGGAATTTTTCTTGCAGCTACATTTGTAGTGCTACTTGGCATGATTGATGATCGTTATGAATTAGATGCACTAACAAAATTAGCAGGACAAACTGTGGCCGCCGGAATTTTGCTCACCTTTGGCGTGCAACTTCTATGGCTGCCAATTAATGGTTTGATTACCTTGCCGCCTTCTATAGGCCAATTTCTCACGGTGATGGTAATTCTGGTTGCGATTAATGCTGTTAATTTCATCGATGGAATGGATGGCTTAGCAAGTGGAGTAGTAGCCGTTGCTGCCACCGCTTTCTTCATATTTGCCTATGTTTTAGCGGTTGTTTATGGCTTCAGCCGCGCAGGTGCGCCATCTACCATTTCTGCGGTTTTAATTGGGGTTTGCTTAGGTTTTCTTCCCCACAATGCATATCCAGCGAAAATATTTATGGGCGATTCAGGATCAATGTTCTTGGGTTTGATGCTTGGCGCTGCTGCAATTACTTTAACGGGACAGTTCGATCCAAATGCAATCTCATCAGAATCTACTGGCCCAACATTCCTTCCATTACTTCTACCTTTTGCAGTTCTTGCAATTCCGCTAGTTGACTTTGGAATGGCAGTTGTTAGAAGAGTTCGTGCTGGACGCTCTCCGTTCGCGCCAGATAATGAACATCTACATCACAAATTGTTTAGAGCAGGAAATTCACAACTAAGAACTGTAATCATTATGTATTTATGGACTGCGGCAATTGCATTTCCGGTTACCACTTGGGCATTCGCCCCACTTTGGGCAGCAGTTTTAGTTGGCGGAGTATTTGGATTGGGATCAATCCTTCTTATGAAGAGAAAGAGTCAACAAATTGAATCAAGATCCTAATGTCATAATGATGAAAGGCGCATTGAAACCTTCGCTGGTAGTTGGAATACTCGGTTTGATTCTTTCAACTTGGTTACAAGGTAGCGCAGGATTGTATGGAGCGCTCCTTGCGCAATTAGTGGTCTTAGTTTTTTTCTTAGTAAATATTGGCGTAGCATCGATGACGAAGAGCACAGATCCAATTGCAACTATGGCACTTGCTATGTTCAGTTATTTTTCGAAGATTTTGATTTTGGGTGCAATGATGTTTGCGATCGGAAAATTCACAGATAATGAAGATATTCATCGCATGAGCTTTGGGCTCACGGCAATCGCGCTGACATTTGCTTGGCTAGGCGGGGAGATTCGCGCTTACTTGAAGTTAAAGCTCCACCTACCGCTTCCGCAGAATCCAAGTAATAAGTAGGATTGCCATATGAACAAGGACGAAAACGCAGTCTGGTCGATCTTCGGCTATCTGCTCTCTGGCTTATTGGTCTGGGGCGGCGTGGGCTGGGCGCTCGATCGCTTCTTGGGAACCGGGTTCTTCCTCTTAATTGGCCTGGTTGTAGGCGCAGGCGCCGCGATTACCATCATCTGGTACCGCTTCGGCCGCGAGTAAATTCACTTACATTCCCGCTTTTGCGGATTTCATAAAAGCGCCACTTTTGAATAGGGTTTCCCTGCTTCCCCGAGCTCTAACCCCACAACACCTCAAGGAGTTTTTAAGTGCTCAACCTCCGCTTATCAGGAGAGGGTTTCACCCCGCCAGGCACCAAAGACTTTAATCTCCCATCTTTAATTGAGGGAAATCCATATTTCACTAAGCCAATTCTTCAATTGTTCTTAGCGGTAATTTTAATTTCAGTATTTTTTATTCTCGCATCACGCAAAGCAGCCGTGGTTCCTTCAAAACTACAGTTCGCTGGCGAATCTGTATATGGATTTGTTCGCAAAGGTCTAGGCGAAGACATTATTGGACACGAATTCATGCGTTTCGTGCCTTTCCTATTTACATTATTCACATTCATTTTAGTTAACAATATTTTCGGAATTGTTCCTTTGATTCAATTCCCATCAATGTCTCACGTTTCATTCCCATACGTGTTAGCAATTTTTGCTTACGGCGTATTTCATTACATCGGAATAAAGAGACAAGGTTTCTTCAAGTACATGAAGGGCATCATGTTCTTACCTGGAGTTCCAAAGTGGTCATATGTACTTCTTACTCCACTTGAAATTGCAACCTACTTCATCATTCGCCCATTAACACTTTCATTACGTTTATTTGCAAATATGTTCGCAGGACACTTGCTATTGCTGGTGTTCATTCTTGGTGGCGAACATATGTTGATGTCAGATGCAATTGGCTTGAAGATCGTTTCAATCTTCGGTTTCTCTCTCGGAATCGTGATGACTTTCTTTGAGTTCATGGTCCAATGTCTACAGGCGTACATCTTTACTCTGTTGACAGCGCTTTACATCGCCGGCGCCCTTGCCGACGAGCACTAAAACCCAACTAGGTAAAACTAGTTAACTAGAAAACGAAAGAATAGGAAGAAATATGTCAGGCACACTCAACCTGGTCGGTTATGGCCTCTCAGCTATCGGTCCTGCAATTGCAACAGGTCTGATTTTCGCGGCTTACATCAATGGCGTTGCACGCCAGCCAGAAGCACGTTCAGTTCTACAGCCACTAGCGTTCCTTGGCTTCGCTCTTGCAGAAGCTCTTGCGCTATTCGGTCTAGTTCTAGCGTTCATTCTCTAATCGAGAACTAAAGAAAAATATTAAGAACCGAAATTAAGAACCGAAGGTAGAGACAATGTTATTTAAGGCAGCAGAGGCAGCGGCTAATCCGCTGATTCCTCACACCGCCGAACTGATTGTCGGAACAATCGCATTCACCATTCTCTTCTTGGTACTACGCAAAGCGGTAGTTCCAAATTTTGAAAAGGCATTTGCAGAACGTACCGAAGCAATCCAAGGTGGAATCGAAAAAGCCGAAAAGGCACAGCAGGAAGCGCAAGCTGCTCTTGAGCAGTACAACTCGCAACTAGCTAGTGCTCGCGATGAAGCTGCACGTCTTCGTGAAGAAGCGCGCGCGCAAGCTGCAAATATTGCAGATGAGATTCGCGCTAAGGCTCAAGAAGAAGCCTCACGCATTGTCGCAACCGCACATGCATCGATCGAAGCAGAGCGCCAACAAGCAATTACCTCTCTACGTAATGAAGTTGGAACTTTGGCTGTCGAACTCGCTTCAAAGATTGTCGGAGAAGCGCTAGACGACCAGGCTCGACAGTCACGCATTGTCGAACGATTCATGGCAGATTTGGAAAAATAATGGCAATTCACTTGGGAGGAAGTAGTCGCAACTCATTAGCGGCTACTCGCGATGCTCTAGATAAATCTCTTGCTGGTTTATCTGGCGATGCTGCTTCGGCGCTCTCAAGCGATTTGTTTGTGGTGGTAAATGCGCTTGGACAGAATGTGGCACTTCGCCGTGCTATCACTGATCCATCTCGTAGCTCTGCAGATAAAGAAGGGCTACTAAAGCAGCTCTTCGGCTCTCGCATCTCAGAAAAAGCGCTCGCAATTGCAGTAGTTGCAGTTTCAAATCGATGGTCTTCTCCATCAGATTTATTAATTGCAACTGAGCAAATTGCTATCCAAGCAGAAGCTGGCGCGGCAAATTTGCGCGGCGAATTAGATAAATTAGAAGACGAAATATTCACCTTCGGACGTGCACTAGCTGCAAATCAAGATTTACGTAACGCACTTAATGGCAACCCGGATGCAATCTCAGAGAAGAGAGCATTGGTAGATCAGGTACTTAAGGGCGCAACAAGTTCAACCCGCGCTTTAGTTGGACAGGTTGTAAACGGTCTATGGGGACGCAATATCGAAACTGCGCTATCAGATATTGCACATGCAACAGCTGAACATCGCAATTTAGTTGTAGCACTTGTTCAAAGCGCAATTGAATTATCAACAGATCAGAAAGCGAAGCTAGCGGCAGCGCTAAGCAAGCAAGTAGGACAACCAGTACGAGTAAACGTAGAAACAAATCCAAAAGTTATTGGTGGAGTTTCAATTCGTTTCCGTGATGAATTGATTGATGGCACCGTCATCAGTCGTATGGCCGATGCAAGCCAAGCGCTTGCAGGAAAGTAAGGAGAAACCAAAATGGCGGAACTCACGATCCGACCAGAAGAAGTTCGCAATGCATTAGCGGATTTCGTTAAGTCGTATCAGCCAACCGGAGCTGGCCGTGAAGAGATCGGTGTTGTAACCGAAGCTTCAGACGGTATTGCTCGCGTAGAAGGCTTGCCTTCAACAATGACAAATGAGTTGTTGAAGTTTGAAAACGGAACTTTAGGTCTTGCACTTAACCTCGATGTTCGTGAGATCGGTGTGGTTATTCTTGGTGCATTTACTGGAATTGAAGAAGGAACAAAGGTTTACCGCACCGGTGAAATTCTCTCTGTTCCTGTCGGTGATGCATTCTTGGGTCGCGTAGTTGATGCGCTTGGTCGTCCAGTTGATGGCAAGGGACCAATTGCTGCAGATACCAACCGCGCACTTGAATTGCAGGCGCCAACAGTTGTTCAGCGCCAACCAGTTAAAGAGCCTTTGATGACAGGTATCAAGGCGATCGACGCAATGACCGCAATCGGCCGCGGTCAGCGCCAGTTGATCATTGGTGACCGTCAGACAGGAAAGACTGCAGTAGCGGTAGATACCATTATTAATCAGCTTGAAAACTGGAAGTCTGGCGATAAGAAGAAGCGCGTTAAGTGCATCTATGTTGCTATCGGACAAAAGGGTTCAACTGTGGCCTCAGTACGCGCAGCTCTAGAAGAAGCTGGCGCAATGGAGTACACCACAATCGTTTCTGCTCCAGCATCTGATCCAGCAGGTTTCAAGTACCTTGCGCCATACACCGGTTCTGCAATTGGCCAGCACTGGATGTACAACGGCGATCACGTTCTAATCGTGTTTGATGATTTATCAAAGCAAGCAGAGGCTTATCGTTCAGTCTCATTGCTACTTCGTCGTCCACCAGGACGCGAGGCATATCCTGGCGACGTTTTCTACTTACATTCACGTTTGTTAGAGCGTTGCGCAAAGCTTTCAGATGAACTTGGTGGCGGTTCAATGACCGGACTTCCAATCATCGAAACAAAAGGTAATGACGTTTCTGCCTTTATTCCGACAAACGTAATTTCGATTACCGATGGACAGTGCTTCCTTGAAACAGATCTATTTAACTCAGGTGTTCGTCCTGCGATTAACGTAGGTATCTCTGTTTCTCGTGTAGGTGGTTCTGCACAGACAAAGGCGATGAAGAAGATTGCAGGACGTCTACGTCTTGACCTAGCTCAATATCGCGAACTAGAAGCATTCGCTGCTTTCGGTTCAGATCTTGATGCGGCATCAAAGGCGCAGCTCGAACGCGGCGCTCGCATGGTTGAACTTCTAAAGCAGGGTCAATACTCACCATATTCATTGGAACGCCAAATTGTTTCAATTTGGGCTGGTACCACCGGAAAACTTGATTCAGTAGCGGTAGCAGATATTCGCCGCTTCGAATCAGAGCTTCTAGATTTCATTGGTCGCGAACATAAAGATGTTTACTCTGTAATTGCAGAGACTCGCGAACTATCTGATGACACCGTGGCTAAGCTCGAATCCATTGTTGCTTCATTTAAGGGCATGTTTAAGCCATCTGTGGCTCCAGCTGTTAACGAAAAGGACGCTGAAGCTTTAGATAGCGAAGGACAAGAGACAATTACTCGACAGGTTCCAGCTAAAAAGTAGGAATGAAGTAGCCAAATGGGAGCACAACTACGCATCTATCGCCGCCGAATTCGTTCGGTTAAGGCGACGAAGAAAATTACGAAAGCGATGGAGTTAATCTCTGCCTCTCGTATTGTTAAGGCGCAGCAGCGCGTTAACGCTTCTTCACCATATGCGCGCGAATTAACACATGCAGTTACTGCAGTGGCATCGGTTTCTAGTACATCGCATCCATTGACTACAGAATCTGCAAAGCCAATCCGTGCAGCGGTTTTAATTATTACTGCTGACCGAGGCATGGCTGGTGCATATTCAAATGCTGCCATTAAAGAAGGCGATCAACTGATTTCGTTACTTAAAGAGCGCGGCCTAAGTGTCAAGCCATATCTGGTCGGACGCAAAGCGGTCAGCTTCTATAAGTTCCGTAATCGTGAGATTGCGAATTCATGGACAGGTTTCTCAGATAACCCAACTTATGCAAATGCAAAAGAAATTAGCGATTCGTTAATTAATGCATTCATTGCAGATGCACAAACAGATTTAAATGGAGTTGATGAACTTCATATTGTCTATACAGAGTTCAAGTCGATGCTTACACAGTTGCCACTTGCCAAGCGTATGTTGCCACTGGAAGTTGTTGAATCCGAAGCGCCAGCTGGATTCTTGCCATCTTACGAATTCGAACCTTCTCCAGAAGTCGTGCTTGATTCTCTTCTTCCAAAATATATTGAAGCTCGTGTTTATAACGCGCTGCTTCAATCTGCGGCTTCTGAGCATGCAGCTCGCCGCCGCGCAATGAAGTCTGCAACTGATAATGCAGATGAATTAATTAAAGGTTTGACCCGACTAGCTAACGCAGCTCGTCAGGCCGAAATTACACAGGAAATCAGTGAAATCGTCGGCGGTGCGGACGCACTCGCCTCAAGTAATGCAGGGAGCGAATGATGTCTAAAGGTCGCGTAGCACGAGTAATCGGTCCGGTGGTGGATATTGAATTCCCATCAGATGCGATGCCAGCAATCTTCAACGCGTTAAACGTTGATGTTACGTTAGCTGGAGAGAGCAAGAAGTTAACACTTGAAGTTGCACAGCACCTAGGTGACAACCTAGTTCGCGCAATTTCGATGCAGCCAACAGACGGTATGGTCCGTGGCGCTGAAGTGAGTGATACTGGTAGCCCAATCTCTGTTCCTGTCGGAGATGTTACAAAGGGTCACGTATTTAACGCGCTCGGCGAATCACTGGACGTTCCTACTTCATCATTAAATGTGACAGAGCGTTGGCCAATCCACCGCGAAGCACCAGCGTTCGATCAACTTGAGTCAAAGACTGAAATGTTTGAGACCGGTATCAAAGTTGTAGATCTACTAACACCATATGTACGTGGTGGAAAGATTGGTCTATTCGGTGGTGCTGGTGTTGGTAAGACGGTTTTGATTCAGGAAATGATTTATCGCGTAGCGGAAAACTTCGGTGGCGTATCTGTATTCGCAGGCGTCGGAGAACGTACTCGTGAAGGTAATGACTTATTCCTTGAAATGACCGAAACTGGCGTTATCAATAAGACTGCCTTGGTCTTCGGTCAGATGGACGAACCACCTGGAACTCGTCTTCGCGTTGCACTTTCAGCGCTAACTATGGCGGAATACTTCCGCGATGTGCAGAAGCAAGACGTGCTGCTATTCATCGATAACATCTTCCGTTTTACCCAGGCAGGTTCAGAGGTTTCAACACTTCTTGGACGTATGCCATCAGCTGTGGGTTACCAGCCAACACTTGCTGATGAAATGGGTCAGTTGCAGGAGCGCATCACTTCAACACGTGGTCACTCAATTACATCTATGCAGGCGATTTACGTACCTGCCGATGACATTACTGACCCAGCTCCTCACACCACTTTCGCTCACTTAGATGCAACTACAGTTTTGTCTCGTCCGATTTCAGAACTTGGTATCTACCCAGCGGTGGATCCACTGGATTCAACTTCACGTATTTTGGATCCTCGTTATATCGGCGAGAAGCACTTCAAAGTTGCTAACCGCGTTAAGCAAATCTTGCAGCGCTACAAGGATCTTCAGGACATCATCGCAATTCTTGGTATTGATGAACTTTCTGAAGAAGACCGTATCTTGGTTGGTCGCGCACGTCGTATTCAGCGCTTCCTTTCACAGAACACATTCGTTGCAAAGGTCTTCACCGGTATCGATGGTTCATTCGTTCCGTTGTCAGAAACTATCGAAGCATTTGAAGCGCTTGCAGATGGTAAGTATGACCACGTTCCTGAGCAGGCATTCTTTATGTGCGGCGGTCTCGCTGACGTAGAGAAGAAGGCTGCGGAATTAGCTAAGGCTTAAAGGGGCATAACTTAAATGTTAAAAGTCGAATTAGTATCGCCAGAGAAGAAGGTTTGGTCAGGAGAGGCAGTTTCCGTATCTGCCCGCACTCTTGAAGGTGATTTGGGAATTCTTACCGATCACGCGCCTCTTCTTGGCGTACTAGTCGACGGCAAAGTTGTAATCAAAGGAACCGATGGATCCGTTAGCGAATTCAATGTTAACGGTGGTTTCTTAAGCGTTTCAAATAACCGCGTATCAATCCTCGCGGAAGCTACAAATTAATCTATCTTAAATACGCTTTACATCTGCACCAAGCGCTTTTAATTGCTCGGCAAAATTTGGAAATCCGCGATCAATATGAAAAGCATCTTCCACGATAGTTTCGCCATCAGCAACTAGCCCCGCTAAAACTAAACCAACACCGGCACGAATATCAGTAGCTACTACTGGTGCACCGGATAACTGTGGGATTCCGGTGATTGCCGCATGATGGCCATCAACTGTGATTTTGGCTCCTAAACGGCCCAATTCATTAACAAACATAAAGCGCCCTTGGAAAACATTTTCAGTCACAATGGCATCACCATCTGCAATTGCATTCATCGCAACCACCATCGGTTGTAAATCCGTTGGAAAACCTGGGTAGGGAAGCGTGGCTACATCAATCGCTTTAGGACGATGATCCATATGCACGCGAATACCATCTTCGATAGTCGTTACAACCGCGCCGGCACTTGTTAATTTTTCCAAGGGAATTTCTAAATGGTCAGCTCTGGCGCCTTTGATGGTGATATCTCCTTGAGTGATTGCGGCAGCAAAAGCCCAAGTACCGGTAATAATTCGATCTGGCAATGTCGCATGAGTAGCTGGATTTAATTTACTTACGCCTTCAATTTTAATTGTAGTGCTACCAAGTCCTGAAATTTTTGCACCCATCTCAATTAAGAAATTTCCGATATCTACAATGTCAGGTTCGCGAGCTGCATTATCAATTACGGAAGTACCGCGAGCTAAAACTGCTGCCATCATTATATTTTCAGTGGCACCAACTGATGGAAAATCTAATTCTATGTTTGCACCTATCAAACCATTTGGCGCTTCGGTAACAATATATCCATGTTCGATATGAACTTTGGCACCCAGCGCTTCAAGGCCTTTGATATGAATATCTAATGGGCGCGGACCAATTGCATCTCCGCCAGGTAAGGCCACATCGGCAGCGCCTACGCGAGTGGTTAATGGACCTAAGACGTTTATTGAAGCGCGAATTTTTCTGACTAATTCATAGTCAGCTCGATGATCTGGATTTTCGGGAACTTCTATTTCGACTTTATTCTGTAGCCGATTAACTTGGCAGCCCAAGCGTTCCAAAAGTTCAATCATGATTTCAACATCTAAAATATCGGGAACGTTGGTAATTGTGTTCTTGCCGGGAGCCAGTAGCGATGCCGCCATGAGCTTTAAAACACTATTTTTAGCGCCTGGGACGTGGACTTCACCTTTGAGGTGTGCACCACCTACGATCCGGAATCGCTCGCTCATAATGGTCTAATCGTACTTGTTATTATTCAGGGTTTTAATATGCTCCACTCATGGTTCATTTAACGCGTATTTATACTAAAACTGGTGATGATGGCAGTACCGCCTTAGGCGATATGAGTCGCACCTCAAAGAATGACCCGAGACTTGAAGCATATGCAACCGTAGATGAAGCTAACTCTTCAATCGGTGTCGCCCTTGCCATGAGCGAGATGTCAGATGATGTCCGAAAACTTTTAGTCAGAATTCAAAATGATTTATTTGATGTTGGCGCAGATTTATGTACCCCAGTGATTGATAATCCTGGATACGAACAGTTACGAGTACTTGATAGCCAAGTTGCTTATCTTGAAGAGCAAATTGATAAATACAATGCAGATTTAACAGAATTGAGATCGTTTGTTTTACCTTCAGGAACTCCCGGCGCAGCTCTTTTACATGTAGCCCGCACAGTTGTTCGCAGAGCCGAAAGACGTACCTGGTCAGCTATTCATGCTTTCGGAACTGGCGTTAATCCTTTAACTGCAAAATACCTAAATCGACTCTCAGATTTATTATTTGTTTTGGCGCGCTATGCAAATAAGGATCAAGGTGACGAACTTTGGGTTCCGGGAGCGAATCGTTAATTAAGCTGCCTTAACGTAAACATGACTTGGTAATTGCACATCAACAGGGGTATCTGTTCGATGGCAGGCCATAATGATATTTGAAACCACCAAGCCATTCTTAATTGGCTCTTCACTTATCAAAATATAGGAATTGATTTGCTTTGCTTTAGATGGACCAAAGAGCGAACGTAAATTTCCATAGTTAATTATTGTGGGGTCAGTATCTGAAGTTGGGCCATTTACATCTGCCGTGATTTCCCACCATTTACAACCGGCCAATGAAGTAGCCAAAATTGCCCCACAGGTAAGGCTTTCGCAGCTCTTCAACTCTGCTGCTAATTTCTTATTTGCCGAGGAGAGACCAATTAACTCTTTACTTGTAGGAATCTTCGCGTAAATATCATCACTTTTAAGGTAACCCTTTGGTGGCCAAACTGGCGCAGGACTAGGAGAGAGTTTTACCTTTTTACGAGGCGCTGGTTTATAAACAACTTTCTTTTTAGTTGCTGTCGGTGTTGCTTTGACGGTGGCTTTTGTCGTTGTTTTGGCAGTTGTCTTGGCAGTTGCCGTTGGTTTTACTGTCGTTTTTACAGTGGCTTTGCTAGTCGGCTGAGCAGTAACTTTCTTAGTAGGAGTTGGTGTTGGAGTTGGTTTTTTAGTTGCAGCATTTGCACTTCCACTAATTAGTGAAAGCGCTACTAAAGCAACTAGAGTCTTTCTCAATTACGATCCCATCTAAAAGTCTTGATAGCTAATGCCACTCCAAGTATTAACCAAATTACATTTACTAATATTCCTCGGCTAGTTTCCCAACTCTTAGCAACCTCTTCCAGCGCAAAGGAATCTGGCAAGAATACTTCTCGCATTCCTTGGGTGAGCCATTTGAGTGGAAAAATTGCGGCAACTTGTTGCATCCAGTGAGGTAGCTGAGTAAAGATAAAGAATACTCCGCTAAAAAACTGAAGAATAATCACAACTGGAGAAACCACCGCAGATGCGCCACGACCCGATTTTGGTACAGCTGAAAATGCAATACCCAGAGCAGTTGAATTGGCGCTACCTAAAATTAGTAGCAATATAAAGAGCCACCATTTTTCAGAAGTTGCAGGTAGTTTTAATCCAAAAAATGCCACTCCACCAGCCATCAATAAAATGGTTTGAACAATCATTGATGCCAAAACCAAAATTGATTTACCAATAAAGTAAGAAGCAAGTGGCATAGGAGTGCCGCGTA
>VEQG01000016.1 GCA_018883345.1 Candidatus Nanopelagicaceae bacterium
CGAAAGATCTGAAAGAAGCTGACCAAAGCGCAAGCGTAATCACAGGTATTGAGGCAAAAGCGCAGAGCCATCCGTAATTCAAGGAACTTATAACTACTCCGGCAATTGCTCCACCACCAGCACCCGCCAAATTCATAACTAAATCACTTGCGCCTTGTGAAGAAGTCTTTAAAGTTGAATCAACGCTAGAACTTAGCAGCGCTGAACCTGCAATTAAAGTGAACGACCAACCCAATCCAAGTAAGAATAAACCCATTCCAAGTCTTGAAACATCATCAGCTGCTGCCGTCCCCGAAACTAAACAAGATAGCAAAAGGATGCCTAGGCCAATCTGAATAGTTTTTACCTTTCCAACACGATCACTGAAACTTCCAACTATTGGAGAGAAGGCATACATGCCAATTACGTGAACACTAATTACTAGTCCAATAATTCTCAAAGAAACATCAACATGTGCCATATGTACTGGTGTCATAACCATTACTGAAACCATTGCAACATGCCCAATAGCTATAGCGAGAATTGAAAATAGCGCAATTGGTTTATGCCAAATATGCGATAACGCTTCCTTTACTTGCTTCTTGCCGGCGGCATAACTTTTTCCCTCACCTAATGCGGTTAAATAAGGATCCGGTTTAAGGAACATATAAATAAGCAGAGCTGCAAAAGTTAAGGTAAAAGCGGAGATTAAGTAGGGGCCAGTTAATCGCGGCAGATTTAACTTCTCCGCCAAATCTCCTGCTGGTGACATCAAATTGGGACCAGTAACTGCTCCAACTGTAGAACCCCAAACAACATAGGAAAGTTGCTTTGCACGATGCGTTTCTTCGACCAGATCAATTGCAGCAAATCGGGCTTGGTAAGCAGATGCGCTAGCTGATCCAACTAAGAAAGAACCGGTTAGCATCAAATAGATATTTGAATTAACGCCTCCAAGGATTGCGAAAATTGAACCAACTACACCTGCTGCATAACCAACTGACAGCGCACGACGTCTTCCGCCCGATGAAGTTAAGCGAGCCAAAGGAATTGCCAGTGCCGCTGCACCTAAAACTGAAAATGTCTGTGCTAGCCCCGCTAATTCTTCAGAACCAGTAATCGATGCGACCAGTAAAGAGCCTGCAGCCACGGTTCCGGCAGTTCCAACTCCCGCACCAATTTGTGCCGCGGTCAGAGTTTTAAGAGTTTTTCTCTGCAACTGTTGATGGTTAGGCATATCTTTATTTTAGTTGTTTTATTACTTCGGCAGCCATTGATTGAAGAAGTTTCTCATCGACTTTCCAATCAACAGGCACTTGCACGGTTTTCTTTAAGACTTTGTAATCCTTTAATTTGTTTTCTAAAGTTTTCAATACTTTAGGTTCCCAAGGAGCAATCAAAATGTGATTCTTAAGAATAGATGCACCAAAAATGTAATTGCCATTGTATTTAAGCATTGGCTGATTCCAAGCTATTACTAATTCGGTTTTTGGATACTTACTTTGAATGGCTTTAAAAATCGCCTTGATAGTCTTTTTCTTGACTGCATCATGCTCTTTCAAATAATCATTCAAAGTCTCAAAACGCTTAGATGATTTCGATCCCCGGCTGTACATAACCAAAGCGTTGGCGTGAGCCTGACTAAAGCCATGCTCCTCTTTCAAAAATGCGACCTGTTCAGGGTACTTAAGATCTTCCAAATCTTTCATAATTTGGAACCAATACTTCATAGGTTGCCCGTATCGCTTTTCGATTTTCGGGAAATAGGATTCTCTATCAGGATTATGCGCCACGGGGTTACTCTATGTCCATGGAAATCCTTTCGCTATTAGTCGGTGCCGGCGCCTTATTAGCTCTTGTTTATGTAATCAGATCTTTAAGAGCGCTGCATCAAAAAGTAGGACGCCAAACTGAGAAATTATCTAATGGGATTCAGAAAATTAATGAACTGACTAGAAATTCATCCATCCAGGATTACCGTCAAATAGAGGCATACGTTCAGTTGCATTCTCTAATTAAATTTTCAGCGCCACTGCCAGCTACTCGTGGATGGGTAGGCTCTCCAGACTTATTGTTGACTTTGGCGCAGATCGTTAAAACCCATAAACCTAAATTAACGGTCGAACTTGGTTCGGGTGTTTCCACTGTGGTGATGGCAAAAGCGGGGGCAAGAAAAATTATTAGCTTTGACGGTTCATCTGATTTCGCTGAAATCACTCGAAATTTATTGAAGGATCATGGCGCAAGAGGTGTGGAAGTTCGCTTCTCTAAATTATCACCATACAAGAAGAGTTCCGGTTGGTACGACCCAAATTCTTTCAAAGATATTAAAGGTATTGATCTGTTAGTAATCGACGGGCCACAAGGTGGCGATGACCCAGAAGCTCGTTACCCTGCACTTGAAGTCTTAATTGGCAAACTTAGTTCTAAATCAATTATCGTGCTAGATGATGTTAAACGTGCCGGTGAGAGAAAATTAGCCGAAGATTTTCTTAAAGCGTTGCCAAAGCATCGTCTTGAAATCCTTGATCATGAGAAAGGCACAGCGGTAATTCGCCCTAAATAAATGTTGAAAATCCAATGTTTGACTATTGATTGTCATGACCCGGCTATACCTGCAAAGTTCTGGAGTGAAGCACTCGGCTGGCCAATTACGATTGCCAATTCTGAGGAAGTTGTGGTGGAAAATCCTTCTGGTGAGGCGGATTTATTGTTTCTAAGAAATCCAGATAAGAGAGTAGTAAAAAATAGACTTCACTTAGATTTAAGGCCAGAAAACCAAGCTGCAGAGGTTGCAAGGCTTGAATCACTTGGTGCTAAGCGAATTGAAATTGGACAGAGTGCAGATCCGCGAACTTCATGGGTAGTAATGGAAGATCCAGAAGGAAATCTCTTCTGCGTTTTAAGGTCATCTACTGAAGGCGTAAAGCCATACGAGCTTAGTTAAATGACGAAGCAAAGTAAATCGAATTGCCCAGTTACAAAGGGCGAAGTTGACCTAGGCGCGTATTCGAAAGTTGATGGCGTATGGAAAGAACTCGGTTTGGCGGCTCCTGCACGACGTGCGCTAGTGAATAATAAAATTCTTAAGCTTGCTGATTTGAAGAGATTTACAATAGATCAAGTAGCAGATTTTCACGGCATGGGTCCAAATGCACTATCGGTATTAAAGAAAGCAAAGGCGCCATTTAAGAAATGAAAAGGTTAATTGTTATCGCTCTTATGGGCACTTTGCTAGTTGGCTGTGGTGAAAAGAAAGAAGTGCCATTGGCAGCTTGCTATCACGGCATTGTTGGCGACAGTAACTCTGTTTTCACTATCGATTCTCAGAACGGCGAAAATGTGTCCGGATCAATGGCCTTTGTATTTGCTCAGAAAGATAGTTCTTATGGCACTTACACTGGCACCTTCAAAAATGGAGTTCTAACCGCTACTTACACCTTCTGGTCAGAAGGTGTCCAATCTGTTGGCACCAACATTTTCAACAAGTCCGGCGAAAACTTTACTGGGCAGGGTTATGTCTACAAGCCAGCTACAGATTGCGCAAGGTTTCTTGAGAAATGAAATTTGAAACTAAACAATTAATTTGCAGATCGTTAAGTATTGCTGACTACGCTGACTTTGAAGCAGGATCAGAGCCAAAGTGGGATGGATTTACTAATCCATACAAACATTTAGTTGAAGGCCCAAGCCCGCTTAGGCATCGAATTCCAAGAGTGAAAAAAGATCCGGCATTCGCAGAAATTGGATTGGTCTTAGCAATTGCTGATGGCGAAATAGTTGGCTCTGCCGGTTTCCATGATTATCCCGATGAAAACGGTATGATTGAAATCGGCTTCGGAATTGTGCCTGAAAAACAAGGTCTTGGATATGGTACTGAATTACTTCACGGCATGTGGAGAGCAATATCAAATAGACCGGACGTGAAAATTCTGCGCTACACAGTATCGCCTGAGAATGCACCCTCAATGCATATAATCAAAAAACTAGAATTTGAATTAGTTGGCGAGCAAATGGATGACGAGGATGGCCTGGAATTAATATATGAGTTACCGATTGAGGAATACTTGAAGAATTTCCACAGCTAATTTGTGGTCATCTACTTGTGGCAGGCCACTGATTAATAAAATCCCAGCAAAACCCTTATCTTCCACACAAATCGGAAATCCGCCGCCATGTATTGCATGAGTGGCATCCTCAACGCCATGTTGTGAATGCCAATCAATACCCACTTCTTCAGATCTGACCCGCTCGTACATTGTCGAATGTTTCGTTAAATTAACAACATTAGCTTTGCGATTTATCCATCCATCGCTCTCCTGTTTTGAACCAGGAAGCGCAGCTTTGAATATCTCCCATTCCCCCATACGAATCGAAATCTCAATACCAAGATTGCGCTCAAGCCCGATCTTGGTTGCAATGGCACCAATTTCCTGTGCAATAGCGGTGTTAAAATCTTTTAGTACGCAGGCAGATTCCTGCTCTAGAAGTTCTGCACTATTAAACCCACCAGTTGTTTGAATCATCGCAAGTATGGTCTTAATTCAACTTTACGATTGCAAGCCAATGAACCTTCTGTGGCTAATTGCTTGGCCACAGCTTCGCTTTCAGCTTCGATAATCCAGAAACCGCTATATGAATCGGGACCTGTGAAAAGTGATCCAGGAGTGATTTCATTTTTATTATTTCTATTATCAATCAAAGTAGCACCAACAGCTTGTTGAATGCCCGCTGCCATAATCCAATGACCATTTTCTTGCAGTTTCTCATTGAAAGCATCAATATGCTTCATCTCATCCGCATTAGCCGGATTTCCTGGGCCGTCAATTACAAAGATAATAAATCGCATTTGCTCTACTTTCCACTTCTTAACGCAATAAAGTAATTATAGATTATTACAAAGGTGTGATTCATAAACTCAATACTTTTTTAATCTGATTGGCGTGATCAATAGGATGATTTATATACGAATTCATCCAGTCACGTACTGAATATTCACCAGATTCTGTGTGAATACCTTTTTGATCTAGCAATGAATCCTCCATACGCAAAAGTAATTCATAAGAAGATTGTCGAACTGCTTTAAATACTGCAATTGATGAATCTATTTCATGATTTCGATAGCCAATAGTCGGGTTCTCTGCCCACTTGCCTTCGTCATATCCTTGAATAGTTGTTCCTGGCTCAGCAATTAATCTACGTAGGCGCGCATAAGACTGAGCTTCACTATCAGCAACATGATGAATAACTTGTCGCGGCGTCCAGCCTTCAGAATCTGCACGATCTAAATCATCAAATTTTAAGGAGCTTGCTAGATTTAAGAAAATCTCAGTTGATTGCTTGTATTGCTCGGCTAACTCTTTCAAAGGTCCTTACGCTCCAATTCTAAAAAATGCTGAATTGATTAATACTTATTTAATTTCAACACATATGCAAGACTATAACCATGCTTGTTGTAAGGAAAATTGAAGAGTCAGACAAAGCCCGCTGGCTGGAATTATTCAGAGGTTATATAGAGTTTTATCAAGCGGAAATTTCGCCTAATCAATATGAACTTGCCTGGGAAAGACTTTTGGACCCATCCTATGAATCACATGGTTTTGTCGCAGAGCTAGATGGAGAGGTTGTTGGTCTTACACATTATTCATTCCAAACATCTACTTGGGCGCCAATTAATTATTGCTACCTTGAAGATCTATTCACTGACCCAAAAGCTCGCGGAAAAGGCGTTGGCCGAGCCTTAATTGATAAAGTGAAAACTGTAGCTGAGGCCGCTGGTTCTTCTAGACTTTATTGGAATACCGATTCCACAAATTCAACGGCTAGATTTCTGTATGATTCTTATGTACAAGTTTCTGGAAAAGTGCAATACAGAATCAAATTGGATTAATAGAAATCATTTAAGAGTTAGGATTTATTTTGGTTTCCAATATCATAACTTTTTCAATTCTTGCCGGAATGCTGGTACTGATTCCAGGTCTAGATTTTGCCTTAGTGCTCCGTTATGCAACTACCCAAAGTCGTAGATCTGCTCTCGAAGTTATGGTTGGGATTACATCTGGGCTCTTTGTTTGGGGCGCTTTTGCAACACTTGGAATATCTGCGATTCTTCAAGCTTCTCAGACTGCCTTTAGTGCACTAAGAATTATTGGTGCTATTTATATGGTGTGGATGGGAATCGGTTTTATCCGTAATTCAATGAGTAACAATAATGCTGATATCACCCAGGATGGCCGGAGTGGAAAAGGTAAAGCTTTTACGAATGGACTCTTCTCAAATTTATTAAATCCAAAGGCGGGAGTTTTTTATCTCTCTGTTTTGCCCCAATTTATACCTGAAGATTCCAACCACTTGCTATTTGGTTTAGCGCTTACCGGAATCCACGCCTTAATCACAATAGTTTTTTTCACCGCACTAATTCTCTTCATTAATACTTTGAAGGAATTCTTTATGCGCCCACGTGTCATCAAAAATATGGAACGGATTTCTGGAATCGCAGTTATTTGCTTTGGAGCAAGGCTTTTACTAAGCAACTCGCATTAAATTACTTATAAACGTGGGCGGTGAGGGTTTCGATTTACTTTAATCAATTCCCTTAAGTCCTATGCTCAATTTCTTGACCTAGCACCCATTCTAGTCGACTGGTCTGACATGAAGAAGATACTGAACAGAATAGGCCCAGTTTTCGCGCCTCCTGCATGGATTTATGAAAGAAATCGATTTATCTATGCAAAACGTGGCCTTGTCGGTGCCTTGGGATATTGTTGATTCGTGGCAAAAACCGATTATTTGCAGATGGATCTTGGTGGCCCTTTCAAGGAATTCCGCCTTTACTCCAGCAGATTTCAAGGAAGTAAGCGTCGAGTTATGCCTTGGCTCATGGAGGGAATCCAAAATCACCTCCAACCTGGCCAAAGAGTTCTCGATGCCTATACCGGGAGTGGATTGGTTACCTACGCACTCACGAGCAAGGGTTATGAAGTCACATCCAGCGACCAATTGCTGAGTTCTCTTATGACCGTGCAGGCGATGTCAGGCGAAAGCAGGGATCTTGAACCATCTGAACTATCAGATGCTCTAGCTTTTGCATCCGCAAATGGATCAGCAACAAAACTGTCTTCGATATATGCGGGAATTTTCTTCCCACAGGAAGAATTGATCTGGCTAGATCGAATGTCCCAGTTTATACAAAATCTTCCCAAGGACGCCCAACCTCGAGCTTTTTGGGCACTCTTCCAAAGTGCTCTAGCAAAACGCCCATATAACTTATTCCACCGATCCAATTTAGATATGAGAACCCGAGAGGTTTCTCGTAGCTTTGGAAACAAGGCAACTTGGGAAAAACCTTTCCCCGACCACTTTGCTAAGTTCTTGGCCGAGGCCTCTACGCATGCATTGAATTCTTCAAGAGTTGAGACATTTCATGGCGACCCTCTTAATATTAAGGCTTCAAATTTCGAAATGGTTTATTTAGATCCTCCGTACATAAATGGGAGAGGACAAACAACTCCGTATTTTGATTACTACGGATTTCTGGATTTACTCATTAATCCTTCTCTAATCGAGAGAATTAACCACGAGAAAGCAAACAAACCCCTTGAACCTGTTGAGGGCGGCTGGCATACTCCAGATGCAGCACTGGAGACGCTTGAAAAACTTATGTTGAATTTTCCAAGTGCAAAAATCGGACTTTCCTACAGAAGCGACGGTCAGCCAAGCATGGACACATTAATCGGGCTTATGCAAAATAAGCGAGAGAAAGTCACAACATATATGAAGCCCTTGAAGTATGCTCTTAGTACCAAGGTTGATGCCGAAGAAATATTGCTTGTAGCCGAATAGGATAAAAATGAGACAAACATTGGCATCCAGAATCACGGAATTATTTGACAAGAAAATTAGTCTTTTTGAATCGGCCATCTCCGATAAAGACAGGCAATGGACAGTCAAAGGATTTATTGACATTTTTGAGAATATCTATCCAATGACAAGCGATACCAAAGTGGTATCTAAAGTTTTGGAGATGTTAATCATGCCAATTTTTCTTGATGCAATCAAGGGAACAAGCCTGCGGGTTGAATTTGCTGAACACCAAAATCATTATCCAGATTTAACGGTTATCGATACAAAAACAAATGAAATGGTAGCGGTCGACCTCAAAAGCACTTATTACACCGGCACGAATACTGTTAACGGATTTACATTAGGTGCCTTTACAGGTTATTTCCGGGATAGATCTTCCACAAAAAATACAACTTACCCTTATGACGCCTACCAAGCGCATTTAGTGCTCGGAATTATTTATAAGAAGAAAAGCGTTCCCGAGGCTGAGGTATTCGGCATGGCCGAACTTAAACAAATTGACTCCGTTGCAAGCGACTTTAGATTTCTCTTGCAACCAAAATGGGCTCTTGCTACAGATCGTCCCGGCTCGGGCAATACAAAGAATATAGGCTCCATTGTAGATGTTGATGATTTAGTTGCTGGGAATGGCCCTTTCACTAGATTCAAGAATCCAGAGGCTGTCTTTGACGACTATTGGATGAATTATTTAACGGCGGATATGGCTCGCAGCGTGGAAAGTAAAGTCGCTTATAACAATATTGAAAGTTATCTCAAAACAAAAAGAATTCCTGACTAATATTTCTCAAAATGTTAATAATTTTTTTAATTGGATGATTATCTAATTAAAGATAACTTTACAAATTTATTAGTACGCACATAAATATTTATTAAAAAGTATTGACTTCGAATTTTCGTACCTGTATAATTATTGATGTAAGTTATTTCCGCAAATTAATGCGAGACCCGCTTCAGCAACATGTAGCGACACAGAATGTTGCAGGCTTAGCAGTCCGAAACTGCACACCTAAAAAGAAGTGATCTATTAATGGTGATCACAAGAGTTTATAACCTTCAGGGCGCCAAGCTATGCCCGTCCTGAAACATTGAGAGTTATAAACATTTGAGCGCATACATTGGTAGTAATGCACCAATCCTATAGAAACTTCAGAGGAAGCGATAAGGGGCTTTTTTAGCTCCTTTATTTCTTAGCAGGAAGCAAGATATCTAAATTAAGAATTTATCTTGTATCAAATAATCATATGGGTTCATATCTTGTTTAAATCAATAGCAATTAGAAATGAATCTATAGCAAAGGAAAATATGAAAGAAAGAAATTATGAAAATCTAACCTTCAGAATGATCTCGTATATCGATTTTGAGGAATTCAAGCGAGCTTGTCTCGCTTCACCACAAGAGCTAACCGCCTTCCTTAGCAAAGGCAAGTTCATGGAGTACTTCAACCTTGTCGACTTTCTGAATCTTTTTAATGCCATGCTGAAAGATCAAGAAACGAATGTCTATGGTCTATTTGAAGGGAAGACCCTCGTTGGAATAGGAACTTCAAGTCCAGCCAATAGGTCATTTGGCTCTCAGCTGATCTATTGGATTCGAAATGGCTATCACGGAAAGGGCTATGGGGTCTTCCTCATGTACAGCCTGATCTGTCGTGCTATTCAAAACGGGCACCATTATGCGGAATTGATTATTGACCAAGAGAACATCCCAAGTATCAAAGTGGCAGAATCCCTTGGTCTCACAAAAGTTAAGGAATGGACCAGACCTGAAAGCGGACAAGGCGAGCGCAATTCAGGAAAGTTCGCCATGTACTTCGCCTATGCTCACCAACTTGAACTAGAGGCTGAGCAGCATGGGTTGGAACCGCTTCAAATCCTTCAAGCTCTCTGGCATCGAGAAGCTTATGGGCTAATCGCGCCACCCAAGCTTGTTATCCAAGAAAGTCGGATTGGAAAGACCAGACTTAGTCAAAATCTCAGATTCTTCAGTGATCTTGGAAGCAAGTGACAATATCCAAGATCTATAAGGAAGCCCCTGACATGAGTTACTCCCTGTTGGTACCTTCGGGATTTTCTTGCAAGTACTTGTCGAAGAATTCTTTGTCCTCAATCCATTTTTCAATAACCCTGAATGACGAGGATCTTGTAGCAATATCGCAATCCAGCTTCTTATAAATATCTTGGCCCTTCGCCACTAATTCTTCTCGCCTTTTTCCTGATGCGCTAACTACCGACTCATTTAATGTGATTAAGTCCGCGAAGTCTTTGTAAACATGGTCGAGCCAATAATTCGCAATACCTTTCCAATGGGCGGAAGTTCCAATCAAGTCTGCCATTGAATGAGTTCTATGAAAATCGATGAACTTCAGTTCGTGCTGCGTGAATGGTGCCCCAACGACCCACTTATTCAAAAGGTATCTTGGAGGAAGATGGGACCATTTAGCCTCGTTGCATCTCCTGCAACTTGGCACAAGGTTAATAATTTCCTCAGACCCACCGTATCGATACGGCCAAATATGGTCGACCTGCCATTCGTAACTTTGGCTCAAATCCTTGTCGCAGTAGTAGCAGTGCCCTTTAGTTCGGGCAAATATTTTAGGTCTGATTTCAGCTGGAACGGGATTTCTGTTCGGATTCCAGTACTTGTCCACGAGCTCAGGATTCTCATCTCTAGCTGTATCGCTATACGATTTCTTAAGTTTCCGAACTCGTTCATACTCATTTCGAATCTTGTTTGACTCATCCCATTTATAAATTCGATACAGGACAAAAATTGCCAACACGACAATCCAAAATGGGTCCATGAGTCTCATTTACTCATGGAATTAAATTAATGTCTATATCTGAACATGAGTACATTTTCAGGCAGCCCTTCGTTTTGACTTAGAAAGGTGGGCCTTGTGGGAAGCGACTGTTCAAGCTCCTCACTTTTAACCTGCGTATAGATTCTAAGAGTGACGGAAACATTTTTGTGGCGCATCTGCCGTCTAACCACTTCAGGATTTACTCCTCTCTTGATCATGTCGGTGGCATACCAATGTCGAAGCATGTGGGGGTTGATTCTCTTGCCCCCTGTTCGCTTTACCCATTCTTGGTTTCTAGAAAGCTTGAAGCAAGAGTTAGTCACGTCCTTCGTTGGCTTCCCATACTGCCAATGATCCGATTCGCTCATGTTCCGGACTTCATCGGCAAGCCATTCGGGCAAAAGGATCTTGCCGTAAGTCTTTGGGCTTCCGAGATGCAAGCCATCTTGTGACCATGCTTGATTAACGTCTAGGTAGTTACCTTCAAGCTTGTCGGGTGTGACCGCACATGCTTCGCCAACTCTGAGCCCTGCATACATGCAGAGTAGAAGCTGAAGGCGGTACTTCGATTTTGAAATGATCCACTCAAGATCCTCTTGGTTTGGAATATCATAAATCTTCCCAACGCCTTCTAAGTAAGGCAGGTCTTGGCAGACACCTAAGTCTTTAAAGATAGAGCGGGCGGTTATGTAAAGTCTCTTTCGAGAATTCTGATTCGGTACTTTTTCAACTATCGACATAATCAAGCCCGAGTTGATTTCAGATATGTCTAGATCCAAAATTCCTAAACGTCGAATATCTCGATAATTCGTTTGCTTGGTTGAATACTTGTAAGCACGTGATTCGATAACTTGTTCTATAAATTCTTTAACTAACATTCTGCACCTATTCCAATATCTGTCATATTGGTCGAGATGGAACTTATTGGGCTATAGAAAGATGGACGCTATATCCCTGCGAGTTCTGATGAACTTACCGCCGAGTTTCGGCGAAGTTGCATCTAATTAAGCATATGTTGTGGGCGGTGAGGGTTTCGAACCCCCGACATCTTCGGTGTAAACGAAGCGCTCTACCGCTGAGCTAACCACCCGTTTGTTGCGTGCGAAATAGTAACCAATCTGAAAGAAAATGGCTAATTGCGCGAGAAATTTACGTTTTTAAAGCGCTGCGAGCGCCTTTTTGTAATCCTCAATATTGCGTGCTTCACCTAAAGTATTTACTACGCGCCAGCGAAGAATTCCATTCTTATCAATTAAGAAAGAACCGCGAGTAGCACATCCTCTATCTTCGTTGAAGACTCCGTAAGCTTTAGAAACTGCGCCATGTGGCCAGAAATCACTTAGAACTGGGAATTTATATCCTTCTTGAATCGCAAATGCTTTATTTGAATACATCGGATCGCAAGAAATAGCTAGAAGCTGTACGTCATCATTTTGGAAAGGTTTTAAATCATCTCTCATGGCACACAACTCGCCGGTGCATATCCCGGAGAAAGCGAATGGATAGAACAGGAGTAAAACATTTTTGCTTACGCGGAATGAAGATAATTTAACCATCTGGCCATTGTTATCAAGCACTTCAAAATCTGGTGCTTCGTTACCAATCTCTGTCACTTCTTCGCCTTTCGATGCACAATTTTTGTCGCACTCCAATCTGGAGCTACCACAATCGTAGATGTTTGACTCAAGCCGGCTGTGTTAGCAGCATCTTGAATATCACTTGGATGAACATGTCCTGCCCTTCCAACTTTCGGAGTTAGAACCCAGATAGGCCCAGTCTCAGAAAGATAAGTCAAAGCATCAACTAATTCATCTGTTAAATCACCATCATCTTCTCTAAACCAAATTACGACTGCATCGACTACTTCGTCGGTGTCATTCTCGATTAAAGGCTCGCCAGTAAGTTCAACTAATTGCTTACGCAAATTCTCGTCTGAATCGGATCCGTATCCGACCTCGAGAATCAATTGACCTTTCTCAAAACCCATCCGCGATGGCATAGGAGAAGTCCACATGAGAAAGTGCCTGTGGCGCAAGTCAAAATGTTAAATATTTGAGATATCTGAGATATCTGGGCTCGAAATTAGCGTTTTCGCAGGCTTAGCGGAAAGATATGCCCATGAGCGAAACCTTTGAGGCGCCAGAGCAATACATCGAAAATCTAGTTGATACCGACCCGAGCGAAACCAAAGAGTGGCTGCAATCCCTAGATGCGACTCTAAAGAATGCCGGTCCGGTTCGTGCCAAGTACCTATTAAATAGTTTGCTAAAGCACGCACACGAAAAGAATGTGCCGATCAGCTCGATTCGAAATACCGATTACATAAACACTATTTCACCAGAGCGCGAACCCGCATTTCCTGGCGATGAAGATATTGAGCGCCGTATCCGTGCGGCAATTCGATGGAATGCAGCGATGTTGGTTCATCGAGCACAACGCCCAGGTGTTGGCGTCGGTGGTCATATTTCTACTTATGCATCTTCTGCTGCGCTTTACGAAGTTGGTTTTAATCATTTCTTCCGCGGACAAGATCATCCAGGCGGCGGAGATCAGATTTTCTTCCAAGGACATGCAAGTCCGGGTATGTACGCCCGTGCATTTGTTGAAGGTCGCTTAAGTGATGATCAATTAGATGGTTTCCGCCAAGAACTTTCGCACGAAGGTGGTGGATTATCTTCATATCCCCACCCACGATTAATGCCAGATTTCTGGCAATTCCCAACGGTTTCGATGGGGCTTGGTCCAATCAATGCAATTTATCAAGCACGATTTAATCGTTACTTACAAAATCGCGGCATTAAAGACACCAGCCAGCAACATGTCTGGGCCTTCTTAGGTGATGGCGAAACCGATGAAGTCGAATCTTTAGGTGCACTTGGAATTGCAGCTCGCGAAGGTCTAGATAATTTAACCTTCGTAATTAATTGCAACTTACAACGCCTAGATGGTCCAGTGCGCGGTAACGGAAAAATCATTCAAGAACTTGAATCAGTCTTCGGAGGCGCAGGCTGGAATGTAATTAAAGTTGTATGGGGCCGCGGATGGGATGAATTGCTGGCGCAAGATAAAGAAGGCGCGCTAGTTCAATTAATGAACAACACTCCTGATGGCGATTACCAGACCTTTAAGACTGAAGATGGAAAGTTTGTTCGCGAGAATTTCTTTGGTCGCGATCCACGCACTGCAGCCATGGTTGCAAACTGGTCAGATGAAAAGATTTGGTCGCTACAACGTGGTGGTCATGATTACCGCAAGATGTTTGCGGCATATCAAGCTGCGATGACTCAAAAGAATGGCCGCCCAACTGTAATTTTGGCAAAGACAATTAAGGGTTGGACATTAGGTTCACATTTCGAGGGTCGCAACGCAACTCACCAGATGAAAAAGATGACACTTGATGACATCAAAGCATTCCGCGATACCTTGCGAATTCCTATACCTGACGAGAAGTTAGATAAATATCTTCCGCCTTACTATCGTTTCGAAGAAGGCTCGCCAGAATATAAATATTTGATGGAACGACGTGCAGCACTTGGTGGATCAATCCCATCTCGTCGCGCAAAATCAAAGCCTTTGGCTCTACCTGCAGATGATGCATATGAATCTGTAAAGCGTGGTTCGGGTCAACAAGAAGTTGCTACAACTATGGCTTTCGTTCGTTTACTCAAAGATTTGGTGAAGGATCCAGGAATTGGTCCAAGAATTGTGCCAATCATTCCTGATGAAGCGCGCACATTTGGTATGGATTCATTGTTCCCAACTATGAAAATTTATAATCCAAACGGTCAAAAATATATTTCGGTAGACCGCGAATTGATGCTCTCATACAAAGAAGCACCAACTGGCGTAATTCTGCACGAAGGTATTAATGAGGCCGGATCTACTGCTTCATTTACCGCCGTTGGTACTTCATATTCAACACATGATGAACCAATGATTCCTATTTATATCTTCTACTCGATGTTTGGTTTCCAACGAACCGGAGATGCTTTCTGGGCAGCTGCAGATCAAATGACGCGTGGATTTATTTTGGGTGCCACAGCTGGCAGAACTACTCTTAATGGTGAAGGTCTTCAGCATGAAGATGGTCATTCGCAGTTATTAGCTGCAACTAATCCAGCAATTGTTTCCTACGACCCAGCTTATGGATACGAAATCGGACACATTGTTAAAGATGGTTTACGTCGTATGTACGGTGAAGATTCTGAAAACGTTATGTATTACTTAACGGTTTACAACGAGCCATATGCACAACCAGCCGAACCAGAGAATGTTGATGTTGATGGAATTCTTAATGGAATTTATCTACTTAAAGATTCAAAGGGCCGCAAGCGTCGTTCAAATATTCTGGCATCAGGTGTTGCAGTGAATGCGGCTCTAAAGGCGCAAGAATTACTTGAAAAAGATTGGGATGTTTACGCATCAGTTTGGTCTGTAACTTCTTGGAACGAACTACGTCGTGATGGACTTGAAATCGATCGTCATAACTTGCTCTTCCCACGTGATAAGAAATCTGCTTACATCACAAAGAAGCTAGCGGATGCCAAGGGACCAGTAGTTGCAGTAAGCGACTACATGCGCGCAGTTCAAGATCAAATTCAGCCTTGGGTTACCCAACCATTCGTATCTCTTGGAACGGATGGCTTCGGATTGTCAGATACTCGCGGCGCGCTTCGTCGCCACTTTAAAGTGGATGCCGAATCAATAGTGGTCGCAACTTTGGCGCAACTTGCAAAGACCGGAGAAGTTAAAGAATCTCTTGTACAGCAAGCAGTAGACAAGTACCGTTTGGCCGATATCAGCGCCGCTGATCCAGGAAATACGGAAGGCTCCGGTTGATCAATCGAATCCCTGCCAGTGACATCTCCCCAACCATCTGGTTCGGTGGTGAATTTGTCCCTGTTAAGACGATTCCGTTTGAAAAATTCAAGGTAGAAGCAACTGTTATTCGCGAAGGGCATGATGCCTTTGGTGCTCAAGTTGTAGTTGTAGATTCAAGCGGCAAAGAAGTATGCCGCTCAATAATGAATGAAAATGCGCCAGGAACCAACCGATTTGAAACTTGGGTCAATACAAATGGTCTTGGCGAATTTACTTTTCACATCGAAACTTATGACCATCCTTTCTTAACTTGGGAACATGATGGCGAAATCAAAATTGCTGCAAATGTTGATTCAGAATTAATGTGCGAAATTGGAGCATTGTTATTTGAAGAAACTATCTCGGTTGATAAATCTGCCAAGAATTTACTAAATCCTTTAGTTGCAAAATTGCGCGATTCAAAAATAGATCCAGCGGTTCGTTTCTCTGCCGCCACATCTCACGAAGTACGAAATTACTTCCACAAAAATCCACTTAAGCGATTAGTGTCTAAATCAGATTCTTTCCCAGTGCGTTCAGATCGCGAGAGAGCGCTAGTTGGCGCTTGGTATGAATTCTTTCCACGCTCTGAAGGTGGCAACTTTAAGAACGCCCAGAAACGTCTTCTGGGCGTGAAAGAGATGGGTTTTGATGTGCTCTACCTTCCGCCAGTGCATCCAATTGGGGTGCAGTTTCGAAAGGGACCTAATAACACTTTAACTCCTGGCCCAAATGATCCTGGTGTGCCATGGGCAATCGGTGGAAAAGATGGCGGCCATGATGCAATAAATCCTGTACTTGGCACGATGTCTGATTTTGAAGAATTTGTTAAAGCTGCAAAGAAACTCGATATTGAAATTGCTATGGATTTTGCACTGCAAGCCAGCCCAGATCACCCTTGGGTAAAGAGCAATCCGCAATGGTTTAGCCATCGCCCTGATGGATCTATTGCTTACGCTGAAAACCCACCGAAGAAATATCAAGATATTTATCCAATTAATTTTGATCAGGATTATCAAGGTATTCTCAATGAATCGCTTCGAATTTTGCGTCTTTGGATTTCTAAAGGAGTGAAAATATTCCGCGTCGATAATCCACACACAAAACCAGTTCATTTCTGGCAAGAGGTTATGGCGACAATTTACAAAGAATCTCCAGAAGTAATCTTCTTGGCTGAAGCATTTACCAAACCTGCAATGATGCACACTCTAGGAAAGGCAGGCTTTCAGCAGTCATATACCTACTTCACATGGCGAACCAGCAAACAAGAACTTATGGATTACGGCAATGAAGTTGCACATTGGACTAGCGCATTCTTCAGACCAAACTTCTGGGTAAATACTCCTGACATTTTGCCGTATCACTTACAAAGCGGTAACCCTGCCATGTTTGCGCTTCGTGCAGTTCTTGCTGCAACTCTTACTCCATCTTGGGGAATGTATGCCGGATATGAACTGTATGAATCGAAGCCGCTGGCTGAAGGCAAAGAAGAATATTGGGAATCCGAGAAGTACCAAATCCGAAATCGTGATTGGGAAGGCGCCGCTAAGAAAGGTTTATCGCTTGCGCCTTTTATTGCCCAATTAAATAAAATTCGAAAAGAGAATATTGCATTACAGAGATTACGGAATTTGAATTTTCACCATACTGATAGTGGCGCAATCATCGCTTATTCAAAGCGCGAAGGTGATAATTTAATTTTGGTAGTGGTCAATCTTGATCCAACTTATGCTCAAGAAACCACAATTCATTGGAATATGGAGGCTTTGGGTCTCAACTCTGAAAGCTTCAAAGTCACCGATTTGCTTGATGGAAGTGTTCATCAATGGTCCGCACATACTTTCGTACGTTTACAGCCAAGTCGTCCAGTTGGAAAAGTCGCTCATATTGTTAAGGTTTCACTCTAATGGCTACCTATCTAAACCCTCACTCATCTATTGGCGAATTAGATCTTCACCTATTTAATGAAGGGCGCCACGAGAAATTATGGGGTGCGCTTGGAGCCCAAGTTAAAAGAGATACAAAAGGTAATTTAATCGGCACGGCATTTAGTGTATGGGCACCAAATGCATCTGCCGTCTCACTAATTCACGATAATAATTTCTGGGATAAATCAACAAATCCAATGGTGAAGATTGGCAACTCCGGTATTTGGGAAACTTTCCTTCCTGATGTTGGACCAGGGCTTAAATATAAATTTGCCATCTGCTCTTCCTGGGGTCAATGGGTGGATCACGCAGATCCAATGGCTCGGCAATGTGAGTTGCCACCGAGTACTGCATCAATCGTTAATGAATCAAATTATGAGTGGCAAGATTCCAAATGGATGCAAGCTCGCAAATCATTTGAATCTTGGCGCTCCCCCGTTTCAGTTTACGAAGTTCACCTAGGTTCTTGGAAAGTTGGACTTTCCTACAAAGAACTGGCAACTGAATTAATCTCTTACGTTAAAGAGCAAGGTTTTACCCACATCGAATTTTTGCCAGTTACCGAACATCCTTATGCTCCATCTTGGGGATATCAAGTCACTGGATTTTTTGCGCCAACTTCAAGATTTGGTTCACCTGACGAATTCCGTTTTCTAGTTGATAAATTACATGAAGCTGGAATTGGTGTAATTCTAGATTGGGTACCAGCCCATTTTCCTAAGGATGAATGGGCCTTAGCTAAATTTGATGGCACTGCTTTATACGAACATGCAGATCCTCGTCAGGGTGAACATCCTGATTGGGGAACTCTAGTCTTTAACTTTGGGCGTAATGAGGTACGTAATTTCCTAGTTGCTAGCGCGCTTTATTGGCTTGAGGAGTTCCATATCGATGGTCTTCGTGTGGATGCGGTCGCTTCAATGCTTTATTTAGATTATTCACGCAAAGATGGCGAATGGATTCCAAATCAATTTGGTGGACGTGAAAATTTAGAAGCTGTCGAATTCCTAAAAGAAGCGACATCCACGGCATATAAGCATCATCCTGGAATCATGATGATTGCCGAAGAATCAACAGCTTGGCCAGGAGTCACAAAAGATACTGGTTTTGGCGGATTAGGTTTTGGCTATAAGTGGAATATGGGTTGGATGCATGACACCTTGCAATATCTGTCACACGAACCAATTCATCGTATGTATCACCATAATGAGATTACCTTCTCAATCCTGTATGCCTGGAGCGAAAACTTTATGTTGCCGCTCTCTCATGACGAAGTTGTGCATGGCAAAGGCTCGTTAGTAAATAAATTCCCAGGTGATCGTTGGCAGAAACTTGCCCAACTTAGAGCGCTCTATGGATATATGTGGTCACATCCCGGCAAAAAATTGTTATTTATGGGATCTGAGTTTGCCCAGAATGATGAGTGGAGTGCATCTGATGGGTTGCAATGGTATTTAACAGAATTCGACGAACACAAAGGCGTTCAAAAAGTTGTTTCTGCAATTAACAAAAAATATAAAGAGGCGCCTGCGCTTTGGCAGCGAGATAATTTTGCCGAAGGTTTCCAATGGTTAGTTGGCGACGATGGTGCGGCAAATGTAATTGCTTACGCTCGCTGGTCAGATAATGGCACTCCATTAATTTCAATTACCAATTGGTCACCAGTTCCTCATGAAAACTACCGAATGTATATTCCAAAGCCCGGTAAGTATCGTGAAGTTCTTAATACCGATGATCTAAAGTTTGGTGGCTCAGGTTTAACTAACTCAGAAATTACCGTGGGCGAAGATTGCCACGCAATTCTGCGAATACCGCCAATGGCTACTATTTGGCTGGAATTGGCTTAAAAGCCTTAGTAAATAACCCCACCGCGATAATCATTATCGCCGGAAGCGTGAGCGCTACCTGCAAAGAGAATACTTGAGCAAGGAATGCAATTAGCTGCTTTAAAACCCAAGAAAGAGCTGCATTTACAGCGCTAATTTGTCCAATCACGATACTTGCCGGCAAATTTATTCTTGAATTAGCTACGTTTAAGAATGATGGTCCGATATAGGAAGATCCAAGTCCAGCCAAAGAGAATGTAATCATTAATCCAATTAAACCAATGCTATCGACAAACCAAATTCCGAAGATAAAAGAGGTTCCGGCAAGTAAACCACCAAATCGGACAAGTGACGCGATTTTAAATCTCTTACGTATTCTATTTATTGAAACTCTGCCAATAATCATAAAGATTGTAAAACACATAAATGGCAAGGGAGCTAAAGAAGCAGAAATACCGCCATTCTCTTTTGCAAAAATAGTAGACCAGTCGCCAATTGCAAATTCCAACATAATGCCAAAAATGAGACCAAAATTGATGATCCAATCAAAATTGAATTTCTTCAAGTCTGAAAAGATTGATAGACGAACGCTCTCATGACGATTTGGCGGTATCAAGGTATTAGCTCTTGAAAGAATTACCACGACGGTAAAAACCCAGACCACTATATTCAATATTGCAATGTGAATATTTAAAGCAACTTTTCCAATTAAAAACATTGAAAGCAAAGTAGTAAAAAGCGAACCCGCGCTCCAGTAGCCAGCTGCAGAGATAACGAGATTCTTTCCGCCTCGATCTTGATCATGGAATGCCAGTGCATTATTGGCTATATGCAAAGTTGAGATTGAAAAGCCAACTAAAATATTTAGAACTACAAAAGTCTCGTGATTTCGGACATTTACTATGCCTACAAATGCAAAGCAGAGCACGGTAGATCCGACTAGCAGGATTCGTTTTGCACCAAAATGATCTACTAAGTGGCCGACTGTTAAGAGCGCAACTAATGAACCGAGCGCTCCTATGCTTAACATCGAACCAAAAAGGCCGTTATTTACCCCTAAATTGGCCTTCAATTCAGGAAATCTTGGCACCCAGCCCATGATGCCGATGCCGAATAGAAAGAAGAGGGTTTTAGTTAAAGCCACATCACGTTTAATCAAAATAGCGCACTCGCTAAATCTTTACGGGCTTGAATCAGCCTCGGATCTGCAGGGTCTACCAAACTAAAAAGGCTGATCAAATGGTCTTTGGCATCTTTTCTTTGTTCGTCACTTAAATTACGGACACAATTAAGTAACCTCTCAAATGCTTGCTCTAGTTGACCATTAGCAATTTCTAAATCTGCGCAATTTATTTGCGCAGAAACATCCAAAGGATGCAGATTTGCATTTTCAATTACAGATTTAGCATCTACGCCATGCGTACGTTTTAGGAGTTGCATCTGAGCTAAACCATTTTTTGCCATGGCATCATTGGGCTTGCGGGCTACTAATTTTTCATAGGCGGCGATTGCCCCATCTAGATTGCCTGATTGAAGCGCCTCCATGGCCTCATCTTCTTCAGGTTCCGTTCTTTCAACAGGTGCATCTCCAATACCTTGCTCGGCTGCAATTGACAGAACTTTATCTATCACCAAGCGAAGCTGAGACTCAGGATATGGATTTTCAAATAAAGGCATTACCTGTTCTTTTACGATTGCAATCGCGTATGGAACCACTCTAGTTTGTAGTGCTTGAGCAACTTGTGGCTGTTTCTCGATTTCAACTGTGGCAAGCTGCCAGCTTTGATTATCGTCATTATTCAATTTAGCCAATAAAGCCAAAGTTTCGCGAGACTCGGGAAAGCGCTCTGACCAGCATAAAATAATTACAGGTTTGGTATTTGAAAGTGGCATTAATTCATTTGGCAAAGTTTCTACAGTTGCTTCCACTCCAGGAGTTGGTTGGGTACTACTTGTTGCATGAGCCGGCTTCTTTAGAGTACTTAAATCAAAAGCGCTACCAAAGTTTGGTTGTTTCACTCTGTCTCAACTCCTGAATCCATTCGAAATGGCAAAATGTCTTCAACATAGGTTCTTGCCGCAGCTTCTAAACCTACGTCATAACCTGCTTTTTCGGTCATGTACCAGCGGTTTTCAAGTATTTCGTGAAACATCTGCGCTTTTTCTACTCGCCCACTTAATTCTGCTGGGACCATATCAAGGATTGGGAAGAAGACGCTATCGAGCCATTCTTTGGCCATTTCATCTTTACTGCTCTTGTTTGTCTGGCGTGCATACCATCGATCAAATGAAGCAAGGATTCGTTTTGCCTGTAATTCTTGGGCATCCAAACCGAAACGGTTTTTTAACTTAGCCATGTGATATCCGGCTGCAACTAAACGAGGCTGAAATGAAAGCATATGAGTTTCATTATCGAGAGCTACTTGCACCTCTTCGACTGCAAAACCTAAATCATGTAATTGGCGCATGGCACGCTCTACGGCGTGGCGATCATTCGGATCTAATTTCTGAGGATCTTTAAGGGTTGACCATAATCTTCTATATCTTCTTTGAACTGCTTCAGATGCTCTTACCGGATCCATGCCTTCATATAAGACTCCAGAAAGCTGTAAGTCTTCTAGCTCAGCAGCAACATTGAAGAAGGCAATTTCTAAATCATGTTCTCTTTGGCCGTCAGATAATTTGGTTTGGAATTCACCAGTTTCAGCATCAACTAAGTAAGCTGCAAATCCTTCGGCGTCTCGGCGAAATAAAGTATTAGATAAAGAACAGTCTCCCCACCAAAAACCAAGCAAATGTAATTGCACTAATAGATATGCAAGCGCATTAGCCATATTGTTAATGTCATGTTCGGATACTGACTGCGAAAGTACAACACGGTATGGAAGTGAATATGGCAGGAACCTAGTAGCTATTGCGCAAGGCAATTCTTCTCCTGCTGAATTAGTCCGACCTTCAATCACAGCAATTGGTTCTACGCTTGGCGCGCCTAATTTCTTTAGCTCAATCAGCGCTTTGTATTCGCGCTTTGCAAACTCGACTACCGTCTCTTTGACTGCATAAATTTCTGAATTCGAATCCTCTTCGTCGGCTCTTACAAGACGAACCACATGCCTTGAAATGCCACGTTTTTCTGCCAGGTTCGGATCTTCTGGCCACTGTTCCAATGGTTGCTCCCATGGCAAGCCAATTACTGCGCCGATCTCCTCGCCTAGGCCTGTAATTCGCAGTGACATGAGCTTATTCTCTCGTAATTGGGGCAAGTAATTACAATTAAGACATGGCAATTACCAAGCGGTTACGCAAGACTTCGGTTAAATCACAGAAATCCAGTGAAAATTTCGGAATTCCTGGAGCGCCTATTGAGAAAAGTTCTCCTTTCTACTTTGGATTTCTTGCAACAACTGGAGCATTAACTGCATTTGTATTGTTGCGCTCACTTGCAGCTGCAAGTCAAATTTTTGTTCTAATTTTGATTTCAATTTTCTTAGCAATGGGCCTAAATCCAGCAGTGGAATTCTTCAAGAATCGTGGCTTAAGTAGAGGCGCCGCAGTTTCTGCGATTCTTGGCATAGTTCTAATTTTTGTTGGAGTTTTGGCGATATTGATTATCCCTCCAGTTGTTAGACAAACCACCAGTCTGATTGAGAGTGCGCCAACTCTTTTAGATAATTTAAAGAGTAACCAATTCATAAATGACATAAATACTCATTATGGAATTATCGATTCAATAACCCAAAAACTCGAATCAATTACCAGCGATGGCACGTTGCTGGTTTCGGCATTCGGCGGAATTGTTGGTGTTGGAAAATCATTTATTTCTGGCATCTTTACCGCATTAACTATTTTGGTTCTTACTATGTATTTCACAATTTCGCTGCCACAAGTAATTGATCAAGCAATTCGTTTAGCACCTGCTTCAAGACGTCCGCGAATTGAAGCGTTAACTGCAGGAATTGTTGCTCGTATCGGCGCATTCGTAGGTAGCCAAATTTCAGTTGCTTTCGCAGCTGGTGTGGTGATGGGTATATTCTGTGCAATATTCGGATTGCCATCTCCTATTGCGCTAGGGATGCTGGTCTTCATCTGTGGTTTGATTCCATTAATTGGTCACTTCATAGGCGCTTCAATACTCACAATAGTTGGCCTAACGCAATCATTAACTACTGGAGTCGCGATTTTTGTGGCTTACCTGATTTACCAACAAGTTGAGAATTACTTGATAATGCCAAAAATTATGCATAAGACCTTATCTATTCCTGGTCTTGTAACAATCGTTAGTGCACTGATCGGCGCTTCTTTGCTTGGATTAGTTGGCGGCATCTTGGCAGTGCCAATTGCAGCTTCTATCCTTTTGATATTAGAAGAAGTCGTTTATCCGAAAGCAGATCAATCTTAAATCTCAGTAGGTAACGGGTATTTCTCTGGGACTACCCTTCTAACAATTTCATCATGAACAAATTGCACTGAAGGTTCGCCCAACCAAAGGTGTTTCATATTTACGCCTTCAATAATCTCTATTTGAGGAATTATTGCAAATTTCTCTTTTGCTAATGCAGGCGACAAATATTCGTCATGTTCTGGTACCAGCGCAATGACTGGACGACCATCGGCTGCCCAAAACTTCAACTCTTCTTCAGTTGTATACATAAGTGGTGGACTTAGAAGAATGACTCCCTTAATTCTCTGATCTTTGGCGTATTTAAGAGTTAATTCCGTGCCGAATGACCAACCTACTACCCAGAAATTTTCTAACTTTAAATGATCTAAACAATATTCAACCATTGCATCAACATCATGTTCTTCTAATTTTGTTTGATCATATGAACCAGAACTCGTACCTTGTTCACTGCTAGTGCCACGGGTGTTAAAGCGCACAATAGTTAAATCGGCCAACGCCGGAAGCCGATTTGCAGCCTTTTTATAGACGTGCGAATCCATCATTCCCCCACCAGTTGGATTTGGGTGACACATCAGAAGCGCTCCGCGCGAAGGGTTTAAAGGTGATGCGACCTCTACGACTAACTCAATACCATCGGAGGTCATGACTTTGCTCAGATTTCGCCTAGATGGAAGCACAGTGCTGGGGCGCAAGACTTCTGACATGGCATAAATTCTAATGGTCGTTACCATTAACTCATGACCCACTTTCAATCTTTGAATCCTGCCACTGGTGAAGTGATTGCTGATCATCGGATTTTCACTAAATCTGAGGTAGATAGCGCTGTGCATTTGGCACAAAAGGGATTTATGCAATGGGGCAAGTTAAGCCAATCGGCACGCAAGAAAGTCTTGCTTCGGTGGAAAAAAGAAATTGCGAATCGTTTAGAAGATTTTGCACAACTCGTCTCGGCAGAGACCGGTAAACCAATTGGTGATTCAAGATTAGAAGTCTCAATTGCAATCGCTCATTTATCCTGGGCAGCTAAAAAAGCAGGTTATTATTTAAAGGAGCAAGGACGCAAACCTGGTTTGTTGATGTTCAACATGCAAGCTGAAGTTCATCGCATTCCTTTTGGTGTAATTGGCGTGATTGGGCCATGGAACTATCCAATCTTTACGCCTATGGGTTCGATTGCTTACGCACTTGCTGCTGGAAATACCGTGGTCTTTAAACCAAGCGAATTCACACCTGGTGTCGGAAAACTACTTGAAGAAACCTTTTCTAAGGCCTCAGATATTCCAAATGTTTTAACAACCATTACGGGATTAGGCGAAACTGGAAAATTCTTATGCGAATCACAAATTTCAAAATTAGCATTTACTGGTTCAACCAGAACTGCAAAATTAGTAGCGGAAACATGTTCTAGAAATATGGTTCCGGTACTTCTTGAATGCGGCGGTAAAGATCCAGTTTTGGTAGATAAGGATGCTAATCTTAAATTAGCTGCTGAATACACAATCTGGTCGGCGATGGCTAATGCTGGACAATCTTGCATAGGTGCTGAACGAGTATATGTGCATGAAAAAGTCGCCGAAAAGTTTCAAGCTGAAGTGCTAAATATCGTCAAGGATTTAGATCCAGGTATCAGTTACGGGCCAGCAACTATGCCAAAACAGCTTGAAATCATTAAAAGGCATATCGAATCAGCTACCAATGCTGGGGCAAAAATGCTTTATGGTGACGTGAATTCAGTAAATGAAAACATCGTAAATCCGGTAGTAATGGCTGATGTTCCGGAAGATTGCAGCGCAATGACTGAAGAGACTTTCGGACCAACTATCGCCATTAACAAAGTAGCCAATATGGATGAAGCGATTGCGCTATCGAATGCTTCTGAATACGGGCTTGGCGCTTCAGTGTTTTCAAAGCGGCATGGATATGCAATTGCTAAGCGCTTGGAATGCGGAATGGTCGGTATCAACACCGCATTTACTTTCGCAGCTATCCCAACAGTCCCATTTGGTGGAGCGAAGCAAAGTGGTTATGGACGTATTCATGGACCGGAAGGTTTGTATGAATTTACATACGCGAGAACACTTGTAAAACCAAAATTCGAAATTCCGCTTAGAGCAACTTCATTTAAGCGTACTGCAGGTCAGGAAAAATTAATTACTAAATTAAGTAAATACTTTAGTTAATATCTGGAGTTAATATCGCGGCGCATTTCTAGTGCGCTGAGTATTTGGCCTGCGATTAGCGCGATTGTTCCAGCATGCTTTATGCCAATGTCTTCTCGAATCTTCATCGCCTTCAATCCAAGCGACAATATGCGGAGTGGCCATAGGAATCATCTGATCGCATCCTGGGCAGCGATATGGTTTATTGGAACTTGAGCCAGTTAACTGTCTAACTACATAAATTCCGTCATGATGTTCTTCAATTATCTGGTTTGATGTTGAAGGATCGCGCTCTTCCGTCTTGGGGCGGCGGTTTTTTGGATAATTTCTGCGCGGGCTCACTCGCCTATTTTCGCATTTATCTGACAAATGTGGCATCGTGAAGCCATGTCCGTAGTCAAAGTTCATGGATTAACCAAGCAATATGGAGAATTAAATGCCGTTGCTGGGGTTGATTTAATTATCGAACCAGGCGAAATATTCTCGCTACTTGGTCCTAATGGCGCAGGTAAGACCACAACAGTTGAGATTCTTGAGGGCTTCAGACCTCGATCTTCAGGAAGCGTTTCGGTATTGGGAGTTGATCCCAATGATGGAGATAGCACCTGGCGCAACCGTCTAGGAATTGTTCATCAAAATAGCCAAGATGCTGGTGACTTAAGTGTGGTTGAAACCGTTCACCACTTTGCTAAGTATTATCGGAATTCTAGAGATGCTGATGAAGTAATAAGTGCCGTAGGTTTGGATGAAAAACGTGGCTCACTAATAAGAAACTTATCTGGAGGACAACGTAGACGATTAGATGTTGCTTTAGGCATTATCGGTAATCCAGAGCTCTTGTTCTTAGATGAACCAACTACCGGATTCGATCCCGAAGCACGTCGCCAATTCTGGGATTTAATTAAATCGTTGCAACATGCTGGCACCACTATTTTATTAACAACTCATTATCTTGATGAGGCTGAAGCTTTGGCAGATAGAGTCGCAGTTATTAATCGCGGAAAGATTGTCGAAGTAGCAACCCCGGCCACTTTAGGAAATCGCCAAAATGCTTTAGCACTTGTTAAATGGCGAGATGGTGAGAGTGAATCTAACCAGCCGACCGAATTTATAAAGGAACTAGCTGCAAAATATCATGGCGAAATTCCAGAATTACAAGTAATTCGCCCTTCCCTTGAAGATATATATTTAAGAATGATTGGTGAGTAATGAACACAATCAAATTAGGTTTGCATCGTGGTTCTTTGGAGATAAGACAATTTATGCGCCAAAGAGAATCGGTCGTTTTCACCATATTTTTCCCACTGATTTTGATGGTAATTTTTGGATCAGTTTTTAAGGACACTATTGCGCCAGGAGTTAAGTTCAGCCAATATTTTGTGGCCGGAATGATCGCATCTGGAATGGTAAATAGCGGTTTCCAGCAATTAGCAATCATGATTCCTATGGAACGCGATGCGGGGACTCTAAAGCGATTGAGGGGAACCCCAATGCCGCTTGCCTCTTACTTCATCGGTAAATCCATTTTGGTTTTGGCATCAATGATTGTGCAAACAGTATTGCTAATTGCAGGCGGAGTTGCTTTCTTTGGTTTAGAACTCCCCGCAACATCCGAAAAATGGTGGCTCTTCATTCTCTTATTAGTTTTAGGAAGTGCGAACTCAACTGCGCTCGGTATTGCATTCTCTGCTATTCCAAAATCAGGCCGTGGTGCATCTGCGGTGGTCTCGCCAGTTGTAATTATTCTTCAGTTTTTTAGCGGCGTATTCTTCATATTTACTCAGCTACCTCACTGGATGCAACAAGTTGCCGCAATATTCCCACTTAAATGGCTGACCCAAGGTATGCGAGAAGTATTTTTACCCGATTCATTTGCGCTTGAAGAGGTAGCAAAGAGTTGGGAAACCAGTCGAGGAATATTGGTTAACGTAATCTGGTTAGTATTAGGAGTGGCGTTAGCCATTAAGACCTTTAGATGGGATCGTGATTGAGAAAAACTCTGGTGGCGCTAGTTGCGTTTTCGCTGATAAGCGGAAGCGCAAACGCTGCTACCAAGAAACCATCTCCAACCCCAACAACTAAAGCAACTACCAAAACCACAGCAAAGCCAACTGCGACAACAAAAGCGACTACCAAAACCACAGCAAAGCCAACTGCGACAACAAAAGCGACTGTTAAAGCGACAGCTAAAGCAACGGTTAAAGCAACGCCTACTGCAACCAAGAAGAAAGTTGTTTATAAGCCAGCTCCACGCAAAAAGGTAAAGCTCTCTCCAAGTCCGGCACCTGTTTGGCCACCTAAAGGCTATATAAAAAGTGATGATATTTACGCCAAGATTCCAAATAGTAAAGAGCTGATTGGCCTCTCTTCTGCAAATAAGAAATTAGCAGCAGAATTGAAGAGCTGCGAAAGCCTTACCTGTGGGGCGATTTTGGCCACCTCTTTAGCGGGATGCAAATGGTGGGAAATTACGGCAGATGTAAATGGGCCAACATCTGATACCGATGCCACGATTATTAAATTCGGAACTTTGCGTTCGTTATTTGGTCCCTCAAAAGCTAAGCAAATTAATCCTTATATCTTGATTAGCGAAGAACCAATCAAGAATGGACTGGTGGTTTCAAATATTGTTATGGCTTGCCATCGCACTGATACGCCAATTGATGTTCAACTGCCAAGCCATACCTACACCAAAGCAAGTTAAAGCGGCTTAATTAACGATTTGCTCCTGGTACCCAGAGCTCATCGCCTTTATCTTTATTTGCATAACGCGCTAACACAAATAGTAAATCTGATAAGCGATTTAAATATTTTGCAGTTAGCGGGTTAACACCAGTTCCGAAGGCATGAATTGCAGACCAGGTACGGCGCTCTGCGCGACGTACAACTGTTCTTGCAACATGCAGCAGCGCTGCCGCAGGAGTTCCTGAAGGCAAAACAAAGGATCTAAGTTCAGCTAAATCGGCATTGAATTTATCAATTTGCTCTTCAAGATAAGCAACTTGGCTATCTAATACTCGCAGCTGCTCATATCCTGGATTATCAATAACTGGAGTACATAGATCAGCACCAACATCAAATAAATCGTTTTGAATTCTGACTAATAGCTTCCTGACATCATCTGACATTTCACTCATAGCTAGCGCGACACCGATTGATGAGTTAGCTTCATCTACGGTTGCATAAGCTTCTAGTCTCGGGTCATTTTTCGAGGTGCGACTCATATCGCCTAGGGCAGTACTGCCATCATCGCCGGTTTTTGTATAGATACGCGTTAAATGAACCATGAGCGAATAGTACAAGTACGATTAGGCCATTATGAGCGAGCGATTCCGAATCGTAGGTGGTGCACACCTAAAGGGCGAAGTCCATGTCCCAGGCGCTAAAAACAGCGTTTTAAAGCTCATGGCAGCCTCGCTGCTAGCTCCAGGTAAGAACACCATTACAAACGTTCCGGATATTTTAGATGTTGAAATCATGATCGAGCTGCTGGAGCGACTTGGTTGCAAAGTAAATCGTTTGCAGAGCAAAGTTGAAATCGATGTTCCAGAACACCCTGAACATCGTGCTGATTATGAATTAGTTAGAAAAATCCGTGCCTCAATTAATGTATTAGGACCATTAACTGTTCGAGTTGGCGCAGCTGATGTGGCACTTCCCGGTGGAGATGCAATTGGTCCACGCCCGCTTGATATCCATATAAAAGGATTAGAAGCGCTAGGTGCAAAAGTTCATATCGAACACGGTTACATAGTCACTGAAGCACCAAATGGATTAGATGGCGCAAGTATTGAATTAGATTTTCCTTCGGTTGGTGCAACTGAAAATATTATGATGGCAGCGGTCTTGGCTCGTGGTACCACTATTATTGAAAATGCTGCGCGCGAACCAGATATCGTAGATATCGGAAATTTCTTAATTGAGATGGGCGCAAAGATTTCTGGTCTTGGTAGCACTACCATCAAAATTGAAGGCGTTACAAAATTAAACCCAGCTACTCACGCAACCTTGCCTGATCGAATCATCACTGGCACTTGGGCATTTGCTGCTGCAATCACTCAGGGTGACATCACAATTCGCGGTGGACGTGCAGAAGATTTAGAAATTCCATTAGAGAAGTTAGCTAGCGCTGGCGCAGTTGTTACCACAATTGAAAATGGAATTCGCGTTCACATGGATCATCGTCCAAAGGCAATTGATGTAGCAACACTTCCCTATCCAGGCTTTCCAACTGATTTACAACCGATGGTGGTTGCAATGAATGCGATTGCAGATGGTGATGCCATTGTTACCGAAAATGTTTTCCAAGGTCGCTTCATGTTCGTCAACGAATTAAGCCGATTAGGAGCCAAAATCACGGTCGATGGCCACCATGCAGCGATTACTGGTATTCCACAGCTCTCTGGCGCCCCCGTGGTCGCAACAGATATTCGCGCTGGCGTTGGTTTGGTTTTAGCTGGTTTGGTTGCAGATGGCGAAACAATCGTGGAAGATGCTTTTCATATTGATCGCGGATTTCCAAATTTTGCCGAGCAATTAAAAGCGCTCGGTGCAGATGTAAAGCGTATTTAAGATAGATTAATTTGTAGCTTCCGCGAGGATTGATACGCGGTTATTTGAAACGCTTAAGAAAC
>VEQG01000054.1 GCA_018883345.1 Candidatus Nanopelagicaceae bacterium
TTGGATAGCTGAGTAGTGAACGAATACATCTTGTCCGCCACCATCTACTGCAATGAAGCCGAAGCCCTTTTCAGAGTTGAACCACTTAACTGTGCCTGTTGCCATTAATTGTTTTTCCTATTTCTTTATTTCTTTAGATTTCTCTAGATTTTTATTTTAGCGAAGCTTGGATTTGGCTCCGCTGGTCTTCCTTCTAGCCAAATTTCTTTTAAAAACTAAAGCTTCGAGCGTCCGACTAGTGGCAAGCCTACCTGCCTATTCGCCCCTTACCTAACCCGCGATTAGCCTAGGGTGGACAAAGTCAGGTTAATCGTTAGAAAATTAGGCGTTAAACAGAGGTTGTTTAAGCAAAGCGATCCAAGCAAGAGTCTTTTTGGGCTGGGGAAGGTGCAATAAGTACCTTGCTAGGAGCAACTACTGATGAAACGTGGATTTCTATCCATTCACTCATGCCCATTGGCATTGGTGCGCCATGTCGAATGGGCGATTGAAAATACTTTGGGTCCAGTGCAAATCTCGTGGCGGAATCAACCGTTACTTGCTGGAATGCAGCGAAGCCAAATTGAATGGCGAAACCAAAGAGATCTTGCAAGTAATTTAGCTAGCGCACTTAAGAGCTGGCACTACTTAAGATTTGAAATTACCTCAGATACAGAACTATTTCGCTTTACCCCTGAACTTGGTTTGCATCGAGCTGCAATCGACGAAATCGGTAGTATTTTGATTTCAGAAAATCAATTGAAATCAGCCATGTCAAAGACCGATGAAGCCATGCGTGAAGCGTTAGATGAGGCGCTTGGAACAGAGTGGGAGGTAGAACTAGAGCGCTTTCGTGGGGTAGATTTACAGGAGGTCGCACAACTGCGTGCGATTTAAGGTTTTCTAATGTATAGGAATTTTTATGGACGAGATGATTGAAAAACGTAAAGCCACCACGATATTAATTGCTGCAGTGATTGTTTCGCTGGCAATGGGTCTTGGGCTAGCCCAAGTCGGATCAGGTTTTGCATCTCGTTCAAGCGATGGAATTGTTGTAACTGGTTCTGCCAAGGTTGATGCGGTAGCAGATAACGTAGTTTGGACGCTTTCAATTCAAAATACAGGAAAGACTCCAGCAACTGCAGTAAGTGGGATTGATACCGGTATTAACGCAGTTCAAAAGTATTTGGTTGATGGTGGCATTAAAAGCGAGCAATTAACATTGGGCGCAGTTAGTAGTTATGCAACCGAAGAATATATAAATGGCAATCCAACCGGCCGAATCCTGAACTATCGAGCCAACCGCGAGATCACTGTTCGTACCAAGGATGTGCAATTGGTATCAAAGTTAAGCCAAAATATCGGAACCTTGCTACAAGCAGGTATCAACGTCAGCAATTACGGTCCTCAATATTATGTATCGACACTCTCAAAGATTCGTCCAGAATTATTAAAGGAAGCAACTAAAGATGCTAAGTCACGCGCTGAAGCGATGACTGAGGCCGTTGGTGGCAAAGTCGGTGCGATCACTTCCGTGAAAGCAGGACCTATTCAAGTGACCACTCCCGACTCAACGATGACATCAGATATGGGGCTTTACGACACATCTAGTATCGATAAGACAGTAACTGCGACAGTTACCGTCACATTTAAAACTAGTTAATCTAACCATAATTTAATGCAATTCAGACCATAAAATCTAAAGAGGGATATTTCCGTGAGTTCCTCGAGAGTTTGTTGCA
>VEQG01000037.1 GCA_018883345.1 Candidatus Nanopelagicaceae bacterium
ATCGGCATACGGTAAACCTCTGGGGTAAATGGTCCGAAACCTTCTTTGTATGGCATGTTCTTTGCAGTCATCGCCATAGTTAGGTTGGTACGGCCGTGATAACCGTGTTCGAAAACTACGATTGCTTGGCGCTTGGTGTAGTGGCGCGCAATCTTTACTGCATTCTCTAGAGCTTCGGCACCTGAATTAAATAGCGCACTCTTCTTCTTAAATTTTCCTGGTGTTAGTTCGTTTAATTGCTCGCAAACTTCTACATATCCTTCGTAAGGAGCAATCATGAAACAGGTGTGCGTAAATTCTGAAACCTGCTTTTGAACGCGTTCGACAACTGCTGGAGCGCTATTGCCAACGTTCACTACCGCAATACCTGAACCCATATCGATAAATTGATTGCCATCGATATCTAGCAAGATGCCACCTGATGCATGTGTGATCACTGCAGGAAGCGCCATACCTAGGGAAGCGGAGACTGCTTCGCTGCGTCGCTTGATAATTTCCTGAGATTTAGGACCTGGGATTTCGGTAACAAGTTTGCGTTGCTGCGGCACGTTCATTTTTCAAGTTTAGCGGGGGCGTGAGAGTATTGCCATATCTGGTCACCTAGATGTCGTAGGCGAGAGCAAAGATTTCAGTCACAAAGTAACTTTAGAAGTTTGAAAGGGGTAAAACCTTGGAACTCGTAGGTGTGCTGCTCTTCGTCGCCGCGCTTTTATTTTCGGTGATGGTCCACGAATTTGGGCATTACTTTTTTGCTAAGAAATTTGGCATGAAAGTTACCGAATTTTTCTTAGGTTTCGGTAAGCGCATCTGGTCAACACAACGTGGCGAAACTGAATTTGGTATTAAAGCAATTCCAGCGGGCGGTTATTGCCGCATTGAGGGCATGACTTCAAATGATCAAATGCCAGAAGGCGAAGAAGAGCGCGCATTTGTAATTGCATCCACGCCTCGCAAATTACTGGTGCTCGGCGCAGGTTCTTTTAACCACTTTGTACTTGGCTTCATCATGATTTTAATTATGCTCGCTGGAGTTGGCGCACAATCAATGTCAACCACAATTCGCGAAGTTGTGCCATGTGTTTCTTCAACAACTGCATGTACTTCAGCAGATCCAGTCTCGCCATCAGTTAAGGCAGGATTAAAGGCGGGGGATGTCGTTACTGCAATAAATGGCAAAGCAACTACTGCAAATAATTTTGCATCAGATCTTGCCGCGATTCGCAATAAATCTGGCCAAGAATTTACGTTCACTGTAAAGCGCGGCTCTGAAACTATTGATCTAAAAGTCACTCCGACCGATCGCACAATTGAAGGCTATACATATTCATATGTTGGATTTGTAGCTGAAGAGGCGACTTATCGAACACCAATTTTCACCGCCTTGAAAGATTCAGGTTCGGTTACTTGGTACATGATCAAAGAGAGTTTTAAATCGCTCATGCGTCTGCCCGCCATGATTCCAGAGTTGATTCGCGAAACATTTGGCAATGAAGAACGAGACCCAAATGGTCCAGTTGGAATTGTTGGAGTCGCGAGAGCCTCTGGCGATATTGCTGGTAGCGCCACTCTTGATACCAACAATCAGATCATCATCTTCCTCATGATGGTGGCTTCGCTAAATATCTTCGTTGGTATTTTTAACTTGTTACCGCTACTTCCATTGGATGGCGGCCATATGGCAGTTGCGATTGCGGATTCGATTAGATATCGCTATGCCCGTCTTCGTGGCCGTGAAAAACCAGCGCCAATTGATATCAATCGCTTAACCCCGATAACAATTCTGGTCTTCGGCGTACTTGTGGCGCTATCAGTGCTCTTACTCATAGCCGACATCGTTAATCCAATTAATCTTAATTTGTAAGCCATCCCTAGATATAGGGCAGAATACTGCTCATGGTTGATCTGGGAATTCCTTCACTTCCAACGCTGGCGCCTCGCCGTAAGACCAAGCAATTAATGGTTGGCAAGGTAGGCGTCGGCAGCAATTACCCAGTATCAGTGCAATCAATGTGCACCACTTTAACTGCGGATGTAAATGCAACTCTGCAACAGATTGCTGAATTAACTGCCTCTGGTTGCGAAATTGTTCGAGTCGCAGTTCCATCGCAGGATGATGCAGATGCCTTGGCACAGATTGCTAAGAAATCTCAAATTCCAGTAATTGCAGATATTCATTTCCAACCAAAATACATATTTGCCGCAATTGATGCAGGTTGCGCTGCGGTTCGCGTTAATCCTGGAAACATCAAACAATTTGATGACAAGGTAAAGGAAGTTGCCAAGGCAGCACTTGCATCAAATACTCCAATTCGAATTGGCGTTAACGCAGGATCGCTTGACCCACGTCTTCTTGCAAAATATGGCAAAGCAACTCCAGAGGCGCTTGCCGAATCTGCGCTATGGGAAGCCTCGCTATTTGAAGAGCATGGTTTCTCAAACTTTAAAATTTCAGTTAAACATCATGATCCAGTAACCATGGTTAAGGCATATCGCATCCTGGCCGAGAAGTGCGATTATCCATTGCACTTAGGCGTTACTGAAGCTGGCCCTGCTTTCCAAGCCACAATTAAATCGGCAACTGCATTTGGAATTCTTTTAGCCGAGGGAATTGGTGACACCATCCGCGTCTCAATGTCTGCTCCGCCTGTAGAAGAGGTAAAGGTCGGAATTTCGATTTTAGAATCGCTTGGCTTGCGTCAACGTAAATTAGAGATTGTCTCTTGCCCATCTTGCGGTCGCGCTCAAGTAGACGTCTATTCATTAGCCGAGAAAGTACAGGCCGGCCTAGAAGGAATGACTGTGCCGCTTCGAGTTGCAGTTATGGGTTGCGTTGTTAATGGTCCAGGAGAAGCGCGCGAAGCAGATCTTGGCGTTGCATCAGGCAATGGAAAAGGTCAGATCTTTGTTAAAGGACAAGTTATCAAAACTGTTCCTGAATCCCAGATTGTAGAAACTTTAATTGAAGAGGCTATGCGTCTTGGTGAAGAGATGGAAGCAGCTGGCGTAACTTCCGGGCAACCACAAGTGGAAATTAAGTAGGTTATAAATATGCTGAAAATGTCCACACTTTTCCTACGCACGCTTCGCGATGATCCGGCAGATGCAACGGTTACATCTCACAAGTTATTAGTTCGTGCTGGCTATGTTCGACCAATCGCGGCAGGTATCTTCTCTTGGTTGCCACTTGGCGTAATTGCGCTTCGCAATGTCGAACGAGTAATTCGCGAAGAGATGGATGCGGCAGGTTTTCAAGAAGTACATTTTCCGGCGCTACTTCCAAAAGATGCATACGAAGCTACAAATCGCTGGAATGAATATGGTCCAAGTTTATTTAGACTTCAAGATCGTAAAGGCGCTGATTATTTATTAGGCCCAACGCACGAAGAGATGTTCACTTTGATGGTTAAAGGCGAATACTCATCTTATAAAGATTTGCCGCTTTCTATCTATCAAATTCAGACTAAGTATCGCGATGAAGCGCGTCCTCGCTCCGGAATTATTCGTGGCCGCGAATTCGTAATGAAAGATTCTTACTCATTTGATGTTGATGATGCCGGTCTTGAAGTTTCATACCAAAAGCATCGAGATGCGTATGAAAAGACTTTTGATCGTTTAGGTTTGAAGTACAACATTGTGAGTGCAACTGCAGGTGCAATGGGAGGCTCTAAATCAGAAGAGTTCTTGGCGCCATGCGAAACAGGTGAAGACACATATGTGCTCTGTCCAAAATGTGGTTACGCCGCAAACGTGGAAGCCATGAAGACAGTAGTTCCGGCAGGTGACGGCAACTTCCCAGCGCTTGAAGTCTTAGATACGCCAAATACACCAACAATTGATTCATTGGTAGAGCTATTAAATAGCAAGTTTGGTGGTGGGTTTAAAGCTAGCGATACTTTAAAGAACATTATGTTGATGGTTGACGGTAAGCCATTTGCAATTTTGGTACCTGGCGATCGCGAAGTTGATTTGAAGCGCGTAGAGGCAAACCTTGCCGGTGTAAATGAAATTAGAATTTTTGAAGAGGAAGATTTCAAAAAGTTTCCAAATCTTGTTAAGGGATACATCGGACCACAAGATGCCAAAGCTAATGGCATTACTTTGCTTGCTGATCCACGAGTGGCGCCAGGAACTGCTTGGGTATCAGGTGCTAACAAGAAAGATTGCCATGCACGAAATGTGGTTAGCGGTCGTGATTTCGTTGTCGATGGTTACATCGAAGCTGCAGAGGTACGCGCAGGAGATAATTGCCCAGAGTGCAACACCGAAGTAGTAATAGATCGCGCAATTGAAATTGGCCATATCTTTCAATTGGGCCGCAAATATGCTGAAGCTTTAAATTTAACGGTATTAGACCAAAACGGTAAGTCACAGATTGTCACAATGGGTTCATATGGAATTGGCGTGAGCCGCGCAGTAGCTGCAATTGCAGAGCAAACCGCAGATGAAATCGGACTTAATTGGCCAGCAGAGATTGCGCCAGCGATGGTTCATATTGTTGCCACCGGCAAAGAGGATGCAGTATTTGATAAAGCTCTTGAAATCGGAGAGCTCATGGAATCTGTTGGACTTACTGTGATGCTTGATGATCGCCGTGATCCATCGGCAGGAGTTAAATTTAAGGATTCCGAATTAATCGGCAACCCGGTTATCGTGATTGTCGGAAAAGGTCTGGCTGAAGGCAAAGTTGAAATTCGTATCCGCGCCACCGGCGAGAAATGCGAAGCTTCAGTTGATGAAGTTGTTTCAGAAGTAGCCAAACTCTTCTCGTGATTTACTTCCTCTGCGTCGCAGCAGCAACTGCAGGTTTCTTTGATGCGATTGCAGGCGGCGGCGGTTTAATCCAGCTGCCATCACTAATGGTGGGTTTGCAGGACAAGCCGGTTATTAATGCACTCGGTACCAATAAGTTTGCTTCAATTTTTGGCACAGCCAATGCGGCAAATAGATATCGCAAGCAGATCAAAATCGATAAGAAGATGTTGGCTTACATGGCTATTCCGGCTTTCTTCGGTTCGATGGGTGGCGCCCAACTTGCTTCGAAAATTCCTACCGATAATTTACGCGTCGTCGTATTTATCGCCCTAGTGGTTATTTTTCTTTACACGCTTCTTAATCCAAGACTTGGCCACGAAGAGAATGTGAAATTAAATTACAAAATAGCAGCTGGTGCTGGATTTGCGATTGGTTTTTATGATGGAATTTTTGGTCCAGGCACCGGAACTTTTCTGATGGCAGTTTTAGTCGGTGCACTTGGATATGGATTTCTTACCGCTTCTGCGATTGCAAAGTTCACAAATGTAGCGACCAATTTGGCTGCAATCATTATCTTTGCAAAGCACGGCGCAATCCTTTGGGGTATAGGTATCGCTCTTGCGATCTCTAATGTAATTGGCTCCACCATTGGTTCTAAAGTTGCAATTAAAGGCGGCTCACCCTTAGTCCGTAAGGTATTCCTCTTCATGACTGCGCTTTTAATTGCCAAAGTAGGTTATGACCTTGTAAATTAGCGCCATACAACCAAATAAAAAATAAACAACAACTTAAAAACAACCACATAGGAATTACAAATGGCATTAAAAGATCAAATCTTCGAACTAGTAGAACCGCTGGTATCCCAAGCTGGGCTCGTTCTTGAAGAGGTACAGGTACAAACTCCCGGAAAACATCGCTTCGTGACTGTTATCGTCGACAGCGAAACTGGGCTAAATCTTGATCAAGTAACTGACGCTAGCCGTTTAGTCGGCGAAGCGATGGATAGCGCATCATTTATGGGAGAGGCCCCATACACCTTAGAAGTAACTTCACCTGGCGTGGACCGTCCACTTACTGCGCCTCGCCATTGGCGAAAAAATGTAGATCGATTGGTAAAAATCATCAAGTTGGATGGCGAAACCTGCAAAGGTCGCATCGCAAATGCGACCGAAGAAGAAGTGACTCTCGATTGCTGCACTGTTGCATATTCAGATATCAAACGTGCAATCATTGAAATTGAATTTAATAAAGTTAATAAGAAGGAGAGCAAATAATGCATGTCGATATGAAAGCTCTTCAAGCTTTAACAACCGAAAAAGAGATGTCTTTAAATGCGCTAATAGTCGCAATTGAAGCGGCGGTACTAACTGCATACAACCATACAGATCATGCCCTCGAACATGCACGTGCGCATCTCGATCGCGAATCAGGCGAAATCCAAATATTCGTTCCAGTCTTTTCTGAAACAGGCGATCGAATTGGAGAAGTCCAAGATCGAAATGAAGAATTTACTCGTGTGGCAACTGCAACTGCTCGCCAAGCAATCAAGCAATACATGCGCCAAACAAAAGATGCGGCAATTGTCGGCGAACTATCAATGAATGTTGGCGATGTGATCTCTGGAATGGTGGAACAGGGTCGCGATTCAAAGATGATCTATGTAAATCTAGGACGTACCGAAGGAAAAGTTCCACCACAAGAGCAAGTACCTGGCGAACATTTCGAACATGGCGATCGCATCAAATGCTTCGTTATTGATGTAAAGCAGGGAACTCGCGGTCCTGAAATTACGCTCTCTCGCTCCCATCCAGCATTAGTTAAACAATTATTTGCCCTTGAAGTTCCGGAAATTAAAGATCGCATTGTTGAAATTATGGGAATTGCTCGCGAAGCTGGACATCGCACAAAGATTTCAGTACGTGCCCATCGATCAGGTGTTTCTGCAAAGGGCGCACTAATCGGGCCAATGGGTGCACGTGCTCGTGCAGTTATGGAAGAACTTCACGGAGAGAAAATCGACATCGTTGATTATTCAGAGGATCCTGCTGTTTATGTTGCTAATGCACTTGCGCCAGCCAAGGTTGGCAGCGTCGAAGTAGTTGATGAAGCAACCAGAAGTGCAAAAGTGGTCGTTCCGGATTACCAACTCTCCCTTGCAATCGGTAAAGATGGGCAAAATGCCCGTTTAGCCGCGCGCTTAACTGGTTGGCGAATCGATATCCACTCAGATAGCCCGATTCAATAACCCTGCTGACACTGATAGACTTTCCGCCTCATCGAATATTTTGATGGGCAGACCGAAATGGATGAAAAGAAAATGACACGCTAATGAGCACCGCTCGATCATGAGAAAGAACTAATAGGCCTTAGCGTGTAAAAAAAATACACGGAGGCCACGAAGGAGAAATGTGGCAAAAGTCCGTGTACACGAGTTAGCAAAGCAACTCGGTATGGAGAGCAAGGTTGTCCTTGCTAAGTTAAAAGAGATGGGCGAATTCGTAACCAGCGCCTCATCAACAA
>VEQG01000038.1 GCA_018883345.1 Candidatus Nanopelagicaceae bacterium
TCCAGTTCTGAGAAAGGTTAAATCCACCTTCCTTGGTGAATAGTTCAGGGATAACTGTTGAAGCGTTAGCCCAGTCAGCACCCCAACCAGCAGATGAAATGTCATTCTGCTTGGTGGTATCCATAACAGTTGAGTAGTACTGACCTGATGGAATGAAGTTGAACTTAATTACCATGCCAGCAGCCTTCGCAGCATCTGCAATTAGAACAGCTGCCTTCTGGTTTGTTGCTGACTGTGCAATATCCCAAACGATTCCATCAACAGTTGCCTTCTTGTAAGCAGCTGGATCTGAACTCTTGATTGATTCAACTAGAGACTTTGCGTACTCAGGGTTACCGGTGATCTTCCAATTTGGATCATGAATGTTGCCCTTTGTTGGAGCATAGTCAAGACCAAGAACTGGCTTTACCGGGCTATCACCTGGAACACCGTAGTAAACAGATCCACCTGAAAGGTCGATAAGTGCTTGGGTGTTAATTGCAAAGAAGACAGCCTTACGTAGAGCTAGGTTATCCATCTTGCCCTTAGCAACGTTCATAGCTGCATAGCGAACATATGGATCGAATACGTTCATGCGCTGATTCTTGCGCTTTGAATCTTCGAAGAATGCAGTGTTATTTGCTGGCATCAAACCATCAAGGTTAACTGTGTTAGGAATCTGATCTTCAAGGATGATCTGATCGCGAACATCTTCAGCTAGACCGAAGCGAACCACGATGTCATCTGGATAAGGTGTGCGGAAAGTATCTGATGAACGCTTCCATGCAGTGTTACGTACTAGCTGCATTTCATCACCGATCTTGTACTTAGCAATCTTGTATGGACCAGATGCAAATGGACGTAGGTCGTACTTGTCGCCAGTGTCCTTTGACTTCTTCACAGGTGCGCCAGCTGGGTAAGTTAGCGCGTAGTTAAAGTCTGCGAATGAGCGGTTTAGCTTGAAGGTAATTGTGTTACCTGAGCAAGTAACAGCCTTATCGAATAGCGCCTGTCCGGTCTTCTTGTATGGACCTGCGTACTTTGATGAACCATCAGCATTCTTTGGAATATCCAAAGCCTGTACTAGGTACTGAGGACCATCTGTAATTACATCAGCTGCGAATGGACGTGATACACCGTATGCAACGTCAGCACATGTGATTGGTGATCCATCTTCCCATGTGATTCCTGGACGTAGTGTGAACTTCCAAGTCTTAGCGCTGTTTGATGGAACGCCTGTATTTGTTGCTAAGTCACCAACAAGTGATGAACCAGCTGAGCCCTTAACTGGCTTGTATGAAACCAAGTTACGGTATAGGTATGAATTGAAGAACGCGATATCGCGACCTGTGTAAACACGAGCCGGATCAACGTGATCAAATTGTTCTGCGTGGGTAATGAAGTACAGAGTTCCACCAGTCTTAGCTGTTGCAGCTTCTGCACTTGTTGTGCCAACTAGTACACCTGCAGTTGCGATAGCAAAAGCTGCAGAGGTAGCTACTAGACGGCGGCCCAAAACAGCCTTAGCTGTTTTAAAACCGGACATTTGTCCTCCTTGTAGTTAAATACCAAAACTCGGCCTTGAGCTTTGGTTCCCTTCAACTTCACTCCTCGCAATCTCGCGAGAATTTCGAGGTCGTTAATTGAAGAAATCTATTTAATTAATGCGATGCCTTTGGATCTAGCGCATCGCGGATTGCATCGCCAAGTAAGTTAAGCGCCAATACGACGATAACCAACATAACTGATGGAATCACTAGATAGGTAGGGTCATTGCGCCAATAACTGACCGCATCAGATAGCACTAGGCCCCATGTAGACGCTGGCGCCTGCACACCAACACCTAAGAATGAGAAGACCGCTTCAGCAGATAAGAAACCTGGTAGCGATAAGGATAAAAATACGATTGCAGTTGGCCAGAGATTTGGCAGCATCTCTTTGACAATGATTCTTGAAGAAGAAGCACCTGCTGCTTGGGCAGCCATAACGAAATCACGTTCGCGAAGTGACATCGCCTGTGAACGGATCAAACGAGCAAAACCCATCCAGCCAAAGAATACGAAGAAGAGAATTAACACAATGATGCGAGCGCCGTTATCTTTTGCAATTCCTAACGCTTCGATTCTCTGCACCATCGGAAGCGAAAGCGCGATGATCATAAATGTTGAAGGGAATGACAATAGGAAATCTGAGATTCGACCAATTACTGCATCTACTTTTCCGCGGAAGTATCCGACCGTAATTCCAATTAACATACCTAGACCGATGCTCGAGATAGAGGTAATGATTGCAACGGAGAATGAAATTCTTGAACCATAAAGCAGCATCGTTAATAAATCTCGACCAGCACCTGGTTCGACACCAAGTGGGTGTGCCAGGCTGATGCCACCAAACTTTCCGTTTGGTAAACCAATTGAATTTAAAGTTTCTGGATAGGTCTTGCCATTTTCAAGGCCTAATAATTTGGTAATAACTGGGGCTAAGAACGCAGCAGCTAAAAAGAAAATTGCTACGTAGCCAGAAATTACTCCTGCGCGATTTCGTTTAAAGCGCGCCCATGCGATTTGGCGAGGCGTGCGTTGAACGATCTCTTCTTGCTCAACCTTGACTTCGGTCGTAGACAATTACGCGCACTCCTTCGCTCGTAGACCCACCGTTGGGCTTGTATATGGCGGCAAGGTCTTGCAAAAACCTTGCAACAGACCTCATAACTTAACCAAAACTTGACCTTTTGAAAACCCGAAAAGTCCTAATTTGGACCGCTTTAGGTCACTTTTGGGTAACAGATTGGAAGCGAATTCGAGCCATCAATGGCAGTGGCGCCAAACAGCCAACACACATCAAGGCAACCCATAATTTGGCGAGCCCAGCATCAAACATGAAGCCTGCCAATGGAGCAGCTATCACCCCTGCTATCCCCCATTGCAACGCCATTAATGCATTGCTTCGGCCGCGGATGTGATCTGGAATTAAATTATTTACCACCGTTGGAATAGTCGGTGACCAGATGGTTTCACCAATTGCAAAGACCACAGAACTCGTAATTTGAATTGGCAGAATCAAAGCCCAAGGTGAGATAAATGAAAATCCGACCAAAACCCAACTAGCTGCCCAAATTAATCCCACATAAATCAAACTTCGCTTCGGAGTATTTCGCTCTACCCATTTGAGCACTGGAGCCTGCAAAAGCACATTTGCCAAACAATTAGCAGCCCAAATCAAACCAAGCCATTTAGGTGAGGCATCGAGTACTGAAGTAATAAAAAGTGGCAAACCTGCTGATACCGATGCATATCCAAAGAGAATCATCAAAATAGATGCTCTGAAAAGTCTCATTAAATCTTTGATTCGAAAAACTTCCTTGTAGGAACCCTCTTGCTTATCTTCTTTATTTAGTCGCTGTCCTACCCATTTTGGAAGAGAGATTGCAAAAGATAAATAAATTACAAAAGTCAGCGCATCTAATATGTAAAGTCTTTGATAAGAACTCAAATTACCAGCAGTTATGACTAAGGAAGAGATAATTCCGCCTATTCCAATTCCAAGATTTAACGCCATGAAGCTAAAGGCAAATACTTTTTGGCGAGCTTGTTCGTCCACCAACCTTGTTAAACAGACCGATTGCGCTGGCCAGTTGGCAGCATCGCCAAGCGCCATGAACGTTGCGACTATTAGGACTTGCTCTTTGGTTGATACAAAAGCGAAACTCGCAGTTGCAATTGCCTTAATTGTTAAGCCCGAAATTAGAATGATTCTGCCGCCGAATTTATCTATCAAAGTGCCAACTAAAGGATTGATTGCCAATCCGATTAAAGCCATAAATGAAAGCACTGTGCCAGCAAATCCAGCCGAAAAACCTCTAACGGTGTGCAAATAGACCATGAATAAGGTCATGGTTAAGCCCATACCAATTGCATTGATCATGTTTCCAAATACCAAGCGTCGAGCGTGGTTATTTAGATGATCTAGAAAATGAGCTAAGCCGAGTGCGCTCAATAATTTCTCCGCATTAGGCACTTTAAGCACTGAGAAAGGTTAGCGCATCCTTAATTATGTTCGGACGAAACTCTTCGCCAAGTGAAATGTGGCCATGACCCGGTACAAATCTCAAATCTGCACCAGGAATATGTTTTGCCAACCAAACGCTATGCGCATGCGGAACCATAAAATCATCATCGCCTTGCCAAATTACGACTGGTTTATCAATTTTTGATAATTCAAATCCAAAACTTTGAACAAAAGCTAAATCGTCGTCAATCCAGCCATCAAATGAAATTGAAAGCGCTCTGCGAAACATCGTGGCCTCATCTTCAGCTACTTCTGGAGTTAAAGCTTTCTTGTCGGCATCACCAATTAATCCGCCAAATGCTGCAATTAAATCCGGACCAGTGACATCACGCATTGTGATGGCATTCGCTTGCATCCACGCAGTAATTACTGCCTCTCCTTTTAGCGCTGCGCCAAATTCATCGTGATTTTCAGGACCCATGCCTTCTAAGAAATTTAAATCTGAATTTCCCCACTCGCCCACTCCAGCTAATGTGAAAGCAGCTTTACATCTTTCATCTCGGGTCATATTTAGTGAATGTGGACCACCACCAGACCAACCTATTGAAACAAAACTATTGATTCCTAAATGATTAAGAGCCGCTACTTGGTCAGCTAAATCATCTGCAACAGTTCGACCTTTATGTCGTTCAGATAGCCCGTAACCAGCTCGTGAAGTTGAGATCGCTTTTACATCTTTAATTTCAGATAACCAATTTGCCCAGAGCGTTCCGTCACTTGGAGTTCCGTGTAAAAAAAGAATCGCTTTATCGCTGGCGACACCATTTTCGAAATACTCTAATTTACGTCCATCTTTAAGGGTTAATAATGATGATTGGCTCATATAAGTAGCCTACCGATAGATTTAGGGCTGTGAGTTTTAAGTTTGAAATAAAAAAAGAAGATGGCATGGCCCGCGTTGGCACCATCTCTACGCCACATGGCGAAATTCAAACTCCTACATTTATTCCAGTCGGCACCAAGGCCACTGTGAAATCTGTGTTACCAGAAGCTATGCGCGAGCTTGGATCGCAAGCGATTCTTGCCAATGCTTATCACCTCTACTTACAACCCGGACCAGATATTTTGGATGAGGCTGGCGGCGTCGCTAAATTCATGAATTGGAATGGACCTACTGTTACCGATAGTGGTGGTTTTCAAGTTTTATCTTTAGGTGTTGGCTTTAAGAAAGTCTTGGCTATGAATGCCGATACTTTCCGTGCTGATGATGTAATTGCAGATAATAAAGAACGTCTTGCACATGTGGATGATGAAGGCGTGACTTTCAAATCGCATTTAGATGGTTCTATGCATCGATTCACACCGGAAATCTCTATGCAGATTCAACATAAAATTGGTGCGGACATTATGTTCGCATTTGATGAGTGCACAACTCTGCACAACACTCGCGGTTATCAGAAGAAAGCTTTGGCCCGAACACATGCTTGGGCCATCCGTTGCTTAGATGAACATAAACGCCTCACTGAACTTCGACATAACAAGCCTTATCAAGCTTTATTTGGAGTTATACAAGGTGCCCAATATGAAGATTTGCGTAGACAAGCAGCGCAAGAACTTGGCGCCATGGAATCTTCCGGTATTCAATTTGATGGTTTTGGAATCGGTGGCGCCTTAGATAAAGATTCACTGGGCACAATCGTTAAATGGGTAAATGAAGAATTGCCAGTGAACAAACCAAAACATCTGCTTGGGATAGGTGCGCCAGAAGATCTATTTGTTGGCGTTGAAAATGGTATTGATACCTTTGATTGCGTTTTGGCTTCTCGAATTGCGCGCACTTCAGCGGTCTATACAATGCAAGGGCGTTTCAATGTATCTAACGGCCCGCACCGTCGTGAGTTCATCCCAATCGATGAAAATTGCGATTGCTACACCTGCCAGAACTACACCAGGGCATATTTAAACCATCTTTTCCGCGCTAAAGAGATGGCTGCCGCAACTCTTGCAACTATTCATAATGAGCGATTTATTGTGCGATTAGTCGATCAGATGCGAGCAGCTTTGATGGATGGCACTTTCCAAGAATTAAAGAAAGAATTTCTAGGTCGCTATCAACATAAATCAGGCCAAGCGACAGATTAATAATGAGTAATGGCTTTCGTGGGGTTTGGCAGACTCCAACTTTACGTAAATTAGTTGCAGCTCGATTTATCTCCAATTTTGGAAATGGTTTAGGGCCAATCGCTATTCCGTTTGGGGTGCTTGGTTTACCAAATACCAGCGCCACCACCCTTTCCATAGTTTGGCTTGCAAATATGTTGCCATTGACCGGATTTATGTTAATCGGCGGTGTAATTGGAGATAAATTTCCCAGGGCTCAAATGGTCGGCGGCACCGATATTCTTTTGGGAATTTTCGTTTTAGGAAATGGCCTTGCATTAATTACAGGTCATGGAAGTGTTGCAATATTCATAATTGTTGGAATAGTCAGTGGATTCTTAAATGCTATCTGGTATCCATCGATGGGAGCGTTGACCACAGATTTAGCTGATGAAAAGATTCTTCAAGAATCGAACTCCGCAATTGGTCTGGCTTCCAATGTTGCGTTAATTCTCGGATCATCTGCTGGTGGAATATTGGTTGCGACTTTTGGCGCAGGCTGGGCAATCGCAATCGATGGTTTAACTTTTTTACTGGCGGGTTTTGTTGTTTTTTCTCTCAAAAAAATTACACCCGTTGCTTAAACTTCCTTTTAGTCCCCATTTTA
>VEQG01000055.1 GCA_018883345.1 Candidatus Nanopelagicaceae bacterium
ATCAAAACTCCGATTGGAAAATGTACGCCAGATAAAGCGAAAATTACTGGGAAGAGATACAACATGATCTTCTGTTGTTGCAACATCATATTGTTTGGATCGTCGTTTTTTGGCATTCCTTTAACCATCAACTGGCGTTGAGTTGTAAAGGTTGATGCCGACATAATGAAAATTAAAAGTATTGTTACAAGTTTTACAGTGGTGCTATCGCTTCCCATAAATGTTTGGGAAATTGGCGCACCAAAGAACTCTGCATTTGCAGCTGATTCCACATCGCCTTGTGTTAAGACGCCACGCGGTTTGTTCTGACCGATTCCATTTAACACTGTAAAGAGCGCGAACATGATTGGTGCTTGAGCCAAAATTGGAAAGCATGATGCCAGTGGATTTGTTTTATGCTCTTTATAGAGCTTCATCATCTCTTCTGATTGTTTTTGGCGATCGTCTTTAAATTTATTTTGAATCTCTTTCATCTTTGGCGCTAAGGCAGTCATCGCGCGTTGGCTCTTAATCTGCTTAACGAAAAGTGGAATTAAAAGTATGCGGATGATTAACACCAAACCAATAATTGAAAGTGTCCACGTGACACCGCTGTCTTTACCGAAATATGGCGAGATTGCATCGTGGATTACCATGATTACCCACGAGACTGCGGTGTATAAACCATTCATGATGCTGCTCATCGATTAACTCCCGAACTGCTTAATTTGCTCTGTTTTTGAGGGTTTTCTGGGTTTTTTACGTAGTTTTCAAAGTAGTTATTTGAAACGTAATCCACTCCTCCATGTGAGAATGGATTGCAACGCATTAAGCGCCAAACAATTAAGGGAAGTCCGGCCAAACTAAATCTCTCTAGCGCACTAACTGCGTAGTTAGAGCAAGTTGGGTAGTACTTACATTTTGGCCCTACCCACATTGAGATCCACACCGAGAGGGTTCTTTGGTAAATTTTTATTAGGAAAATGAATGGAAGTGCGATGAGCTTCATGCCCGCACCTGGTTTTTGGTTGTGCCAACAATCTTCTCAAAAAGCGCTTTGGTTTCAGTAAAAGCATCATTAGATCTCTTCATAGCTCTAACAACCAACAAGGAGCCGGCTGGAAGTAGTGAGAGATAATTAAAACTTGCATGGCGGATCTGTCTTGCGATTCGGTGGCGAACCACAGAGTTTCCAACTGATTTACTGATGATTAGCCCTAATTTGGGGTTGTCGTCATTTTTGGAATTCGAATTTGAATTTGAACTAGAGCTGGAAGCAGAATTGGATTGGTTAAGTAAAAGGTAGGCGATTAGTGAGTCTGTTGTGGTGCGACGACCTGATTTTGTAACGCGCGCAAAATCTGAACTACTTTTAATCCTTGCGCTATTTGGTAGCACGTTAATTTTTCCGCTTATTTAGCTATTTAGCTATTTGGTGTGGGGTAGCCGTTTAAAAATTACGCAGATAGCTTGGCGCGCCCTTTAGAGCGACGAGCCGAGAGAATTGCGCGTCCAGCGCGGGTTGCCATACGGGCGCGGAAACCATGCTTCTTCGCACGGCGGCGATTGTTAGGCTGGAAGGTGCGCTTCATTTAAA
>VEQG01000039.1 GCA_018883345.1 Candidatus Nanopelagicaceae bacterium
CCAGGCTGGTGGCCAGAAATGCTGATAAATGGGGCTCAACTGGCCAATATGGGCATTGAGATGCCAGGACTTCGCCCGCAACAGGGGCTAATTCTGCAGCTATCCGACATTTAAAAAGTTCTCAAATATCCTAGAAAAACCCATTGAACAGGCGTAGTTTCGCCTCACTAGTTTTACTCACAGACCTAGGACAAGACGTAGCTAGTAGAAAAGGAAGTTCAATGACGAACGAAAAAAACGTTTCACGACGTTCCGTTCTTAAGGGTGCTGCTGTTGGTGGCGCCGGACTTGCGGCAGGTGCAGGTTTACTTGCAGGTTGCAGCAGCAAGAATGAAGATCCAGTTACATTCACAGTTCGCGGTACCAGCGAATCAGGTATCAAGATTGCGCAAGCAGTTAACGATGCATACACCGAAAAAACTGGAATTAAAGTTACACAGCAAGCAGTGGAATCAGATCCATTCCAGAATGGTATTTCACAATACCTACAAGGAACTCCGGATGATGTATTCGGTTGGATGGCTGGATGGCGCACAAACTTCCGTGCAGAGCAAGGTCTACTTCAAGATGTTTCAGATAACATCAAGAACCTTGGCGATCAGCTAACTTCTGCGGTTATCCAGGGCGCTACAAATCCTGGCGATGGTAAGCAGTACATCATTCCAACAACTTACTATCCATGGGCACTTCACTATCGCAAGTCAACCATGCAAGAAATCGGACAAGATCCAGAGAACATTGCTACATGGGATGACCTAATGAAGGTTATGGATGCAACAAAGAAGAAGGGCCTAGTCGCTTACCCAATGGGTAATAAGGGCGGTTGGGAAGCAATGGGTACATTCGACGTAATCAACGCACGCGTTAATGGTTACCAGTACCACATCGATCTTCTAAACGGTAAGGCAAAGTGGTCAGATGCAAAGACTCTAGAAACATTTAAGTACTTTGCAATGCTAGTTCCATACATGAACCCAAATAAGAATGACATCGAATGGGATGGCATGCGCGATCTTCTTCTTCAGAAGAAGGCTGGCGTAATGATGATGGGTTCTTGGTTCGCAAATGACTTCTTAGCAGCGTCACAAGCTGACTATGACGATCTATGGATCGTGCCATTCCCAGAAATCAACCCAGAGTTCAAGCGCGATTCAATCGATGCTCCGCTTGATGGTATCTGCGTTGCTGCAAACGGTGCTAACCCAGAAGGTGGCGCAGGACTTGCAGAGTTCTGGGGTTCAGAAGAGGGCATGATTGCTGCACAAGGTGCTGGCGATACCTCTCTATATGTAAACACCAAGATGGATACATCTAGCTACGATGCATTCAACACCCAGAAACTTGCAGTTCTTGCAGAAGCAAGCAACATCATGTTCTTCCTAGATCGTGATTGCCGCAACGACTTCGCTTCAACTGTAGTTGGTCCAGCAATTCAAAACTTCTTGAAGAATCCAGCGGATATCAACAAGATCACAGAATCAATGGACGAACAGTGGGCGGCGCTACCTGCACTGTAATAAATCTAGAAAGCTATTTAATTAAGTAGCTATTTAGACTATATTGCGTTTTATGACCACGACGGCGACGGGAGAAAAATCTCGTCGCCGTCGTGCTGCATTTAGCCGACAAGATCGCGCAACGCTAACTGCCTTCGTCGGCGTTCCAACTATTTTGCATATCGCCCTTGTTTGGGTGCCAGCGTTAATGACAATCGGTTTGTCATTTACATATTGGAATGGTGTTCAACTTTCAAATATCCGCTGGGCTGGTTTAAATAATTACATCACCATCTTTACTAAGACCGATGTCTTCTGGGATGCGTTATGGCATAACGTGGTCTGGTTAATTTTCTTTACCGTAATTGCAACTCCGCTTGGCGTATTACTTGCCTATCAAGTTGATCGCCAAATTCGCGGCCATAAAATTTATGAATCAATTTATTATCTGCCGGTAGTTCTATCTCTTGCAGTTATCGGAATCATTTGGCAGTTCATGTTGGGTCCAGGTGGTTTCTTCCAAGGAATCATGGGTAAAGGAATCGAAAACGCGATTCCGATCTTTAGTGATGATCGTTTTAATACTTGGGTTATTTTGGGTATCGCTTCTTGGCGCCACATCGGTTACATCATGTTGCTCTATTTAGCTGGCCTAAAGAGCGTGGATCCTTCACTTCGCGAAGCGGCATCTATCGATGGCGCTACCGAATGGCAGGCTTTTAAGCGGGTAATTTTCCCATCGCTTGCTTCAGTCAACACCATCGTCATCGTGATCACTGTGATCGATTCACTTCGCGCATTCGACTTGGTTTACATTATTTACGGAACTTCAACGGGTTGGCCGATCTTAGGTATGTTGGTCTTCCAGAATATTTACGGACAATCAGCATCGATGCTGGGCGCCGCCTACGCAGTAGTGCTGCTGGTGCTAAGTATTACCCCGATTATTTTCTACCTCCGAACCGTATTTAAGGATGAGAAATAATGGCTGTCGGCGATAAGAAATATAAGAATTCACAGAAGCGCAAGGACGCTTTCATCTCTGCCTTTATTGGTTTCTTCGCATTTGTCTGGCTATTTCCAATTCTTTGGACGGTTTGGACCTCGCTTCGCCCATACCAAGACATCATCGAAAACGGTGTCTTTAGCTGGCCAGAGACTTTAAATTTATTTAATTACTTCGAAGCATTCCGATTAATGAACATCATGCGCTATTTAGCCAATTCATTTATCGTGGCAATCCCAGGCGTTATTTTGACGCTCTTCTTTGGATCTTTGCTTGCATTCGTAGTTACCCGTTACTCATTTAAATTTAATTTATATATGTTGCTGCTATTTACGGCAGGCAACTTGCTACCAGTGCAATTGGTTTATGCACCGCTATTTAAGGTTTATATCTGGATTGGTGATTTAGTCGGTAACCGCAACATTCTTTACGATAGCTATTGGGGATTGATTTTGATTCACGTAGCTTTCCAAGTTGGCTTTGCGACCTTCGTGCTCTCTTCATATATGAAGACCATTCCAAAAGAAATTAGCGAATCTGCAATTGTCGATGGCGCATCAGTTTTCACACATTATTGGAATGTGATCTTGCCACTACTTCGTCCACCGTTAGCGGCGCTTAGCGTTTTGATGACTACTTGGATTTACAACGAATTCTTCTGGGCGATCGTGCTTATGAAGACCGATGCCAAGCGCCCAATTACCGCTGCTTTAGGCCGCCTACGCGGCGAATACATCACTGACTTTAATATGTTGGCAGCTGGCGCGATTTTGGCTGCGCTTCCTACACTAATTATTTTCTTTGTAATGAAGAAGCAATTCGTATCTGGCTTAACCATCGGCTCAACTAAAGGATAAAAATGGAAAAGATCTGGAATAGTCCAGAGACCTCTTCTGTAAATCGTTTACCAATGCTCAACCTTGAGCATCCAACTGCGGTTTCTTTAGATGGCACCTGGAACTTTCAATTACTTGCACACCCTGATGCGCCGATGGGTAATTGGCAGAAATTAAATGTGCCAGCGCTTTGGACCATGGTCGATGGCGAACAACCTTTTGGCGATAAGCCAATCTATACAAATACCCAGATGCCTTGGGATCACTTCGCACCAACCGTTCCAGAAGATAATCCAACTGGAATCTACGAACGTATTTTTACGATTTCCGATAACTTGGCACATAAGCGAGTAGTGCTGCATATCGGAGCTACCGAATCTGTACATATTCTTTATATCAATGGCGTAGAAGTTGGCGCTGGCAAAGATTCGCACCTGGCATCTGAATATGACATCACTAAATTTGTAAAAGCTGGCGATAACACAGTCCGTATCAAAGTGATTAAGTGGTCTGATGCCACATACATTGAAGATCAAGATCAATGGTGGCATGGTGGAATTTCACGCAGTATCAAGTTGTATTTCACCGACAAGGTATTTATTGAACGACTTTATGCAACCCCAACGCTGCTTGCTGACAATAAAACCGGCAATTTGCGGGTACGTGCCCATATCAATTCAATTGATAATGTTTCATTTGTTAATTACAAATTGCAGGCAAGAATCACTGGTAAATCAAAGGCCAAAGCTGAAGCAAAAGTCGTTGAAAAGAGCGCACCTAAGTGGACTGAAAAAACCATCGAAGAATTTGAAGCCGGAGAAGATTTCTTCCAGGCAACTTATTGGGATGGCAATATGCCAAAAGCTGCGAAAAAAGCGTGGCTAACTACCGAACCGATCATTCCTGGCCCCCTTGATTTCAACGTAAAACTGCCAGTTCTGCCCTGGTCTGCTGAATCCCCAACGCTTTATGACGTTGAATATGTGCTTACCGATCCAAGCGGCAAAGTCGTTCAGACCGCTACTCAGCGCGTAGGTTTTCGCCGCGTTGAAATTAAAGGTAACGAGCTCTTACTAAATGGCCAACCAATTATTTTTTATGGCATTAATCGCCATGATTTCAATAAGCGTACCGGTCGTGTAATTAGCAAAGATGATTATCGCGCCGATTTACTTGCGCTTAAAAAATATAACTTCAACGCCGTGCGCACTTCGCACTATCCAAACGACCCAGCTTTCTTGGATTTATGCGACGAACTTGGATTTTATGTAATCGATGAAGCAAATATCGAAACCCATGCTTTCCAAAATCAATTATGCGATGATCAAAAGTATTTAAGCCAATGGGTAGATCGCATTGCGCGAATGGTGCAGCGCGATATTCATCATGCTTCTGCCGTGATGTGGTCACTTGGTAACGAATCTGGTGCGGGGCTAAATCATCGCGCTGCTGCTGCATATGTTCGAAGCTTTGATTCAACCAGACCGCTTCATTATGAAGGTGCGATTCGTGGCGATTGGACTGCAAACTTTGATTTAACAGATGTAGTTGTGCCGATGTATCCAAGCATCAGCGCCATCATCTCTTATGCAAAATCTAAGAAAGCTAAGCGCCCGTTAATCATGTGCGAATACAGCCATGCAATGGGTAATTCCAATGGCACTTTAAAAGAGTATTGGGATGCAATTCATTCATCAAAAGGTTTGCAAGGTGGATTTATCTGGGAGATGTGGGATCACGGACTTGATCAAACACTTCCTGATGGCACTAAGCGCAGTGCCTACGGTGGAAATTACGGCGAGAAGAAACATGATGGCAACTTTGTTTGCGACGGCATGTTCTTTCCTGATCGCAGACCAAAACCTGCCATGGAAGAGTTCAAATACCTTGCAGCTCCTGTGACCATTAAGAAAAAGGGCGTTAAATACGAGGTATTTAATAAGCATTTCTTCATTGATTTAAGCCGTTACAAGCTTCGTTATGAAATTACCGTTGATGGCCTACCTAAGGCAAGCGGCTCAATTAAGTTGCCGGCAGTAAAACCGCGCAAAGCCGCGCTAGTTTCAATTCCGGCAAGCGCTCTAAAAGTAGAGGGCGCGGGAGAGCGATTCTTAACCTTCCACTTAGAAGATAAGAGCGGCCACGAAGTTGCGTGGGAACAATTTCCGCTTAAGTCAGTTACCGCTAAGCAACCTACAAAGATTGCTAAAGTCGTAAGCGATGGCTTAATTGGTTTTGATTTAGAGAAGATTGTAGATAAGCAAGGCAATCTAAATCTGCCGGAACAGGTGAATGCACCACAATTAACTCTATGGCGCGCACCAACTGATAACGATGCCATCGGTACTGCTGCGCATCGTTGGAATAATTGGGGTTTACGCGATTTGAAACTTACTTCAAGTAAGGTAAGTAAAAAAGGCAAGAGCGCGCTAATTACCAAAACTTGGAAAACCGGCAAAGGTATTTCAGTTAAGCATATTCAAAAAGTTGAAGTAGTAGCAGGCCAGATAAAAATTACCGAAACCGTGACACTACCTAAACAACTAGACAATGTGGCACGCGTTGGAATTAATTTTGAACTTAACGGTGCGCTAGAAAACTATGAATACTTTGGCGTCGGTCCACATGAAACAGTTCCAGATCGCGCACTTGGCAAAGTCGGTCGCTACTTTGGCAAAGTCGAAGATCAGTTAACTGACTACATCAAGCCGCAAGAATGCGGCGGCCACGTTGGTGTTCGTTGGTTTGAATTACGTAACGGCCAAAACCGCGGATTACGAATCGAATTAGATAAACCACGCATGGTCACCGTGCTACCGGTTACCTCAGCAGCTCTTGCCGATGCCACACATAATGTTTATGTAAAGAGAAGCGGCACCACCGTCGTGACCATCGAAGCGGCCCACCGCGGAGTCGGTACCGCATCCTGCGGCCCGGACACGTTAAATCAGTACAAGATCCGCCCAGGGGTCCATAAATTCACCTGGTCCGTTTCGGCTATTTAAATCTAACTAAAAAGGAACGTTTAGCCAATTGGCGCAATCTAAATTTTAGTTGCTTGGCTTCCTCTTCGCTTACATAAAAGCCTATAGAGGGGTAGCGATAACGAATTAGTTCGCCAGTTTTTCCGGCTGACGCTGCGTTACATTCAGCTTTGGCAATTTCAAGTAAAAGTTCTAAGAATGGATTGTTATTCGCAAAAATTGAATTATATTTATGGCTGCAATTTATTTCGGCACCATTTGGAAGAATATATGTAGTAAACAAATTTTTGCGAGAAATTTCGAAATTTATTTTGATGCTGCCAGAATC
>VEQG01000040.1 GCA_018883345.1 Candidatus Nanopelagicaceae bacterium
ATGACATTTCATCTGCTGGTTGGGGTGCTGACTGGGCTAACGCTTCAACAGTTATCCCTGAACTATTCACCAAGGAAGGTGGATTTAACCTTTCTCAGAACTGGAACGATGCAGCATATGCAGCATTTAAGACCAAGTCTGATAAGGCAAAGAATGAAACCAATCGTGCTGCTCAGGCGAAAATGTGGAAGGAACTTGCACAATACGTCATGGATCAGTACTGGATCATTCGTCCAGTCTTCTCAAAGGGCCAGTTCTCATGGGGCTCTAAGGTTGGCGGAGTTTATTACTGGGAGCCACAGGGAACCTTCGGTTTCGGTGGCCTCTACGTTAACTAACAACGTTAAAAATCTAAGTATTTAATTATTTAAATATTTAGTATTTGCAGGTTGCGGCGGTCAGTAATGGCCGCCGCAATACCTGTTCAGATACCTGTTCAGATAATTGTTCAGGTAACTGCAAATTGTTTTAGAAGGGATCAAAGGAAAAAGAAAATGTTGAAGTATGTAATCCGACGTCTGGCAGCGACAGCTGTCATTCTGACTTTGGTCAGCATGTCGGTCTTCGTGATCTTCTCAGTTCTACCGATGGATCCTGCTCGTTTAACATGTGGCAAGGCTTGCTACCCAGCTGTAGTCGAAGCTAACCGCCACCGCTTAGGTTTAGATGTACCAGTTCATGTTCAATATGGTCGCTTTGTTAAGGGCTTAGTAGTTGGCCGTGAATATGGTGAAGGAAGCGCTAAATTTGAATGTCCTGCGCCAGCTTTTGGCTATTCATTTAATCGCCATGCCTGTGTTACAGATTTAATTAAAGAAGCATTCCCAGTAACTTTTAGTTTGGCAATTGGAGCATTCGTTCTCTGGTTAGCTATGGGTATTTCACTGGGTGTGGTCGCGGCAAGGAAGAAAGGTCAATGGCAAGATCGAGCCTCCACGGTCTTCGTACTTGTCGGAACCTCACTACCTACCTTTATTAGCGGGCTTTTGATTTTGCTCTTCGTAGCTTTGCAATTTGGATTGTTAAACCCACTCGATATGGGACGCTGGGTTTCACCATTAGAAGATCCATTTAAATGGTTCAATATTTTCATTTTCCCTTGGGCAACGCTGGCACTTGCTTCGGCCGCTAGCTACACCAGATTTACTCGTTCAAATGTTTTAGAGACAACCAATGAAGATTACATTCGCACTGCACGTGCTAAAGGTTTATCCGAGCGCGTAATTTTGCGCAAACACACCTTACGTGCTGCGCTCGCTCCAATCGTAACTTTGGCAGGTCTTGATTTTGCTGGCCTCTTAGGTGGCGCGATTATCACCGAAGGTATCTATAACTTACCTGGGCTTGGCCGTTTATCAATTAGAGCAGTTTTGCAAGATTATGATTTGCCGGTAATTGTCGCAACTACAATTTTGGCTGCATCATTCGTAGTTATTATGAATCTAATTGTTGATATTGCTTATGCATATATCGACCCACGGGTGCGTGTACAGTGAAAAATTTTCTAGAGGTAAATAATCTAAATGTAGCTTTCCCAACCGAGGACGGCCTAGTTAGAGCTACCAACGAAGTTTCATTTTCGGTAGCGCGCGGCGAAACTCTCGCTGTAGTTGGAGAATCAGGTTCGGGCAAATCCGTTTCATCACTTGCAGTGATGGGACTTCATAATCGCAAAACTGCACAGATCACTGGCTCCGCCATCCTTAATTTGGAGTCTGGTCCAGTTGATGTGATTTCGGCAGATGAAGAAGTAGTTCGCCGAATGCGCGGCAAAGAAATGGCAATGATTTTCCAGGACCCAATGTCTGCACTTCATCCATACTATTCAATCGGAGATCAGCTCTCAGAAGCTTGGCGTTTATATAACGAAGGCTCAAAGGCTGATGGCATTAAGCGTGCAACTGAGATGCTTGATTTAGTTGGAATTCCAAATGCGGCAAAGCGCGTAACTGAGTTCCCGCATCAATTCTCAGGAGGTATGCGCCAGCGCGTAATGATTGCGATGGCGTTGATCAACAATCCTTCACTTCTGATCGCTGACGAACCAACCACAGCTTTGGACGTTACTGTTCAAGCTCAGATTCTTAAATTAATCCGCGACTTGCAGATTGAATTTAATATGGCCGTTATCTTGATTACTCACGATTTGGGAGTGGTCGCAGAGGTGGCAGATCGCGTCAACGTTATGTATGCAGGTCGAATTGTCGAACAAGCAAAGATTGATGATGCGTTCTATTCACCAGATCACCCATACACAATCGGTTTGCTCCAATCAATTCCAAGAGTCGGAAAGCAGCAACGCCTTCATGCGATTCCTGGTCAACCACCATCGCTAATTAATTTACCTGAGGGCTGTTCATTCCGCGCTCGTTGCGAATATTCAAACCAAGTTTCCGGAAATCTATGTGCAACTAAGATGCCTGCGCTGCAAGAGAAAATTGCTGGCCATCTTTCACGTTGTCATTTAGAAGAGTCACAATTGAAAAAAGCTCGAGAGGCGGTTAAGTAAATGTCCGAACCAATTCTCAAATTAGAAGGCTTAAAGAAACATTTCAATACCACCACCGGCGGTGCTTTTAATAAGAAGAAAGCAGTCTTAAAAGCAGTAGATGGAATTGATTTAGAGGTAAATCCAGGTGAGACCATTGGTCTGGTGGGTGAATCAGGTTGCGGCAAGACCACAGCTGGCCGCACTATTTTGAAACTTTACGAACCAACTGATGGCAAGATCATTTTCAATGGCGAGGACATCACCAACTATTCACGAGCAAAGATGAAACCACTTCGCCGTGAGATGCAGATGATTTTCCAAGATCCATTTGCTTCATTAAATCCGCGCCAAACAGTTGGCACCATCATCGCCAATATGTTTGAAATTCAAGGAATTACACCACCGGGCGGAGTAGAGAATGAAGTACGCGCACTCATGGAGCGCGTGGGCCTAAACCCTGAGCATTTAAATCGCTATCCTCATGAATTTTCAGGTGGCCAGCGCCAACGTATCGGTGTTGCGCGAGCAATTGCGCTAAAGCCAAAGTTGATCGTGGCCGATGAGCCAGTTTCAGCGTTAGATGTATCGATTCAAGCTCAGGTTGTGAATTTGCTTGAAGATCTGCAAGATGAATTTAACCTCTCTTACATCTTCGTAGCTCATGATTTATCTGTGGTTCAGCACATCTCTGACCGCGTGATTGTTATGTACCTAGGTAAAGTCATGGAAGAGGCCACCAAAGTAGATCTCTTTGCCAACCCTCGTCACCCATATACAAAAGCGCTGCTTTCAGCAGTACCAACACCTGATCCTGTTCAGGGCCGTAAGCGTGAACGCATTATGTTGCAAGGAGATTTACCTTCACCAATTAATCCACCTGCAGGATGCGTATTTAATACCCGCTGCTGGAAAGCAACTGAGAAATGCCGCACCGAGGTGCCATTGCTTCAAATTGGCAAGAACAACCATAAAGTTGCGTGCCACTTCCCAGAAAATTAATTATTAAATAAAAAACCCGCCGAAAGAGCGCTCTCGGCGGGTTTTTTATTTTAAATTTAAGCTAATTTGCCCTTAACTTCAGCGGTCTTATCGCCAACAGTAATTGAAACATTTAGCTCTGCACCTGGTTTGGTATCGCAAGCAACACCAAACTTAAAGGTTTCAGATGAACCTGCAGCGAGAGTTCCCATTGGCTGGCCATTTACGCCATTATCGCCATCTAGAACTTCAGGACATGCACCTGCGCCAGTTGTAGTGGTTACAAATGAAACTGTTGCCCAATCAAGCGCCTTTGCGCCGCCATTGGTAATGGTTGCTTCAAATAGATTTGCAGTCTGACCTTTTACATAATTAGATGCAAAAGCGCCAGGGGTAAAGTTCTGTGGCTCTGAGAGCTTTAGCGTTACGCCATTTCCTAGATCGATATCGCCACCTACTGCACCAGAGACATCCGAACCGCCAACTTCTACCAGCTCTTGATTCTCTCCATTTGCAACATCGGTACCTTCAGTGCTGCCACCGCCGCAAGCGGTTAGCACCAAAAGGCTGGCACCCAGAAGGGTTAATAACTTCTTATTCATTATTCTCCTTAAATTATCTTTCTTAGGAACTACCAAATTTTAACGCGCTTTGAGAGGTAAAGAGCGTCATTCTCCTTAACGTCGAATGCGTCATAGAACTCATCTAGATTTCGAACAATCTGGTTGCAACGCAGCTCATCAGGTGAATGTGGATCCGTTGCCACGCGTAAACGGGCCTCTTCAGGGCGAATTAAGCGGCGCCAACATTGCGCCCAAGAGAGGAAGAATCTCTGCATCGCGCTTAACCCATCAATTTCAGGGGCAGGGGCGCCATTTAGCGCAATTTGATAAGCCTTAATTGCAATATTCATACCGCCTAAATCGCCAATATTCTCACCTAAGGTGAATGCGCCATTTACCTTTACATCAGGAGCGGCAGTAGGCGAGAGTTCGTTGTATTGGGCGACCAAATCACTGGTTCGCTTTTCAAATTCAGCGCGATCGGCATCGCTCCACCAATTATTTAAGTTGCCATCACCATCATATTGCGAACCTTGATCATCAAATCCATGGCCAATTTCATGGCCTATAACCGCACCAATGCCACCATAGTTGGCAGCATCATCAGCTTCTGGGTTGAAAAATGGTGGCTGCAAAATTGCGGCAGGAAAGACAATTTCATTAAAGCCAGGGGAGTAATAGGCGTTAACGGTCTGTGGAGTCATACCCCATTCATCGCGATTAATCGGCCCACCTAACTTATTTAATTCGTAATCTCTTTCGAACTTTGCTATTGCACCAAGGTTTGTATGTAGATCATCGCCAATTTCTAAAGCGCTGTAATCACGCCACTTATCTGGGTAGGCAATCTTTGGGGTGAACTTGCCAAGTTTTTCTAGCGCTTTAACTTTGGTCTCTTCGGTCATCCAATCCAAGTTCTTGATTGAAATTTCATATGCTTTGAGGAGATTCTGAACCAGAACTTCCATCTTCCTCTTTGATTCCTCCGGAAAATGGCGCTTTACATACTCTTTACCAATCTCTTCACCCAACGCGCCTTCAACAAATGAGATTGCGCGCTTCCAGCGCTCGCGAAGTTGTGGCGTTCCGGAGAGGGTAGTGCCATAAAAAGCGAAGTTCTGATTAACCAGGGCCTCATTTAAATAGCCAGCCGAGCTAGAGAGTATCTGCCAGCGGAGCCAATTTCGCCAAGCTTCTATCTCTGCAGGGCCAAAGTTTGCCAAGAGATTTGATAGCCCTTCAAAGAAAGATGGTTCGCGAACTACAACTTCGGCAAACTTCGTAGGAGCGACCTGGCCGGCGGCGATGTAGCCATCCCAATCAATATTTGGGGAGAGTTCCTTTAATTGCGCGAAACTCTTCTTGTTATATGTAGCAATCGCATCACGATCTTTCACCTGATCCCAATGGTATGAAGCAATTTCGGTCTCAAGTTTTAAGAGTAGATCTGCATCAATTGCAATGCCAGAAAGTGCCGACATCTTTCGAACATGCTCTAAAAAGGCTTCGCGGATTGGCGCATATTGCTCCTCACGATAGTACGCCTCATCTGGCAGCGAGAGTCCGCCTTGATAGATATAAATTGCATATTGAGTGGAATTTCCAACATCAGGATAGATATATGCACCGAAAATTCCTGGGCCACCATGTATCTCTAATTCGCCAATCGTTGCCATTAAGCTCTTGGCATCAACAATTGCTTCAGCTTTGGCTAAGTCATCCTTTATAGGCCTGGTGCCATCTGCCTCAATCTTTTCGGTATTCATAAATGATTTATAGAGGCGCCCAATCTTTCCGTTATCGCCCTCAATAATCTCTTTAACTTGAGCCTCTGCTGTCAGGAAGAGCTCGTAGGTAATGCCTGAATTGCTCCGGTCGGCAGGTATTTCATGAGAAGCGAGCCAAGAACCGTTGGCATAGACATATAAATCATCTTGCGGACGCACCTTGGTATCAAAGAGGTTCTTATCAATACCTGACTTCATCAAAGCTCCTTCAATTTTGGTATTAGTTGAATATTCAACAACATGGCTAGACTACTCTTATGGCAAGTCAACCAAAGTGGCTAACTCCGGCAGAGGAATCTGCATGGCGTAAATATATTGTGGCTAGCCGCCGATTGCTTGAAGCCCTCGATGATGATTTAGGTAAGAATGGCCTCTCCCTTTCAGATTATGAAATTTTGGTTCATCTATCGGATGCGAAAGATCGCTCTCTTCGAATGTCCGATTTAGCAGATAAGACCATCCTCTCTAGAAGCCGCCTCTCACATCGAATTAAATACATGGAAGGCAAAGGTTGGGTCGAGCGCCAGAAGTGCGAATCAGATAAACGCGGAACTTGGGCAGTTATGACAACTAAGGGTTGGAATGCAATTGTTAAAGCGGCACCTGATCATGTTGCAAGTATCCGTAAGCGATTTATAGATCAAATAAACAAAGCAGATCAAGCAAATATCGCAACTGTTTTCGATAAGGTTGAAAAATTTCTCCGAAAAGAGAGCAAAAAATATTTTTTTATTATTTAAACAAATGAAAACCCCGCCACATAAAGTGGCGGGTTTTTCTAAACGTAATCAGAAGATTACTTAGCTG
>VEQG01000017.1 GCA_018883345.1 Candidatus Nanopelagicaceae bacterium
GTACCTGGCGCCTCATCTTCATGGTCATGCGAATCGCCACTATGTAATGTAGCTACCAGTAACCACATAATTGCAATTCCAGCTACGGTCGCAAGAAGAGTTAGTTTGGAAGAGTGTCTAGCGTGCGCTTCAGGAAGAATATGTGAAGTTGCCAAATATATTAATATTCCAGCAAAGATTGCTAAGTAGATTGATATTGCTTGGTCACTGAAAGTCACGTAAGTTCCAAGTGCGGCTCCAGATACGCGCGCAACGGCGTCTAGACCGAGTAACGAAATCGCCTTTCGATTCCAGTGCCCACTCTTAATAAGTAAAGAGACGGTATTTAAACCATCACTAAAAGCATGAACCAAAATCGCAAGAAAAACTGAGAATCCAAGTTCATTAGATACTTGAAAAGCCACACCAAGGGCCACGCCATCAAGAAAAACATGGCCTCCCATTGCAATGCCACCGACCGTTCCTGCGATATTTGCAGTGTGAGAATGGTCGTGGCCGTAATCTGATTCAGCAGGCTCGTGATGCCCTGAAAATTGTTCGAAGAGGTGAAGTGCAAAGAATCCACCAATGATTGCTATAGATACTGCGGGAACATTCAGCAACTCACTTGATGATTCGTGGAAAACTTCCGGAATTAATTCGAAGAAAACTAGGCCAAGTAATAATCCAGCAGAAAGTCCTAGAACTAAATGAAGTCGATCTCTTGATTTAACAGCGATGAAGCCTCCAAGTGTGGTGGCGAATGCGGTGATAAGTGATAGTGCAAGTGCGTTCATAGGGCGACCATAACATAAATGAAAATGATTTTCATTTTCATAGTGCCTTCACCAGGCTTAATTCCCGCGTGCTTTAGACTTGGGCCATGGTCTAGCACGCCGCTAGCGCCGCCGACAGCCAGCCGGATGGGAGAAGTTCACATGGCCGCAGATCGTTTAGAAAATATTGTCAGCCTCGCAAAGCGTCGAGGTTTTGTATTTCCCTCTTCCGAAATTTACGGTGGGCTTCGCGCATCCTGGGATTACGGCCCACTTGGCGTGGAAGTTAAGAACAACGTCAAGCGTCAATGGTGGAAATCCATGGTGCAAGGTCGCGAAGATGTCGTTGGTCTAGATTCCTGCGTAATTCTTGCTCGCGAAGTCTGGGAAGCATCTGGCCACGTCGCAACATTTTCAGATCCGCTTACAGAGTGCACCGCGTGTCATAAACGATATCGCGCAGACCATTTAGAAGAGGCGTTTGAAGCAAAACATAAGCGACTTCCTAATTCACTCGAAGAAGTAAATTGCCCAGCTTGTGGCAATAAAGGTCAGTTCACTGTGCCTAAACAATTTTCTGGTTTATTAAAAACCTACTTAGGACCTGTTGAAGATGAGAGTGGACTTGCTTATCTTCGCCCAGAAACCGCACAAGGTATTTTTATTAATTACGATCAAGTTCAAACAACTGCACGCAAAAAACCTCCGTTTGGAATTGGCCAAATTGGTAAGTCATTCCGTAATGAGATTACTCCAGGAAATTTCATCTTCAGAACTCGAGAATTCGAACAGATGGAAATGGAATTTTTCTGTGTACCTGGAACAGACGAAGAGTGGCATCAATATTGGATTGATACACGTATGGCTTGGTATACAGATTTAGGAATTAATCCTGAGCGTTTACGTATTTATGAACATCCAAAAGAGAAGTTGTCTCATTACTCAAAGCGCACGGTAGATATCGAATACAAATTCGAATTCTCCGGAACCGAATGGGGAGAACTTGAAGGTATCGCTAATCGCACAGATTTTGACTTAAAGGCTCACTCAGCAGCTAGCGGAAAAGATCTCTCATTCTTTGATCAAGAGAAGAACGAACGCTGGACCCCATATGTAATTGAGCCAGCAGCAGGTGTAGATCGCGCAACTTTGACCTTCTTGATGGATGCCTTCACAGAAGATGAAGCGCCGAATTCGAAGGGTGAAATGGAGAAGCGAGCAGTTATGAAACTAGATCATCGCTTAGCTCCAGTAAAAGTAGCAGTTTTACCGCTATCTAGAAATGCCGACCTATCACCAAAGGCGCGAGATTTAGCTGCGCAATTACGAAAGAACTGGACGGTTGATTTTGATGATGCTGGCGCAATTGGACGCCGTTATCGTCGTCAAGATGAAATCGGCACACCTTTCTGCATCACTGTAGATTTCGAATCTCTTGATGATCATGCAGTGACAATTCGCGAACGCGACACCATGTCACAAGAGCGTGTATCAATAGATCAGGTTGAGTCATGGCTAGCACCGAAGTTACTCGGCTGCTAAATCTTCCACTTCGCGACGGCAACTTTCAGGTAGACCCTGCAGTTGTCTTAGCCCCCATGGCTGGAATTACTAACGCTCCCTTTAGACAACTTTGTCGCGAACAAGGAGCAGGTTTATTTGTCTCAGAAATGGTGACTGCGCGTGCGCTAATCGAACGTCGTGAAGAAACTTTCAGATTAATGAAACCAGGCGCAGGGGAATGGCCGCGAAGCGTGCAATTGTATGGAACAGACCCAACTGTGATGCGCCAAGCGGTAGAGATGATTGGTAAAGAAGATTTAGCAGACCATATTGATATGAATTTTGGCTGCCCGGTTCCAAAAGTAACTCGCAAAGGTGGCGGTGCGGCTCTACCTTTCAAACGTAAATTATTTTCAAGTATCGTGAAAAATGCAGTTGATGCTGCTAAACCATTTGGAATTCCCGTAACTGTAAAGATGCGAATCGGAATTGATAGTGATCATAAAACTTTTCTAGAAGCGGCAGATTCAGCTGTGCAAGCTGGAGTCATATGGGTAGCGCTACATGCTAGAACCGCCGCTCAGATGTATGAAGGAAAAGCTGATTGGAGCGCAATTGCAGAATTAAAAGAGCATTTGCGGCCAACTGGAATACCGGTGCTTGGAAATGGTGATATTTGGTCAGGTCAAGATGGCGTTCGGATGGTTAAAGAGACTGGTTGCGACGGTGTGGTTGTAGGGCGTGGTTGTCTAGGCAGACCTTGGCTTTTCAGGGATTTAGTTAATTCATTTAATGGCAGCAATGAACGTTATTTACCTACCCTTTTTGAAGTGCGAGAAGTGATGTTCCGTCATGGCGAATTAATTGTTGAATATTTCGAATCCGAAGATCGTGGTTGTAAAGACTTGAGAAAACATATGGCCTGGTACTTAAAAGGTTTCAGGGTAAAACAAGAATTAAGACGTCAATTTGGGATGATTAGTTCCTTAGCAGAATTTCGCAGCTTATTAGATCAATTAGAAGATCAGCCTTATCCGCAGGAAGTTGGCGAAAAACCTCGCGGTCGTACCAGCCACGGAAGACCCCCAACGCTTCCAGATGGCTGGCTTAAAGATCCAGACGAGCTGGTTCACTTGGAATTAGAAGATGCTTTTAGCGGTGGATGAAAATTAAAGATGTTTAAATTGATTCGTAGATTTATATCATTAATTTTTCTAGTGATTATTGGAATTCCAACTTTTTTCTTTGCCCAAGTTTGGTATGAAGCGCATTACCCAAAGGTTACTAGTTCTAAATTTGCGGTTGTCATGGGAGCCGCTCAATATGATGGTCGTCCAAGTGACGCGCTAGAAGCGCGTTTGGAAGAGGCGCTACGAATTTACAAATCTGGTTTAGTAGAGAAGGTGCTAACTGTCGGTGGCGGAGCACCAGGAGATAGATTTACTGAAGCTCGTGCGGGCCGCCGTTGGTTGATTGCAAATGGAATCAAGCGAAATGATGCGATTGAAATTGGAGAGGGAAGAGATACCATCAAGAGCGTAAAAGCTTTTGCTGATTATTTTAAGTTGAATGGAATTAATCAAGTTATCATCGTTACCGATCCATACCATTGCAAGAGATCTATGTATATTTCAGATGACCTTGGAATTAATGCCACCTGTTCGCCGGTTAAAAGCGGTCCGTTTACATTAGAAAACTCATCTCTTCGATACTTGTGGCGCGAAGGAAATGCCTATATTGCCTATCGCACGCTAGAAAAGCTAGGAATTCACGTTAGCGACCATCTGGAAAGTACTGGTCTTTCGGCTATCGGGTTAGGCTAACTTCTATGTACGAAGCGCGTGATAGCGAGCGATTTATAGCTGAGCCAGCAAAACGCCCCGGCCGTACTGAATTTATGCGCGATCGCGCCAGATTAATTCATTCTGCTGCGCTTCGTAGGTTAGCTGCAAAAACTCAAGTAGCAGTTCCCTGGGAGAATGATTTTCAAAGAACTCGACTTTCGCACTCACTTGAATGCGCACAGATTGGTCGTGAATTTGGTGCCTCTCTCGGAGCAGATCCAGACTTAATAGATACCGCCTGTTTAGCTCACGATTTAGGACACCCACCATTTGGCCACAATGGTGAAACTGCCTTAGCTGAAGTTGCTAAAGATATTGGCGGCTTCGAAGGAAATGCACAAACTTTTAGAATTCTAACCAGATTAGAAGCAAAAACTTATGACGGAAAACGAAGCGTCGGATTAAATCTAACAAGAGCTTCTTTAGATGCTTGTACTAAGTACCCATGGAGTGCATCGTCAAATCCAAAAAAATTTGGAGTTTACTCAGATGATCTTGAAATTTTCAATTGGATGCGTGAAGGCGCTCCAATAGGTCAGAGAACTTTTGAAGCTCAAATCATGGATTGGTCTGATGATGTCTCTTATTCTGTTCATGATTTTGAGGATGCCATCGTGGCTAGTCAATTGAGTGTTCCTGATATTGAAAACGATCTTTCTGAAATTCATACGATTTTAGATAAAAGCTACTTAGAGTGCGGTAAAGAGGAGACCGAGTCAGCTTTAGTCAGACTTCAAAAATTATCATGTTGGCCGGCAGACTTTGATGGCATGCATAGAGACTTAGCAAAACTTAAAGATTCCACCAGCCAATTAATTGGTAGATTCGTATTTGAATCAGAGCGGGCCACGAGAGATAGATATGGCGCCGGAGAGTTAAAGCGATTTGATGCAGATTTGGTTATCCCTAGAAATCAATTGGTAGAAGTAGCTCTTTTAAAGGCAATCAGCGCCTTTTATTTGATTCAGGCACCGGAAGCCCAAGCTCGATATGCAAAGCAACGTCAAGTAATTTATGAGTTAGTGGAGATGATTCAAGCTGCTGGCGCACAAGTGCTAGACACTGTTTTTCTGGACGCGTGGCATGAATCGCCAAATTCACGCTTAAGAGTAATCATTGACCAAGTTGCAAGTCTTACCGATCCTGCGGCATATGCATTACACGCTAGGTTGTCCTCATGAGCGGCATGATTCGCAATGAAGACGTGGCGTATGTTCGCGAGAATGTACGTATCGACGATGTTGTAAATGATTATCTGCCACTCAAGCAAGCAGGCGGAGATCAGAAGAAAGGCCTTTGCCCATTTCATGATGAGAAATCTCCATCTTTTCATGTGACTTTGTCTCGAGGTTACTTCCATTGTTTTGGCTGTGGCAAAGGTGGAGATGTAATCAAGTTCCTAATGGATATCGAACATATCGCTTTTGTTGAAGCGGTAGAGAAACTCGCAGCACGAATTGGTTATCAACTTAACTATGAAGGCGGGAAATCAAGTGATTACAAACCAGGACTTAAAAGTCGTCTAATAGCTGCCAACGAAGCGGCTCAAAAATTTTATGCAGAACATTTGAATTCTCCGGCTGCCCAAATTGGTCGCGATTTCCTTCTTAAACGAGGTTTTGATAGAGCCGCATGTGAAAGTTTTGGAGTTGGCTATGCTCCGGATGAATGGGATGCGCTCACAAAATACTTAAGGGCACAGGGCTTTACCGGAGAAGAATTAGAAGTTGCAGGTTTATCTAAAGAGGGCCAGAAAGGAATGATTGACCGATTTCGCAATCGATTAATTTGGCCAATTAGAAATATCACTGGCGAAGTGGTCGGATTTGGAGCGCGCAAATTATCTGAAGAAGATCAAGGTCCCAAGTATTTAAATACCTCAGAAACTCCGATTTATAAGAAGAGCCAAGTGCTTTATGGGCTTGATCGATCCAAAAAAGAGATTGCCGCTAAGCGCCAAGTAGTGGTTGTAGAGGGCTATACCGATGTGATGGCGGCGCATTTGGCAGGTGTAACCACAGCAGTAGCTACCTGCGGCACCGCCTTTGGTGATGACCACATCAAAGTTCTGCGTAATTTATTGATGGATGATGATGCCTTTCGTGGAGAGGTTATCTTTACATTTGATGGCGATGCCGCTGGGCAAAAAGCAGCGCTTCGAGCTTATGAAGATGATCAAAAATTCGTAACTCAAACATTTGTAGCTGTTGAAGCAAGTGGAATGGATCCATGCGAACTTCGACAGGCGCATGGCGATGCTGCACTTCGCGACTTAATCGCGAGTCGAATTCCACTTTTTGAATTCGCAATTCGCACAGAATTGAAGAAACATGATCTACAAAATGCCGAGGGGCGTGTGAATGCTCTGGCTGCTACCGCTCCTATGGTTGCTCGCATTAAGAATAAGGCGCTACGCCCTGAGTACGTTAAGCAATTAGCGCTCTGGTTGGGAATGGATATTGATCCAGTTTTATCAGCGGTAACTCAAATAGCTGGTAAGAGTGCGGTTGTTAAGAATGATCCAGTTATTGGAAATTGGAGACCTGATCCAAAAGAACCAACTTTAATTTTGGAGCGCGAGGTTTTGAAAGCAAAACTTCAGGTTCCCACTTTAGTTTTAGGCTGGAGCGAATTACCTGCAAATTCATTTTCACATCCTGCCTATCAAGCCATGCGAGGCGCCATCGAAGCAGGTGCAAAGCTTGAAAATATTGAAAATGAAGAATTAAAGTCCTTGTTCACAGAGTTATCAGTGGAGCCAATCAGATCAGATGGCGAAATTTCAGATCGATATGTGGAATCAATTGTGGCGCGTTTACATGAAGTTGCGATTTCAAGAACAATTGCAGATGCTAAATCGAAATTACAACGGGTGAATCCAAACGATGCTGAGTACGAAGGTCTATTCACTGAATTAGTTGCATTGGAATCGCAGCGCCGAGCTTTGCGCGAAAAGGCGCTAGGTTCTATATAAAATCCCTATAAATAGCCGATTTTTACCTTAGCAGGGCTTGTTGTAGAGTTTGCCCTCGCAGTATTCCCTGATAGCTCAATGGCAGAGCAGCCGGCTGTTAACCGGCAGGTTCTTGGTTCGAGTCCAAGTCAGGGAGCTTTTTTTAAGAAATAACCATTACTCTTTTTCTATGGCATTTCATCCAAAGTCCATTTCAGCCTCTTGGCGTTCTCAGAGCCCGGCTACGCGTCTACTAAGAGCTTGGCTTGGCATAACTTGGATTTATGGCGGCTGGGATAAAGCATCAGATCCAGGATTTTTAAATCCTGGTGGCGCAACTTATATCGGCGCACAAATTGAAGCCTTTTCTAAGAACTCTCCAATCGGTTCATTTTTAATTCAATCATACGATTATGCCGTTTTGCTTGGTTGGCTAACGATTTTTGGAGAGTTTGCAGTTGGCGTAGCAACATTAATGTTCGTGGTGCCAAGAATCTCTGCATTAGCGGGATTCTCAATATCAATTGGACTTTGGTTAACCGCTACTTTTAATGTTCGACCATATTTTTACGGAAGTGATACTGCATATGCAGTGATGTGGTTAGCATATTTTCTAATTTTGCAAAATGGTCTAAGTGGGAGAAGAGGGCTTGGTGCAATGAGATTTGATATTAATCGTCGTGGTGTTATGCGCATTGGTGCTGTTGCTGGCATTTCAGGTGCATTTATGGGATTAGGACATTTATTTCCGCGAAATGTATTGCCGATTGCAAAGGCAGCGAACAAACGAATTGTTGCGCTCAGTAAAGTTCCAGTTGGCGGCACTTTTAATTTCACTTCAGCGTCCGGTGCTCCTGCGCTGTTATTTAGAACTAAGACCGGGGTCTTTGCTTACAACCTTACTTGTACCCATCAAGGATGCACCGTCGAATATGCGCCATCTCTAAAGCAATTAAGGTGCGCTTGCCACGGGGCAGCTTTTGATCCCATGAAGTCGGCCAAAGTTGTTGCTGGCCCGGCACCACGCCCGCTAGAGAAGATTAAGGTCAAAATTATCGGTAAGAATATTGTCGAGATTTAACTTAATTCTCAGGAATTTTTTAGTTTAAAAAGGCATTCTCTAGACATGAATATTTTGAATAGCACGGCTACCAAAGTGGGTGTTGGTTTCGCGGCAGGCGCCATCTTTGTGGGTGGAATTTCAAATGCCGCACCATCAATAACTCCAGGCTCAAAAGCCTGCGTGACTTCTACAAATGCGCTCTATCTTTCAAAGAATGGTGTTTGTGGAAATGGACAAAAGGTAGTTTCGATCAGCGGTGATTCGATAGATGTATCCGCAATTGCTGCCACTGCCGGCCCAAGTGTGGTTTCGCTGGAGGTAGCTACTCCATCTGGCTCAGGTTCTGGTTCCGGTTGGGTTTACAAATCCAATGCGCTCTCAACTTTTATTGTGACCAACAATCACGTAGTGCAAGAGTTCGCACTTAGTTCATCTGGGCGACTAATTGTTGAATTAAATAACGGTGATCAATACCCAGCAACAATTGTAGGTAGAGATAGTAATTATGATTTAGCAGTAGTCAGAATTTCCAAAGGAAATCTCCCAGAATTAACTCTCGGAGATTCCACCAAACTTGTTGTCGGAGACCCAGTTGTTGCGATCGGTTCTCCACTTGGCCTAGCCTCAACAGTAACAAGCGGAATTATCTCTGCATTGAATCGACCAGTAACGACAGGCTCTTATGGTCAAGAGAGTTATGTAAATGCAATTCAAACTGATGCCGCAATCAACCCAGGAAATTCTGGAGGTGCACTTCTAGATGGGAGTGGACGAATTATTGGAATCAATTCAGCGATTGCAACTTTATCCAGCGGTACTTCAGGATCAATTGGTCTAGGCTTTTCAATTCCAATTACCGAAGCCAAACGAACTATTGATGAATTAATCAATAGTGGAAAATCAACTAGACCAGTGCTGGGAATCTTCTTCGACACTACGTATACGGGTGTGGGCGCCAAAATCGCTAGATTAAGTTCTGGCGAAGGTGCCGAAAAGGCAGGAATTCCAGCTGGTTCGATTATCAAATCAATCGATGGAGTTCGTATCACTGATGAGGTCGCAGCGATTGTAAAAATTCGCTCATACGCACCAGGTACAACCGTTAGCGTTGTAGTAGAACTTCCTGCCGGCGGAACCAAGACATTTAGCGTGAAATTAGGTTCTGCACCAAGCAGTTAAGGTAGTTAAGGTAGTTAAGGTAGTTAAGGTAGTTAAAACTAACGAAAAAGCGCCATAGCCGACTTCGCTACACTAAGGCTATGGCGCTTTTTCGATTGCATATCACCCTTCCTGATCGACCGGGTTCATTAGGCGCGGTGGCCTCAGCAATTGGATTTGCAGGCGGAGATATTCGAGGTTTAGTTGTCGTTAAAAGCGAAGATGGCAAAGGCTATGACGATATAACAGTCGCGGTGCCAGGTAGTGATCCAACGGATTTAGTTCAAGTATTAAGTGCAATTGGTGGAGTAGAAGTAATCTCTGTAATTCCAGTGAATTAAAGTTAATTTAAGTTAATTAAGTATTAACTCAGCGCCTTGCGAAGGCAAGCTTTCAAAAAATCTTGGCGCTTTAAATCCATTACTTGCAAATGCAGCCATCACTGCGGTCTTAGTTTTTTCAATCTCTGATTGTTTTACAAGAGCAATGGCGCTTCCGCCGAAACCACCGCCAACCATTCGCGCGCCTATAGCGCCGGCAGCGATAGCTGCATCAACCGCAACATCAAGTTCTGGGCAAGAAACGTTGTAATCGTCTCGAAGCGAGGCGTGCGATTTATTTATTAGGTATCCAACTAAATCAAAATCTTTGCTTTCAAGCGCAGTCACACATTTCACCACTCGAGCAATTTCTGTAACCGCATGTCGAGCTCTACGGTATTCGGTTTCAGTTAACTTGCTCTTGCCTGCCTCTAATTCTTCTAATGACAATTCGCGCATTGATTTACCTAATTTAGCGGCAGCCGATTCGCAAGCGGCACGTCGTTCTGCGTAACCACCATCAACTAATGAGTGATGTGCCTGGGTATCAATTATTAATAGTTCCAAGTTACTCTCAGCTAAATCCATTTTGACTAATTTGGTAGATAAATCCCGACAATCAAGAAGAAGTGCATGGCCAGCTTTGCCCATAAGTGAAATAGATTGATCCATAATGCCGCAAGGCACGCCTACGAATTCATTTTCTGCCCTTTGCGTAGCTCGTGCTAAATCTTTTAAATCTAAATTCAAATTAAAAAGCGCATTTAGCGCAGTTGCTACGCTGCATTCAAGGGCTGCTGATGAAGAGAGACCAGCTCCTAAAGGCACTTTGCCATCAACGTATATATCCAATCCCTCTTTGATTCCAAGTACCCAAATCACTCCAAGTGGGTAACGCTCCCATTTGCCATCAGATTTGGGCTTTAGGTCGGTAATTGAAGTTTCGAAAATCGCAGTATTTCTCTGTGCTGAGGCTAATCGAATCTTTTGATCTGGCCGCTTCTTAATCGAAACCGTGGTTCTGCTTGAAATAGCAAATGGCAGAACATATCCATCTGAATAATCTACGTGTTCACCAATCAAATTTACTCTACCTGGTGCTGCTGCAATTATATCTGGGTCAGCGCCAAATACAGATTGAAATGTCATTTTATTGAATTCCAAGTATCCAGAACCATTTGATCAATTCCACGATTAGGTTGCCAATTTAAATAGCTTTTCGCTTTTGTAATATCTGCAATTAAAATTGCAGGATCACCTGCTCTACGTTCGCTTTCAATTGCAGGAATTTTGTGACCAACAGCTTTTTCGGCCGCTGCAATAACTTGTCTTACCGAGTAGCCATCCCCAGAGCCTAAATTAATAATTTCATGCTTAGCTTCAGGCAGAGTTTCTAAAGCCTTAATATGTGCCTCAATTAAATCAACCACGTGAATGTAATCTCTGATGCAAGTGCCATCTTCAGTTGGCCAATCAGTACCAAATATTTTTACGGGAGCATCATTAGTTGCTTTCAAAATGTTAGGAATTAAATGCGTCTCTGGATTATGTCGTTCAGCCAGCCAGCCATTAGCACTTTGCAATGCGCCTGCTACATTGAAATATCGGAGTGAAATTGCAGAGAATCCTGATGTCGCCACCATTCTGTCAATTTCAAGTTTTGTTGCGCCATATGGGTTTTTTGGGGCTGGTTCATCGTTTTCAGAGATAGGCACGCGCTTAGGTTCGCCGTAGGTAGCAGCGGTGGAGGAGAGCACTATCTTCTTAATGCCATGTGCTTTCATCTTTGAAAAAAGCGCTTTAGATCCGCCAACATTTACTTCAGCATATAAATCTGGTTTTTCAACTGATTCGCCGACCAAAGATTTAGCTGCGAAATGCATTACCGCATCGCAGCCTGTGAGCGCTTCGTCTAAGTCTTGATTTGATAGAAGAGAGCCTTTAACAAATTTGGCTTCTGTAGGAATTACGTCTGAATGACCTGTACTTAAGTCATCCAATACAGTTACGTCATATCCAGCTTCCAACAACATAGCAACGGCAGTTGCGCCAATGTATCCGGCGCCACCAGTAACTAGAATTCTCAAAGTTTAACCTCGCGCAATTGGGCCGCTGATTGTTCGGGAGTTACATCCATAATGAATGCACCCATTGCAGATTCAGATCCAGCAAGATATTTTAATTTTCCAGGCGCACGTCTTACAGATGTAATTTGCCAATGAAGTCTTAGCAGATCTCTACCTTCCCGAACTGGAGCTTGATGCCAGGCAGCAATGTAAGCCATCGGCACTCCGTAAACTCCATCTAATCTCTTCATGACTTCTAATGCAATTTTTGGATATGAGTCGCACTGCTCGGAGGTCAACTCCGTTAAATCTGCAACTGGAGCAATTGGCGCAACATGAATTTCATATGGATAACGGGCAGCATATGGAACATAAGCAATCCAATGTTCGTTTTGGCAAACAATTCGCACTTTATCTGCAATTTCTCGTTTTACAATTTCATCAAATAGCACTCGACCAAATTCATGTTTGTAGCGTTTTGCAGCAGCGAGCATTTTTTCAACACGAGGCGGCAGATATGAATAGGCATAAATTTGGCCATGCGGATGATGCAAAGTTACGCCAATTTCTTCGCCGCGGTTTTCAAACGGGGCAATATGGCGAATAAATGGCTCTTTTGAGAGCTCATAAGTGCGATCACGCCAAGCTTCAAGCAGGGTACGTACCTGGGTTTCTGATAGATCGCAGAATGATTGTCCGTGATCCGAGTTGAAAACAATAACTTCACATTTACCAATCGCTTTACCTTCATCAGTTTCAGGTCCGGCATAATCAGGAAGAGCGTTATCGCCTAAAGGTGGTCTAAGTGAAGGCGATTTATTATCAAAAACTACGACTTCATAATCAGTCTCGGGAATTTCTGTTAACAACTCATCGCTTGTAGTTGGACAGAGCGGGCAGAGCTCTTTGGGAGGCAAGAAAATTCGATTCTGGCGATGAGCGGAAATTGCTATCCACTCATTTACCAATGGATCAAAGCGTAATTCGCCGATACCTGGTTGCTCTTCTTTAGGTCTTTTATCGACTGCATTTCTTTCGGTTACTTTACTGTCGTAATAGCGGATGGTTCTGCCATCTGACATTTCGCGATCAGTTCGAATTACTCCACGCAGCTCCATAGAAGGCTATCTTACTGGTTCAGTTCAGCTAAAGCGAAGGTTCGGGTAACTGCCTTCTGCCATTTATCGAAGTCTGATTTTCGGGAAAGCTCATCACTCTGACATTGCCAGGTATTTTCTTTACGCCAAATTTTCTTAATTTGTTCGGTATCTTTCCAAACACCGACCGCTAAACCAGCAGCAAATGCTGCACCTAGCGCAGTTGTCTCAGTTATAACTGGTTTCACGATATCAATTCCCATTATGTCTGATTGCAATTGCATACATAGTCTGTTGTTTGTAATTCCGCCATCAACGCGCATCTCTTTTAATTTAATCCCAGAATCAGCTTCCATGGCATCGATAACTTCTTTAGTTTGAAAGCAAATCGCTTCAAGTGCGGCCCTAGCAATATGTGCCTTGGTATTGGCTCTTGTTAATCCAATGATTACTCCTCGAGCATCACTTCGCCAATAGGGTGCAAAAAGCCCTGAAAATGCCGGAACAAAATACACTCCGCCATTATTCGGAACTGATGAAGCCAAAGTTTCGACCTCTGCCGAAGAATTAATGATTCCTAGTTGATCTCGAAGCCATTGAATTGCTGAACCGGTTACTGCAACGGAACCCTCTAAAGCATATTGAACCGGAGCGTTTCCTAACTTAAATAGCACGGTGGTTATTAGGCCATGTCTTGATCTAACTAATTCAGACCCAGTGCTAATTAATGCAAAGTTGCCCGTGCCATAAGTAGTTTTAGATTCGCCTTTATCAAAACAAGTTTGCCCAACCATGGCAGCCTGCTGATCTCCAAGTATCGCTGAAACAGGAATTCCGTCAGAGGTTTTACCAAAGATCTCTGATGACGATTTAATTACAGGCAACCAATCTCGATCGATTTCAAAAATTGCTAAAAGCTCATCGTCCCAATCGAGAGTCTCTAAATTCATAAGTTGAGTTCGAGATGCATTGGTTACATCTGTAGCAAATTCACCCGTTAGATTGAAAAGCAGCCAAGAATCGATAGTTCCAAATGCCAAGTTGCTATTGTCTTTAATTTTATTTTTTAGCAACCAATTCATCTTACTTGCAGAGAAATATGGCGCAATCGGAGTGCCACTCTTTTTAGTAATTAGCGCTTTGTTGCTTTCTGAAAATTTTTCTAAATAGTCGGCGGTACGCGTGTCTTGCCAAACAATGGCATTAGCGAGGGGTTTACCAGATTTTCTATCCCAGGCGACCACGGTTTCTCGTTGATTAGTGATACCTATCGCAGCTAAATCACTATTTTTTAAATTCGCTTTTGAAAGAGCTCCAGAAATTACCTTTAAGGTGTTAAGCCAAATTTCTTCAGCATCATGTTCGACCCAACCAGGATTTGGCAAAATCTGCTCATGTTCAATCTGTTCTTGCCCAACAATCTCACCTAATTCGTTAAAAATGATAAATCGAGTACTAGTTGTGCCTTGATCTAGGCTGCCAATGAAAGTCACATAGGAACTTTACTTAACTAACGATAAGATTGGCGAGTAATGTTTGATTCCAGCCTAAATCCTCAGCAGAGAGCGGAAGACCTTTCCCGCCTCGCCAAAGAACATTTTGACGTACTCGTTATTGGTGGCGGAATTAACGGAGTTGGTGTTGCACTAGATGCAGTTACCAGAGGGTTGACTGTCGCATTAGTTGAAGGTAATGATTTTGCTTCAGGTACCTCAAGTCGCTCTAGTAAATTGATTCACGGTGGACTCAGATATTTAGAACAATACGATTTTAAATTAGTTCGTGAAGCTCTACACGAACGCGAACTTTTAGTTTCATCTTTGGCGCCGCACTTGGTAAAGCCGGTAGCTTTTCTTTACCCGTTGCATGAAAAAGTTAAAGAACGTACTTATGTAGGCGCAGGACTGGCGCTATACGACGCACTGCGTGGATTTAAAAGAGCACTACCAGGACATAAGCATCTTTCTCAGAAAACAATCTCTGAAATTGCACCTAGTTTGCGTACAGATGTAGTAACCGGAGCTATTCGGTATTTTGACGCACAAGTTGACGATGCACGTCACACAATGATGATTGCTCGAACCGCAAAACGTCACGGCGCAGCAATAATCACTCACGCAAAAGTTGACTCTTTGATTAAGAAGGGCAAACGCGTAACTGGTGCAGTAGTTGCAGATTTAGATTCAAAGAAGAAAATTAATGTAAAAGCTTCTACGGTGATTATGTGCGCAGGCGTATGGAGCGATCAACTGCACAAAAGCTTTGGTATCGAACCAGGTTATGAAGTAAAGATGAGCAAGGGCGTTCACATAACGCTTCCAGGCAATGCCATAAAGGCCGACGAAGGAATCATTATCAAGACCGCAGTATCAGTTCTCTTTATCATTCCATGGAAAGACCAATGGATGATTGGTACTACTGACACCGAGTATCTAGGTGATCCAAACGAACCTTTAGCTGATCGCTCAGATGTGCAATACATAATTGAACAGGCCAATCGGGTGCTTTCACCACGAATTAGTACTGAACAAGTTATTGGTGTTTTTGCGGGACTTCGTCCGTTAGTAGCAAATAAAAAGGATGTTGACACCACAAAGCTTTCTCGCGAACACACTGTAGATAGACCAGTCCCTGGTTTTGTTAGTTTGGCTGGCGGAAAATACACAACTTATCGAGTGATGGCAAAAGATGCTGTAGATATGGCAACTAATGACATTACCAAATTAACTAACGAAAGCGTTACATCTAAATTACCAATTATTGGTGCCGACGGATATTGGGCACTGACCCAACAAGTAGACGCACTTGCTGCGAGATACAACTTAAAATCCGAAACCTTAGTACATTTATTGAATCGCTATGGCTCTGACATTAGTGATCTACTTGAATTAATTTCAGAAGACCGCAAATTAGCAACTCCAGTTTCAAGAGATTTGCCTTATTTGAAAGCGGAAATTGTTTACTCGGTAATGTCTGAAGGTGCTCAAACAGTTGCGGATGTCATGGAACGCAGAACTCGCATCTGGTTTGAAGCCCCAAACTTTGGCTTGGATTTGGCCCAGAGTATTGCAGATTTGATTGCACCTCATCTGAAATGGAAAGCGCCACAGAAAAAGGCATCAATTGCAGAATATGTAAAGTTAGTTGAATGTGCCAAAGAATCGGCTGCTAACCTAACTAAGATTTAGCAAGCTGTTTTTAATTAATTATCTGTCCGCGGCAAGAATCTGCGGTAACTTTTGTAGAGGTACCTGGTTTAGGGCTTGGCGAAACAGTTGTGGTTGGCTTTTCACCTTGAGCAATAGTTAATTCAATTGGAATTATGGCTTTAGCGTGAGTACCGGAATTATCAATAAACTGAAGCGAAGCGCTCCATATTCCAACCGGTATCCCTTTAACTGTCAATTTGAAAGACCCACTCTTTGCACGAACCGCGCTTTGATCAAGCAGAATGCTCTTATCGGGCAGCACCAATTTCACAGTACCTGTTACGACCGGTAGACCACTTGGTCGCAAAACATTTAATTGAAAAGTCGCAGGTTTGTCGCTTGTCGAATATGACGCGGAATCCAATTGCATATTTGAAGGTTCGTTAATCGGCATCATGTCAGCAATCTGTGGAATCCAGATTCCTTTGGTTAGTTCTAAAAACGAATTAACATCTCCACGATAAACGTTTAAGTCCAATCTTCCGCTCGGTACGCCATATTTCTTTCCGATACCGCAAGACGAGTACTGCCAAACGACCCATTCAGAAGTGCAACTTGAATTTGTCCATGAGTGCACATAACAACCACTTAGTTTCTGTCCAGGTTGACCTAGCGGATCAGCTGGATTAATTCCATAATGAGCTTGCCAAAGCGGATATTTACTAAGTTCAGAATTTCTGATCATTGCATTCTCTAAGAATTGAGAATAGGAGTAGAGCATTGGTGTTCGGCCCGTTGCCTCTTTAACGGTAGTTAACCATGTAGTTGCAAATAAAGTCACTAATTTTTTTGAAGTGTATTTTGTGCATTTGCTTCCACTGTATTGAATGCAATTATTTTCTAAATCTAAAGCATAAGGAAGGGTGCGTTCGTTATAGCCACCAACCGACGCTAATCTCCAAATAGCCTTCTGCGCCTGAGTGCGTGCTTCAGTGATTACTGTTTCAGGATCTGTGGAATTCGGTAAATAGGCATAATGATAAAAACCAGTGTAAAGACCTGCAGCTTGTGCGCCATCCATGTCGATTGATAGCCACTTACGCGCATCGATATCTGATTTATCTTTACCATCGGATGCTTTGATCATTACAAAGCGAACCCCAGCTTTATACATTTTTGTAAAATCAATTAATTTGTCACCTGGATGTTGCCAGCGACTTATATCTACACCGTGTATGCGACCGCCAGGACCTGCTAACTCAATCATTGAAGTAGGGTCTGATTGAGTAATTGCGCTTTCGGGATCAATTGTAAATTTACGTTGATTGGAATAGACAGACCCAGCCACAGCTCGGTAGGTCGCAGAACCTGCCAGAGCTGTCGAAACTACTTCAATTTTCCAAGAACCACTTGATTTAGTCTTGGCACCGAGCGAGGTATTTGTCCAGTTGCCATTTAAATTAACTTGAATTCGAACTTGTACATTATTTCGGGCAGGCTTCAATATTCCGTAGAGCGTAACTTTAGATTCTCCAATTGTCGGAGTCTTTGTGATATTTAAAGAGAGCGTATTAGCAGCGCTTGCTCCTTCGATTCCAATTAGTAAAAGCGATAGCGAGAGCCAACCTAAAATAATTCTTTTCACCAATTAATCTCCAAGTCAGAACCGGTAATTTCTTTGATGACTTCTGATAGCACAGGTAAGAATTTAGTGCGCGAATCTAAATAAGAATGATCACCTGAAAATTTCTCTGAATCTGAGAAATCTAGATGAAGTAAATTCCCCTCAAGCTTTGCCAAGCGGGCATCAAAAAAAGTTAGCCACGCAACTCGATTTCGCGCTTCGAGTGCAAAAAGAATCTCATTCCATTGGCTTTTGAGATGGTTTAACTCCATGAGTTAAACCTATCGTAAGCGATTACTTATGACCGTTAACTAGCTCGTAATAGGAGTTTAGAAGCTGAATTCTGGAATTATGTTTTCGATCATAAGGTATTCCCAGGGTTGCTGCTATACGTGCCAACATCTGTTCCACAGATTTTTCTGACACAAATCTCATCTTTGCAATTTCAGAATTTGAATTTCCATCTGCCATCAACCGAAAAGTTTCAACCTGCGTATCAGAAAGCAAATTGTAGGTATGAAATTCAGGTTCAGAATTGGTGCATTCAGGCGCCTTGAGAATTGATTTTTTCAAAGTATCTAAATCTGAATGGCTAGTTAATTTTGAAACTATACTTCCTTTTGGCAAATCTGTCTTTTCGATTCCAAGTAAACGGAGATCTTCACTTCTTGTGGCGATCACAATTCCCATTTTCGGAAATAGTTTTCTTAGAGATTTTCCCAACTCAATTGCTTTGAGTTGCCCTTTTTCGATTAGCAAGACCACAACTTCAGGTCTATGTTGTGATATTTGATTAAAGGCAGTGAATTCATTGTCAATTTCGCCGATAATATCCAAGCCAAGCATTGATAATGAGTTTGCCAGTACGATATTTGTGAATCCTTCTTCACCGTATATAAAAGTCCTTAAACCCATGTTCATATTTTCAAATGTGAGAAATTCGTGAGGAAAGTGGGGTAGCCCTATTTGGAAAGTTGAGAAACTACCTTGGTAATCTGGTCAATCATTTTTTGTGCGTCAATTGGACCATTCGAAGAGCGTTTAGCTGACTGGGCATGTATAAATGAAGCGGTAGCACCCAGCTCGATCAGATTATCTTTGGTTACCGCTTTGTGATTTAAAGCTAAGAGTGCACCAAGTAATCCGGCAAGCACATCGCCAGTGCCAGCTGTGGCCAGCCAACTACTTGCAGCTGGAAGTTGAATTACTCGGTGATCATTGGCGACTACGGTTTTATTGCCTTTCAGTAAGACTGTTACTTTAAATTTTCTAGCTGCATCTAATGCATAGTAAATGGGCTCAGCTTCAATTTTGGTGGCAGATACCTTTAATAGTTCTGCTAATTCTCCTGCATGCGGTGTGATTATGGTTGGAGATTTGCTGCTGCCCGTTAAATAAAGCGCACCAGCATCCAATACTTTAGGTAAATCCGCTCGATTAGCCATCTCCATAGTGAACTTTCTAAGAAGAGATTTTTTTGCAGGGACTCCACTTCCCAGAAGATAGACGTTGACTGGACCAGTTTGAACGACCACCTCAGGTCGATTTTGAATAACAGCTCGTTTTACAGTTTCTGGCCCAAAGTATCTAACCATGCCAATTCCAACTGCCAATGCTGCCGAGGTAGTTAGAAGTGCGGCACCAGGGTATTGCTTTGAACCAGTTACGCAACCAAGTACGCCACGACGATACTTGTGATCGCTGGCCTTTGGTTTTGGCAAGTACTTGCTGCTCTTAGTGGCACTCCAGGTTTCCGGTTTCATTGAAAAATAATCACCACATTCATGGAATCACGATGTGCACTAGATACGTCATAGACATGGACTTTCTCCATTAAAGATATTCGAACTTGCTGCGAAGTTAGAAATTCAAGAAAATTTTGTTGGTGAAAAAAATTCTCATTAACGGCAATAACAAAATATCCATCTTCCTTGACAAGAGGGAATAGATTCAAGAGTGTTTCAGGTCCAAGATGTCCATGAGTAAATGTTCCAATAGTGATTAATGCGTCGTAAGGATTAGCAACATCCTTGATTGATTTGGTTAAATCTCGTTCAAACAAGTTACGATAAACTTTTTTCTTTGATGCCTCAGCTAACATCTCAGGGGAGATGTCTATTCCATCAATAATCAAACCTGGGCGAAGCTTTGAAAGGTATTTGCCCACCAATCCCGTGCCGGTGCCAATATCGACCACCGTTTTCAATTCAGGAAGATGGGAATCAAATAGCTCTGCGATTACTTTTGGATGCTGATATCCCTGATTTGCAACAAAATCAGATTCGTATGTTGCCGCCCATTTTGCGTACAAATTCTTATTATCTTCAGGCGTTTTTAATGAATAAGCATCATCCAGCCCGATTTCCATACTAACTCTTTATCTTTGAGCCGGATGGATCATAAAGCGGAGTCGAAGCTACGGTTCCTGATATCCATTCACCAAAGAATTCCACATCAATAGAGGTGCCAGGCGATGTGTACTCAGTAGGAATATAGGCATAGCCAATTGCTTTATTAATTGAGTACCCCTGTCCACCAGATTTAATTCTGCCAATTACTTTTTCTCCGACTTTAATTGGTTCACTACCAATTGGAACCTGTCGGATGTCATCAAAGGTAATTGCAACTAATTTACGTTTTGGATCAGTTAAATTGTTAAGAGCATTGGCCCCGTAGAAGTTCTGCTTCTTCTTGGAAATTGCAAAACTTAGTCCCGCCTCATATGGGTTATTTTCAGTATTTATTTCGCCACCCCAAGCAAGATAACCTTTTTCAAGTCTAAGCGATTCGATAGTTCTATATCCGCAAGGAAAACCACCGGCGTTAAACAATAGTTCCCAGATTCCTAGTGCGTGTTCAACTGGGATATACAGTTCCCAACCTAATTCGCCAACATAGGTAATTCGAGTCGCACGGATTGTTACCTTATTTATAACAATCTCTTTGGAATGCATAAATGGAAAAGCAGCGCTATTCATATCTGAAGTGGTTAAGCCCTGCAGGATTTCTCGAGCTTTAGGTCCCCAGATTCCAAAAATTGCTAGTTTCTCAGTGATATCTTCAATGGAAACTTCGTCAAAGCCATGCTCTCTTCGTAATTTCTTTAACCAGCCAGCATCATGATGAGCAAATGCAGTGCCAGTTACGATTAAGAATTTTTCTTCTTCAGTTTGAGTAACTGTGAAATCCCCTTCGATACCGCCTTTTGAATTTAATGCCTGGGTATAGACCGCGCGCCCCGTGCCCCGAACTACATCATTGGCGCAAACAAATTCCAAGAATTCTCCTGCACGTGGACCACTTACTTCAATCTTTGCAAAACTAGATTCGTCGAAAATTCCGGCAGATTCACGTGTTGCTTTATGTTCAATTTGAACGCTATTGGACCAATTTTTTCCAGCCCAACCATACGGACGTAACTCATCATTACCAACGTGATTGCTATAAAAATTAACTCTTTCCCAAGATGACTTCTCACCAAAGACAGCTGAATTTGCTTTGTGCCATTCATAAGCCGGCGAAGTTTTATGTGGCCTACAAGTTTGACGCTCTTCGAGTGGGTAGTGAATGTCGTAATACTGTTCGTAATTTTCTTGAATACGATCTAAAGTAAAAGCTGGCGAACGATATGCGGGCCCAAAGCGGCGAATATCCATATGCCATAAATCCATTGGTGGTTCATTGCCTACAATCCATTCGGCCATCACCTTTCCAATTCCACCGGCACCTGCAATTCCGTGAGCGCAGTAACCGGCAGCTACATAGAATCCACCAACCTCGGTTTCGCCAAGACAAAATTCATTATCTGGCGTAAATGCTTCGGGGCCATTGATAAAACTCTTTATTCCAAGTTCGGCCATTTTTGGCACACGCATCTGCGAATTTGCAGCAATTTCTTCAAAACGATCCCAGTCATCCGGAAGCAACATGTTATTGAAATTCTTTGGAATATCATCGAGAGATTCACGGCTGGTTTTCCATGGTTTTGAAGTTCTCTCATACCCACCCATGAGCAAGCCTTGAACTTCTTGTCGGAAGTAAATCAAATTATCTGGATCACGCAATGAAGCCATAACGGGTGCTGCGGGATCTAAGAAATTTTCAGTTATTAAATATTGATGGCTCATTGGAACAATTGGGATACGAACATCAACCATTCTTCCGATTTCAGCAGCATAAATTCCGCCACAATTGACCACAATTTCGCATTCGATAAATCCTTTATCGGTTTCAACGCCACAGACACGACCATCTTTCGTCGAAATTGAGAGAACTCGTGTGAATGTGTGAATCTGAATGCCTGCTTTTCTAGCACCTGCAGCCATCGATAGCGCCAACTGAGATGGATCAACTTGGCCATCGGTAGCCATTATGCAAGCACCAACAACTCCATCCAAATTAATTAGTGGAAAGCGCTCCTTAACTTCAGCTGGTGAGATTTCATGTAAATCCAAACCGAAAGTCTTTGCCCATCCAATTTGTCGACGAATTTCTTCCATGCGTTCTGGAGAAGATGCGATTTTTATACTTCCGCATTCCACCCATGAAGGTGGCGTATCAGTTGCTTGCAACTCTCGGTACAGGCTGGCCGAATGCATATTCATTTTTGTAAGTGTTGGATCAGCTCGCAATTGGCCAACCATTCCTGCGGAGTGAAAAGTCGATCCACTTGTTAAATCGTTGCGATCTACTAAAACGACATCGGTTTCGCCCAGTTGGGCCAAATGGTAGGCAACTGAGGTGCCGCCTACGCCGCCACCAATAATTACAATTTTTGCTCTAGCTGGAACCTGTTGCTCGGACACCTCTGAAAGGTACCATCCGCAAATGGCTATGTCAGCAGCAGAACTCGAAAATACTTTCGGAGAGACGCTAAATCAATCAACTTTTCTTCATAGCCGCAAGAATTTAGTTGAATTATCAGGTGGGCTAACAAACCGAAATATCAAAGTAGAGACAGATCACGGAGATTTTGTGGCCCGAATTTCGAGCAACGAATCTTCATTGTTGTCTATCGACAGAAATAATGAATTTCATAATTCCAAAATTGCATCTGACAATGGGGTCGGGGCGCCGGTCTTTGATTACAAGGGCGAATTCGGACTTTTAGTGATTGGCTTTTTGCCGGGCAAAACTTATGACGGAAATGATGTCGCCAACAACGCGATTCGAATTTCTGAGAGTGTAAAAAAATTGCACAGTTCTGAACCGTTTAAGTTGGATTTTGATATGTTTAAAATCCAACAAAACTATTTGAAAATTGTTACTGAAAGAGGATTTCGTTTACCTGATGGTTATCTTGATTTTGCCAAGGCAGAAGATGATTTGCAGAAATCTTTAGAGGCAACCGATTCCGGAAAAGTACCTTGCAATAACGATTTATTACCCGCAAATTTCATTGATGATGGAAATAAAGTTTGGTTAATTGATTACGAATATTCAGGCAATAATGATCCTTGCTTTGAGCTAGGTAATATCTGGTCTGAATCTGGCCAGCCCGTCGAGGTGCTCAAGGAATTAGTAGTCGGGTACTACGGCTCATTTCGCCAAGAAAAATTTGCCCGCGCTTGGCTCTTTGCAGCTTTGGCTAAATATGGATGGACCCTTTGGGCTTCTATTCAGAATTCAATGTCAGAAATAGATTTTGATTTCTGGGAGTGGGGCATGCTCAAATACGATGACGTGAAGCGTGATTTTGGTTCAAACTATTTCTACGAGCTAGTCAATCAACTTTAATATTAAATCCGAAAGCTCATGTGGAGCCAACTTATCTGGCCACTGAGGATGATCGCGATTTACGCCATGGCCAATCACAAAAGAAGCACGTTCTTGATGCGAATCACCACCATGTCCACCTTCATCTCTATGGCCATGATCAGTTACGACTACTAGCACCCACTCATCTTTGCTATCAACTAGTAGCTGGTGCAAACTTTTTAGATAGCCATCTATGCGTTCGGCTGCATCAAAGTAAGGCGTGTCAACTGAACCATATTTATGCCCGGCTTCATCTACGCCGCAGAAGTAAACAAAACTTAAATCAGGCGAAATATTCTTAATGGTTTCGAGAGCGTGATTCAAAACTTCTTCATCAACTTGAAGATAGCCAAGTTTCTCTCCATCATTGTAAAAACGTAGGTGTCTAGAATCTGAAATTACCGGCCCCACATCATTGGGATCAATTAATGGCGGCCAGCCAGCTGCAGCATAAGTTTTAAGATCAGAATTTGAATTTAGCGCTCTTGTCAGTAGATCAGGTGCATCGGCTAATTTGTGATTTTTGAAGTGATTATCAATTACGCCATGAACATTCTGCCTTTGACCTGTAAGTATGGTCGACCAACTTGGCCCAGATACGGTAGGCATATCCACTACGGTATCTACAAAATAAGAAGTATCTCGCAAACTTTTTAAGTGCATGGTTCGTCCAGAATCAATGACTCTGTGAATCATGAGACCATCAATACCGACAATTAGAATTTTGGTGCGAGTTTTCATGTCATGTCCCTGCCTAATGAACCTAATTAGAAGTTTATTGACTTAATATGTGGTTATGAGAAGACACCCTGGCACCGCATTAGGAATTTTCCTCGTTCTTACGGGAATCGGACATTTCATTATTCCAAAACCACTTGATTTAATCGTGCCAGATTTTTTGCCTGGTGATCCAAGATTCTGGACTTATCTCAGCGGTGTAGCAGAGATATTCATTGGCATTATGTTGCTTAGCAATAGCGCCAAAGTAATTTTCGGAAAAACCATACGATTATGGGGCGCACTGTTTTCGCTCGCGCTTTTCTTAACGGTGTATATTGCAAATATTAAGATGGCCATCGATTGGTCTAGTCGTGAATGGCCAGATCCACTAATTGCTTATGCTCGTTTACCGCTGCAGTTTCCACTCTTTTATTGGTCCTGGAAGGTAATCAAGAAGTTTAAGTAAGTTGGTGAGGAGGGTGGGGCTCGAACCCACGACGACCGGATTATGAGTCCGGGGCTCTAACCGACTGAGCTACCCCCTCGTCGAGCGAATCTTACTTGTTTCTTGAGAGGACTTTGTCCAGAGCCAGAAATAGCAGCGCTAACACATACCCGGCAATGTAAATCATCACCAAGGTTGTGCCAACTGAGACGTAACCGTATTCAATAACATCAAAGAATCCATAAGGGTATCTATCGATGATAGCGCCGCGAGCAAATGTATAAATTAAATATGCAGTAGGTATTGCAAATACCGAAATGGTCATTCGTAAGCTGAACCATTTTCTAGGTCCTACTAGTAACCAAACTAAAACTGTGATTGCCGGAGTAATGTAATGTTGAAATGCATTTGTGTAAATGTTCCAACTCTCTGGATTTGCAGTAGGTGCGATAAGCAAGTGATACAAAATACCCGTCATTAAAATCATCAATAAAGAAGTATTCCGAAATAACTTAAAACGTTGGCTTGATTTATTCGGATTTAAGAAGAGCATTGTTATGGTGACTGCCACAAGTAAGTTGCTCCAAATAGTGAAATATCCAAATAAATCAATTATTCGAGTGAGCGCGCCGGACATTCCAGGAGCATGTGGTCCAAATAAGTGCGGTTCAATCTCTCCTTCCGGAACCAAGTCGAAAGTATTGACGATGAATGAACCGCCGAATCCCAACCACGCGCTAATAGCATTTAGACCAAATAGCACTTTCACATTTTTCACCCGATTAACCATGGTTAATGTTAAGGTTCTGAGCATGCGAATTCGAGTAATAATCTCAGCGTGCCTACTGCTAACTTTAATTACTCCCGCAAATGCCGCACCTAAATATGCATTTCCGATTCCAAGCACCCCTGGGTGCAAACCCACTTACAGTAGATATCATCATGATTATCCGGCTACGGACATTTTGGCGAAGAAAGGCTGCAGATATGTTGCGGTCACTTCAGGCGTGATAGACGAGATTAGGAAAAAAGATACCTATACATATAAGAATCCAACTCCAATTACCAAAGGTGGAATTTTCATCTCGATGATTGGAGATGATGGGGTTCGTTACTACGCATCACATTTAAACAAAATCGTAGAAGGCATCGAGATCGGCACCAGGGTTGAAGTGGGTACTTTGCTCGGCTATGTAGGAAATTCTGGCGATGCCGCTGGTACTGCGCCGCATATACATTTTGGAATTAGTTGGCCAACCGAAGAGCGAGATATCTGGTGGGTACGAAGGGGTGTAGTTTTCCCATGGCGATATTTGGATAAGTGGAAAGTTGGCGGAGATAGGTCTCCTGCTTCCGAAGTTAAAGCGTTATTAGAAAAAAGCGGAGCAATTCCACCGATACCGAAAAAATAATTTTCGAAAAGAATGAAAATGGAGAGTAAAAATGTCTGTGTTGCAGTGGCTATTTGAGGCAACCATTAGTTTCGGCAGCAAATCAATTGCGGTGCGCGAGATTATTGGAGGATTGCTGGGCTTAAGCAGCGCGATTTTGGGTGCTCGTCGATTAGTCGCAGCTTGGCCGGTTGGAATATTGGGGGATGCGCTTTTATTTACCGTATTCCTTGGAGCAGTTTTCTCATTTGGGGACGAAACTCAACATGCGAATTTCTATGGACAGGCAAGCAGAAATCTACTTTTAATTGTAGTTAGCATTTATGGCTGGATCCGATGGTCACACCATAAGCGGCTTGGCAAAAATGTTCCGGCCGTAGAGCCACGTTGGACCACAACTAAAGAGAAGCTCATAATAATTCCGGCAACCATCATCTTCTTTTTGATTTCAATGCAAATTTTCAAGGGCCTTGGCGAATCTGGCCAATGGCTTTTTGTAGATACCTGGATTTTTACCGGCACTGCACTAGCAACATTTGGAATGAGTCGTGGCTATGTTGAGTTTTGGTTGGTTTGGGTTGCGGTTGATTTAGTTGGTGTTCCTTTTGCATTTAGCAATGGTTACTATCCAACCGGAACTTTGTATGCGATTTATATGCCATTTGTGATTTGGGGATTCTTTAATTGGTTAAAAATTAGCAGAAGTGAGCAGGTTAAATAATTTAGGAATAAAAAAACCCCGGTGGTATACACCGGGGTTTTTCTTTTTGAAGTGTTAATTAGTTAGCAGTTACTTGATCAGCCTGTGGGCCCTTTGGACCCTGGACGACCTCGAAAGATACTGACTGACCCTCATTAAGAGACTTGTAACCATTGCCCTGGATAGCTGAGTAGTGAACGAATACATCCTGTCCACCGCCATCTACTGCAATAAAGCCGAAGCCCTTTTCAGAGTTGAACCACTTAACTGTGCCTGTTGCCATTAATTTTTTCCTATTTCGTTAAAACTTGACGAAGCTTGGATTTGGCTTCGCCG
>VEQG01000018.1 GCA_018883345.1 Candidatus Nanopelagicaceae bacterium
GTTTTGGCGTAATCCTTAAGCACTTGGCGCATCTCTGCGATCTGCTGCGGATCTAAGCCATTGGTTGGTTCATCAAGCACCAATAAATCTGGTAGTCCCAACATCGCTTGCGCAATTGCTAATCGTTGGCGCATACCTTGGCTATAGGAACGCACTTTCTTATCTAGCGCGGTTCCGAGTTTGGTGATTGTAATAACTTCAGCTAAATGATTTTCGCCATCGCGACCGATAGAACGCCAATATAAATCAAGGTTTTCGCGGCCAGTTAAGTGCGGCAAGAAACCTGGTCCTTCTACGAAACTTCCCAAATTAGCTAGCGCTGGCGAACCTGGATAGATGGCTTTGCCATCCATGTAAATTCCGCCTTCGGTTGGGAAGATTAATCCCATCATCATGCGCAGCGTGGTGGTCTTACCTGCGCCATTTGGACCAAGTAGCCCAACTACTTGGCCGCGTTCGACTTTGAAAGATAGTTCGCTAACTGCGCGATAACCATCTTTATAAACTTTTCCAAGTCCGACCACTTCAACTAAAGAATCTCCGCTTTCTGCGGCAATCTTGATTTGAGGTCGACGGATACGAACATAGATAAATGCAAGGACCAAAGTAATTAGTAACGCAATTGGCCAAAACAGCGAAGCGCTGGCGCTAGCTGCAGCTTGCGCATCAATGGTCTGCACTTGAATTGGCGAAAGCGCAGAGATTGAAATGAATTTCGATTCTTTAGGTAGATCAAAACCCTGGTCGGTGCTAGAGACACCAACTGCAATTACATCGCCGACTGCCGCATCCAGAATTACTGATGGCAGCTGCACTTCAATATCGCGACCACTCTCTGGCAAATTAATTAATTTAACTGGCGCCACAATGCCATTTGGTTGGTTAATCGAACCAGCTGGAGTTTTAACCACTAATGAGAAAAATAGTGTGGCTTCACCGGTGGTGCTGGTAACGCGCAATTTAATTTTGCTTGGGCCGACAAGTTCTAGCGGAGTCTTAAGTGGTGCGCTCTCAATAAATGCGCTCTGCCCTGGCAAGAATGCTGGAGAGAAACCAGAGATCTGCGAAACCACGCGCGTCGCTAAATTGCCGGCCGATCCAATGCCAGGAAGTGCGCTAATTGCAGTTGGTACGCCACCGATTGGATAGTTAAGCGCGGTCACTGGAGTTACGACCGGAATCTCAAGTGGCTTGCCATTAATTGGCAGTTGATCGCTTACAAACACCTTTGGAATAACAGTAGAATCCTGCAACGAAATTGAGCCATTGGTATTGGTAAATTGGAACTTCGGAAAATCGCTCTGCTTACCCATTAAATATAAATTAAGCCATTTTAAGTACTGCTCTTGTAAATACTTCTCTTCATTCACTCCGCCATCGTGGCCGCCGGCATGCCAGATCATTGCAAGCGGCAACTTTGGATTAGCTTTGCTAATTACCTGCGCGCTGCGATAACTCTCATTTAGTGGAAAAAGTGAATCTGCTTGACCTTGGCTAAGTAGCGTTGGCGCAGAGAGCTTTGCAAGGTAATTAATTGGTGAAACCGATGCCGAAAGCGCGCGCTCTGCGGCAGTTGGTGCGCCAGTTAGCGCAGCATTTCGGTAAGCATCGCACCAGATATCGGCAAAAGCGCCACATTCACCAAGATAGGCATTCTGCAGCGCTGCTGCATTAAAGAACGTCGAGGCCCAAACTTTTTTAAATGGACCAGTTGGTGAATCGTTCGCGCTCTTATTTAACAAGCTCTGCGGAAAGAGATCTTCTTGTAAATCGCTCCAAGTGATATCTGCAATCACCGCATCAATTCTTTTATCTTGGCTAGCGGTCATTAACGCATTAGCGCCGCCATATGAAGCTCCCATGATGCCAACTACTGGATCGCCTGATTTATTGGTAACTTTAAAGTTCTTAGTTAAGTAATTAATTAAAGCAATTGAATCTGCCACTTCACCGTTGATTGAATTCATGGTGATTTGACCGGTGGATTTTCCAAAGCCGCGAGCAGACCAAGTTAAAACAATGTAACCGCGTTCTTGAAAGAACTTAGCTTGACTACTAACAGACTCTTTGCTGCCACCAAAACCATGTGCAATCAGAATTGCGGGCGCGCTTTTTCCATCTGCTAGCTCTGGTAGATAGGTGCGGGTATCGATACTGACACCAGGTGCAGTGGTAACGGTTTTATCTATGGTCTTTGCCGCAGCGCTCCAAGCGCTATTGATAGCGAAGGAAGAAGCGAAAAAAGTAATAAAAATCGCTATTAGGGCCCTGCTTATGGCGCGCATTCTCACCGCCATAACCTAACCCGAGCCTTTAAACTTTGCACATGCGACTTAAGGCGATTGTCATCACTTCTCTGTTGGCGCTCACTACTTTAGCGCCGCTCTCTGTGGCCACTTTAAATAGCGCGGCCAATGCCGCGAGCAAAGTCACTCTAAAGAAGTACACCGTGAAGATGACGAAAGCCCATCTGCCGAGTGCGCCAAATAATGGCACCGATGATTATCGCTGTTTCTTACTTGATCCAAAGGTAACCGAAGATTCCATTATTCGAACTGTGCAATTTATTCCGCAGCGCAAAGATTACGTGCACCACGCGATTATTTTTAGAGTCACCGAAAAAGATTTACCGGAAGCAATTGCAAAAGATAAGAGCGGAACTGGTTGGCCTTGCTTTGGTGGCTCTGGCTTAGGCGGTATGTTCTCAACCTTTGTTACTTCACCATGGCTAAGTTCTTGGGCGCCAGGTCGCGGCAAAGATGTATCTCCTGCTGGTTACGGAATTCCATTTAAAAAGGGTGAACGCTTTGTGCTGCAGGTGCATTACAACTTATTAGCAGGCCATGGCGCGCATTTAGTTACTGATCAATCAAAGATTGTGATGGAAGCGATTCCAGCTAAAGGCGCAACTGTAAAGCAGTTACATACCGAACTCTTTCCAGCACCGGTTGAACTTGCATGTCCAGCTGGAATTACCGGCCCGCTCTGTGATCGCAAAGCATCGTTGATGGATTTAGCCGCGCGTACTAGCCAGACTACCGCGCTTGAAGTAACTGGAATCGCTGCGCTCTGCGGACAGAATCCTTTTAAGCCGGCGCCAAGTTTAAAATCATCGTGCGATAAAGTGATTACCTCAAATTACAATGTCATCGCAGCGGCGCCACATATGCATTTACTGGGCCGCACTTTGAAATTGATTTTAAATCCAGGTACTAGCGGTGAGACCACGCTACTAAATGTCACGAATTACAACTTTGATGATCAATCTGCGACGGTATTGAAGAAGCCGGTGGCAGTTAAAGCCGGCGACACTATTCGCGTTGAGTGCACTTATGATCCAACGCTGCGCCAGAAGCTGCCGGCGCTACGTGATCTACCGGCTAGATACATCACTTGGGGTGAAGGCTCCTCTGATGAGATGTGCCTTGGTGTAATCGCTGCGACCAAGAGTTAATTTTAAAGTTAATGAAGCGAGCCTGGGTAGCTGGTTTCTTAATTGCCGCCCTTGGCATCGCAAAGTTTGGTTATGACTACTTCTATTTTGATGTAGATCTAAGGGATAAACCAAAGCCCACTGCTAGCGCCAGCCCCTCACCAAGCGCTACAAATTCAAGCGAGCCAATCAAACCTTTAGTGCCGCCGACAAAGATTGAAGTGCAACAAGCTTTAGCTTCGATGGCGATTCCGGTTGGAGATCAAGATGGAAAATGGGGTGCGCGTACTCGTCAAGCGCTATGTATTTGGCGCGAATTAACGGGCCGCGATGTCAATCGCAATCTACCAACGCTTCAAGAGCAGAATGCAGTAGTCGCACAAGAAGATTTATCTCTGCCAAGAGATTTTGTAGTCGGTTTAAATGTAAATAAAACTTGTCAGAGCGTGGTGTGGTTAAAAGAGAGCGGTAAATTTCTAGTGACTATCGCCTCTACTGGCGCTGCTGGAATGGAAACTGATACCGGAATTTTTACCGTGCAGTGGCGCGTTGATCGCTGGTATGAATCAATTGAATTTCCAGATGGCTGGATGTATCGCCCAATGTTCTTTAATCGCGGTGAAGCGGTGCATGGCTCTGAATTCGACACCATGGTGCTTCCCTATCCGGCATCGCATGGATGTGTGCGTATGTTAGGTCGCTTTATTGATGGACTTTGGGCTGGTGGTTTTGGAAAAGGTGACAAAGTGCGCGTCTATGGCAACTACAACCCAGTTACTGCAGATCCAAAAATTTAATTCTCTCAATTTTGTTCATGAACCGAGTTTTTAAACATCAAATAAATTGGGAAAAAAGGTACTAAGACCCACCAACCTGATCTACCCACATCATGAGCGCGTCTTACCTCAACTGCCAAGGTCGGAATTAACGAAAGTATCCAAACTACGTTACTTAAGGTCTCTTGGTTGGGGTTAGCAAGCTGTATAAAGAGGTTTACAAGTAAATAAAAGAGCAGAAATGAGTTGTATTGGTAGCGGGTACTTTTGCCACGAAAATCAGCGAAGCGACGAAGCCCATCATTAATCGCTTCAAGCATTTAGAAAAGGGTCCTAGGCAACATCGACTCAACTTGAGCTTTAATGCTGTCTGCAGATAGCGGCGCCAGCGCTTGGCCAATCAGCCAAATAAGTGCAATTGGCGCGAGCTCACCAAGGCGGTGATTTAACACCTCTCCTACTTGGCGCCAGATCGGTCCGGCCGCTTCATCGTAATTTGGCATGAAAATTCTCGGCAATAGATCGCGATCATGTTGGCGAAGTGCACTTAGAACATCGCTTTGCGAAATAATGTTTGCAAAATTGATTAAGAAATCTGTTGGAGTGCCAAGAAATGCCAATGCGCCCTCAACTTCATATTGAGCAAGCGCGATTCCAATTGCCTCTTTGTCGCGGAAATGGTTATACAAAGTTGCTCTTGAAACTTCTGCCTCTAAAGCTAAATCAATAACATTCATAGCGCGAAAACCTTGTTGCGCAATCAATCGTTTTGCCGCCAAAAGAATTGATTCATCAACGGTGCGATAAGTTGAATGTTGACGTGCGTATGTTTCGTGAGACATATAAAAATTAAGCAGCGTCTGAAGTAACTACTGTCAGTGTGGTCTTTTCATTCTTGGCAATTTGGGAAGAAACGTCGCCAAGTAACGTTGAAAGCTGAATATTAAGTGCAGTGCAGATTGAAGCTAGCAATTCAGAAGATGCTTCTTTCTGACCACGTTCGACCTCAGAAAGATAGCCAAGTGAGACACGAGCATCGCGAGCAACATCGCGAAGAGTACGAGATTGCGCAACGCGAGCAGCGCGAAGTTCTTTACCTACCGCATCGCGTAAGAGCATTTTCATCTCCTTCTCAACTTATTTATAGCTTTTAATTTCTAGATGGTTCGAAACTTAAGTATACGGGCAAAGGTTGCAATGGCGGTGGAAATAGTGCCATTGCGGACCTGTTCGCGCTCACCTTCTAGGTTTAATTGAATTGCTTGGTTAATTGGGCCACGAATTGCAATCCAGACCGATCCCGGTTGATGCCCTTCTAGCGGTTCTGGGCCTGCAGCCCCAGTAGTAGAAATAGCCCAAGTGGTGCCGAAAACTTTACGTGCTCCATCCGCCATTTGATTTGCTACCTCTTCGGAAACCACGGTGTGCTTTTCGATAATTGATGGATCGACATCAAGCATGGTTGATTTGATTTCATTTCGATAAGCAGTAATTCCGCCCACAAAAACTGCAGAACTTCCAGATGCACTTGTTAGCGCATTTGCTAGTCCACCTGCAGTTAAAGATTCAGCAACTGAGATCGTTTCACCGCGTTCGCTTAAGTAAGCGATAATTTGTTCAACATGTTGCTTAAGAGTGCTCATTTAATTAAAAGCACCTTCCAGTATTTCTTTTGCGTGCAGTTCGGCCTCTTCGGCAGAAATCGCTGCGATTGCACGTTGCGCGGCGGCCTGACAAGTTGCTAAATCAACTGTTGAAAGAAATCCACGAACCTCGCTGATTGCAGATGGCGCCATAGAAAGTGAATTTACACCCAATCCCAAAAGCACCGCTGCCAGATGCGGATTTGCAGCAGCTTCACCGCATACCCCGATTGGTTTAACCAGATTTCCTGCTGCGCTTGCCGCGATTTGAATCGTGCGCAAGACCGCTGGATGCCAAGTGCTGGTCATATCTGAAAGTCTGGAATCTAATCGATCTGAAGCCATTACATATTGAGTCAAATCATTGGTTCCAAATGAACCGAAATCAACTTCAGCCAAAACTTTATCTGCATGTATAGCAGCAGCTGGAGTCTCAACCATTACGCCAACTTGCTTGATACCAACAGCTCTTGCACGTTTGGCAAAATCTGCAGCTTCAGCAGGAGTATTAATCATCGGCGCCATCACCCAAAGATCAATTTCAATTCCCTTTGCCGCCGCTGCGATTGCTTCTAATTGACGCGATAAAACTCCATCGCTGGTGCGGGTTAAACGCCAGCCACGTACTCCTAAAGCAGGATTTTCTTCTTCAATTGCATTGATGTACGGAACTGGTTTGTCGCTGCCTGCATCAAGCGTGCGAACTACTACTCGCTTTCCGGCCATCGGAGTGAACACCGTGCGATACATCTGAATCTGTTCTTCAACGGATGGCTCATTCACAGAATCTAAGAAAAGTAATTCAGTGCGAAATAATCCGATTCCTTCTGCGCCAGCTGAAACCGCTGCTACTGATCCATCACCATCGCCACAATTTCCTAATAATTTAACTGGTGTGCCGCAAGCTAAACGACCTGGACCAGTAACGCTTGCCGCTCTGGCACGCAGCGCTTCTTCACGTACTTGTCGCTCTTTAACAATTGAATCTGCTGGAGAAATAAATACTTCGCCAGAACGACCATCTGCAAGCACCTTTTCGCCATCTGCTAATTGCATAACTCCGGCGCAGCCGACAATTGCTGGGATCCCAAGTCCACGCGCCACAATTGCAGTATGAGAAGTTGGTCCACCTTTTTCTACGACAAGTGCAAGTGCATATTTTAAATTTAATGAAGCGGTATCTGCAGGTGTTAAATCTTCGGCAACAATAATGGTTGGGGAATTAAGCACTAGCCCTTCAGATTCGGTGCCAGATAATTTAGCCAATAACCGATTACAAATTTCATCGAGATCGGCAGCGCGCTCTGCGAAATATCCACCAATGGCAAGCAGCGCCTCTTTAAATCCCCCGAATGCAGCAACCACATCTGCACGAACATCTGGATAGGTAATATCTTGATCTAGGCGGGCCGCAATTGCTTCTACAAGGGCTGGATCTTGGGCAATCATCGCTTGGGCTGAAAGTACTTCTTTAGCTACTTCTAATTCAATAGTTGCGGCAGATTTTTCTAAATCTTCGCCGACTTTATTTAAAGCATCAAATATCTCACGTGGAGATGCAGAAATTGCATCCGTTGAAACAATATTTATTACTTTGCGGACTGGGCCAACTGCTACCCCAGGTGAAACTCCAATGCCTTTAAGTCCGCTCATGATTATCCAATTCTATTTATAGTATTAATGAGACACAAAAGGGCTTTGATCTTTACGACCAAAGCCCCTTTGCTTTGTATTTAATTGCCGCTAATTAAGCAGCAGCTTTTGCTTGGCTCTTAAGTGCAATTACTAGACCAGCAGAAATTACTGTTCCAACGATAATTGCTAGAGCATAAGTAGCTACGCCACCGATCAATGGAAGCACCCAGATACCACCGTGTGGTGCCTGAAGTGTGTTTTCAAATGCCATGACCATTGCGCCAGTAACACCTGAACCAACCATGATTGAAGGGATAACACGTAGTGGGTCTGCAGCTGCGAATGGAATCGCACCTTCGGTGATGAATGAAGCACCAAGAACCCAAGCAGCCTTACCGTTCTCTTGTTCAGACTCTGTGAAGAGGTTCTTACGAAGAACAGTTGCTAGCGCAAGACCAAGAGGTGGTGTCATACCTGCAGCCATAACTGCAGCCATAACTGTCCATTCCTTAGCACTTGTAGCACCAGCTGCTACGTTTGCAAGACCACCAGCTGCGAATGTGTAAGCAACTTTGTTAACTGGTCCACCCATATCGAATGCCATCATCAAACCAAGGACGATGCCAAGAACGATTGCTGAACCTGTTCCCATGTCTGCTAACCAATCGGTTAGTGATGTGTTTAGAGATGCAACTGGCTTGCCAATTACATAAACCATGAGGAAACCGATTACTAGTGATGAGAGAAGTGGGGTCACTACGATCGGCATAATGCTACGAAGAGCTGCAGGTACATTTTGATCAGAGATCCACTTAGCGATTAGACCAGCTACAAGACCGCCGACTAGACCACCAAGATAACCTGCACCAACTCCACCAGCTAGAGCACCAGCCAAGAAGCCTGGAGCAATACCTGGGCGATCTGCAATTGCGAATGCGATGAAACCAGCAAGAACTGGTACCAAGAATCCGAATAGTGTTGCGCCAAGACGGAAGATAATTGCTGCAATATTTCCTGCATCAACAGCTTCTGTCAATGATGGCTTAACAACTTCAACTGGATCTTGAAGCATGAAACCAATTGCGATCAAAATACCGCCAGCTGCGACGAATGGGATCATGTATGAAACACCAGTCATCAGCCAACGACGTACGTTAGAAGCAGAACTCACGGAAGTTCCTTTCCTGTTTTATCGATATAAGCGATTTGCTTATATTCGTTTATTCAGTTTTTTGTCTAACACCCCCAGAGAGTGGAGCTCCAACTCTTTGGGAATTCTTATATTTACTTATTAAATTACTTGCCAGCCAATTCCTCTGCCTGAGCAATTAAAGATTTTGCATCTTTGATTGCAGTTTTTGGAATTGATTGCACAATTTTGCAACCGTCGAAACGATCTAAATCGCGGATTCCGACATCGTTTGCAAAAATCACTACATCTGCGCTCTGAATAATTTCGCGGGAAATTGGCTTATAGCCACCTGCGCCTTGAGTTTCGACAACCATTTCGTGTCCAGCAGCTTTACCAGCACGTTCGATTGCCTCCGCCGCCATATAAGTGTGCGCAATACCAGTTGCACATGATGTGACTGCGATTATTTTCATTTAGTTACCACCTTCTGAGCGTTCTAGCAGCTCAACTAATTCAGCTGCATCGTTTGTTGTTCGAAGTGCTTTAGTAAATTCATCATCCATTAAGCGACGCGCCAAGGAAGATAAAATTGTGATGTGCTCATCCCCTGCCTCATTTGGTACCAAGATCATAAATAGGACTTCAGCTGCGCCTTCATCCTCATCAAAAATTACATTTTTATTTACGGTGCGCGCTACTGCAACACTGCTTTGTAAGACGCCAGAAGTGCGCGCATGTGGAATAGCGACCCCATCCACCTGAGGTGTTCCCATTTCATCGCGAGCTAGAACATCATTTGTAATTTGTTCAGCATTGTTGCCGCGACCTGAAGCCACAACCAAATTTGCCATCTGAGTAATCGCATCGACTTTATTTGATGCATTCAAATCAAAGGTAATTAGCTCTTTTGAAAACACAGACATCAATGAACCTCCGCCAATTCTCTTGTGTCTAATGGAACTTCATTAACCTTTACCGAAACTGCAGCTGCTTGTGCCGGAGTTGGGATAGCGGTGCCTGGCAGTGGAACTGATGCTGCGCTCCATGCAATTGCATCTTTAAGTGCGCCAGGTGTTGCTCCGCCACCCAAATAGATTGCAAGCAAAATATCTCCAGCGCCAACTGGAGTGCCAACTGCAGCTTGTGCTGGTTCGCAATGCATAACCTCATTGCTGGTTACAAGGATTGCGCCATCTTTACCAAGCGAACAGAGCACTTGTCCTACGCCTCCATCAATTAATTCGCGTGATGCTGAAATAACATCTTGAATGGTTTTTAATGGACGGCCGACTAATTCAGCTAGCTCAAATTGATTTGGTTTGATCAAATCTGGTTTTACCGAAATTGCGGCGCGAAATTCTGGACCACTGCCATCAATTGCAACTTTTGCGCCGCGATCGCGGACATATTGCGCCAAATCACGGTAGGTATTTACATCGGCACCAGGATTTAAACGGCCAGCTAAAACCACCCAGGCACCCTTTAGATTTAAACCATCGATAGTTGCACGTAACTCATTTAAAACTGCTGAAGTTAATTTAAAGCCAGGTTCGTTGATTTTAGTTACGGTGCCATCTGCTTCTTGCAAAGTGATGTTACTGCGAGTAATTCCCTCCGCATTAATCACATGATGAGGTATTTGCAGCGCATCTAGCTTTTTGCCAAACCATTGTCTGCCTAAATCGCCACAAATCAAAAGTGCATGAGTTTTAGCGCCAAAGGCAGAGAGCGCTCTTGAAACATTAACGCCCTTTCCGCCTGGGTCAATTGCATTTAAATCACCACGATTAACGCCGCCTAAAACCAAATCTGAAACTGCAATAGTGCGATCAATAGATGGGTTTGTGGTCACAGTAATGATCATGCTCTAACCACCTTTATGCCGGTAGTTTCAATCTGTGCAATTGCACCTTGATCTACTGCATCATCAGTAATAACTAAATTAATGTCTTTGATTTCACCAAATTTAACAAAATGATCTTGAGTGAATTTAGTGTGATCTGCTACAACCAAAACTTTCTTTGCCGCCTTAATCATGGCGCTCTTAACTGCACCTTCAGCTGGTTCTGGAGTGGTCAAGCCGCGAGCTAATGAAATGCCATTCGTTGCAACAATTGCCACATCAGCAACTAATCCTTCAAAAGTATCTATAGCCCATTGATCAACACAGGCACGAGTTCCTTTACGAACACGTCCACCCGCAAGAATGATTTCAACATTCTCTTTCTCCATAAGTGAAACGGCATGATCTGGCGAATTGGTAATAATTCGAAGATGTGCATCATTTGGAATCAACGGAACAATCTGTGCAGTCGTGGTACCGGAATCTAAAATCACGGTTCCGTTTTCCGGGAGTAAAGAAATTACCGCTTTGGCAATCCTTAACTTCTCTGCTTGTTGAATTGAATTCTTTAAATCAACGGTTGGTTCTAGCCAAACTGGAATTGCGCCACCATGAACGCGTTGAACTAAACCTTGCTTTTCAAGGTATGAAAGGTCGCGACGAATTGTTTCTGGGGCTACATCAAGGTGATCAGCTAAGTCGTTGACTGAGGCGCGGCCCTTGCCGCGGACCCTTTCGACTATCGAGCGATAACGCTCCATCGCGTACATAGGGATAATGGTCCAACAGAAATGGCCATTTGTCTGCCCGTTTCGGTTTGTTTTTTAACTTTTTTTCTCTAAAACAAACCTACTCGGTAGTAGTTTCGCGATACTCAAGCCAAGCTCGGATATACCAGTACCCCGTCAGATAGGTCAGCGCAATTGCCAGGTAAAGCCAGCCATATTTAAACCAATCAAGCCAGACAGGTAGCGGCAGTACAAACCAGCCCATCCCCAAATTCTGGCTGAGCGTCTTTATCTTGCCGCCACGATTAGCGCTGATAACGCCGCCCGAGATAACCAGCGCTCTAAATAGCGTGATGCCAAGTTCGCGAAAGAGGATTGCAATTGTGGCCCACCACGGAAAGCGATCCTGCAGCGAAAGCGGAATCATGACGGAGGCAAGCATCAATTTATCTGCAACTGGGTCTAGAAATTTACCCATCTCAGTGATCTGTCCGCTACTTCTTGCTAAACGGCCATCCACTACATCGCTCATTGCAATTGCGAAAAATATCAACCAACTAACAATTTGCCAGAGCGTGCCTTCTTGATAGAGCGACCAAATAGCAGGGGGTAACGCAACGATGCGCGCAATAGTGATTTGGTTTGGAGTAATTCTCATAGCGGTTTAGCAATTAGATCAGCGCCAGCTGATTCAGTGATTACTGCCTTTACCCATTGGCCAAGTCTAAACTCTGTATCAACAAAACCAACGGTGCCATCAACTTCTGGCCCTTGAAATGCTGCGCGACCCTCTTGTAGTTCGGGGTCATCAATTAGCACCTCAACTTCAGAGCCAATACGTAAAGTCGCGCGCTCTGAGACCGCGTTATCTGCGATGGTCGATAACGTTGCTACCCGTTCGGCAATTACTTCTGGGTCAATCTTATTTTGCATATTTAAAGCTTCAGTGCCATCTTCATCTGAATAGCCGAAGACGCCAACTGCATCTAGTTTGGCATCATCGATGAATTTGCATAGATCTTCAAAATCGCGCTCACTCTCCCCTGGAAAGCCCACAATGAAATTGCTTCGAATTCCAGCCTCTGGTGAAAGTGCGCGAATTTGGCTGATTAAATGGAGGAATTCGGAAGAGCCGCCGAATCTTCGCATCGCTCGAAGTACATCTTTGGCAGTGTGCTGGAAAGAGAGATCAAAATAAGGAGCTACCTTTTCGTGCTCAATCATTGCCTGCAATAACGTTGGTCGCATCTCGGCAGGTTGTAAATATGAGAGCCGAATTCTCTTGATGCCATCAATTTTGGAAAGTTCCGGTAACAATTTCTCCATCGCACGTAAGTCGCCTAAATCTTTTCCATAGCTAGTGGTGTTCTCTGAAACTAGGAAGATTTCACTTACGCCATTATCAGCTAACCATTTAGCTTCTGCTATTACTTCTAGTGGGTGGCGAGATACGAAGGCGCCTCTAAATTGTGGAATCGCACAGAAAGCACATCTGCGATCGCACCCTGATGCAATTTTTAGCGGCGCCCATGGATCGTTATTTAAACGTTGACGAGCAAAATCAGATGTGCGGGCACGATCTGCTGGCGCAATTGGCAACAATTTGCGCCGATCTTGTGGCACGTGCGGTGTTGGTTTGTGCCCCGACAAGATATCTCCTAAGCGCGTGGAGATATCTTTGTAATCATCAAAGGAGAGAATGCCATCGGCTTCAGGAAGCGCGGCTGCGAGCTCTTCGCCATAACGTTCGGCCATGCAACCAACAGCCACCACCGCTTTGGTTGTGCCATTTCCCTTTAAAGCATGCGCTTCTAGAAGTGTATTAATTGAATCTTGTTTCGCACTCTCAATAAAGCCGCAAGTATTGATTACTGCAACTTCAGCGTTTGCGGCGTCATCGACTAATTTCCAACCATCCGCTGCTAAACGGCCGGCAAGCTCTTCAGAATCCACATCGTTACGAGCGCAGCCCATAGTGATGAGAGCTACGGTCTTTGGCATGGCTACGAATTTACCCCATAACTGACATTAACTACTTCACCATCGCCACCTAATGATGGAAGTTCGTTGCCATTTACCGTGAGTTTGACCGCACCTGCATTACCAATTCGCAAATTTACAGATTCGGTACTTGAAAAAATCAAAGTTTGTCCATCGGCCGCTCGTCCGGAATACAAAGTAATGCCAGCAGCGTCACTTACAAATAACCATGAGGCGCCATTAGTTGCTTGCAAGATCACCTCTACTCCGTTCCCTGATGAATATGTATTTGGCTGCGAAGTTTCACTTACAGTGGGAGTTGGAGAAGCAGAGGCGCTAGCTGTTGGAGTTGGTTTTGTTTTAGGTCCATCCGAACTTGCCTTTAAATTGCCGACAATTATTGAAACAATGATCAATCCAATTATTGCGAAGATAGCGTAGATCATTAATTGCTTATTGGTTAAACGCTTGCGCTCTGATATAGCGATAGTTGCACTATTTTCAACTAGCTGAGAATGAATCTTTCGCTGTTCCTGTGCATGCTCCTCATCGAATTGATTAAGTAAATCTTCAGCGTTGATATTTAAAACTCTAGCAATTGTCTTTAGATGACCTCTGGCATAAGTATCGCCACCGGCATGAATAAAATTATTATCTTCGAATTCGCGCAACATCGAAGGACGAATATTTGTTTTTGTTGCTAACTCATCAAGTGAAATCCCGGCTGACTTACGCGCAGCACTTATGCTCTGCCCTAAAGTCATGTCTCGCTCCTTGGATTTGATATGAGCGAAGTCTAAGACCGGTCATATAGCTTCGTCTAACAAAATTGTAATTTTCACCCTGCGCTTCACCCGTTAGTCACTAATGGTGGCGAGCACATCATCAAGCTCTTCAGGCTTAACCAAGACCGCTCTAGCTTTCGAACCTTCCGATGGTCCGACAATGCCTCGCGATTCCATTAAATCCATCAATCGTCCGGCCTTGGCAAAGCCAATTCGCAATTTACGTTGCAACATTGAAGTTGAACCAATTTGTGTGGTTACGACTAAATGAACCGCTTGAAGTAATAATTCATAATCATCGCCAATTTCATTTACGGCGCTCACCACAACTTTTTGTGCTGCAGTAACATCATCACGGAAACGTGGCGCTAATTGCTTTCGAACATGTCCCACCACATCTGCGATTTCGCGCTCTGAAACATATGCACCCTGGATTCGAATTGGTCGAGATGCACCCATAGGTACAAATAATCCATCGCCTTGGCCGATTAGTTTCTCAGCACCAGGCGCATCCAAAATAACGCGACTATCTGCAAGTGAAGATGTGGCGAAAGATAATCTGGAAGGCACGTTAGCTTTAATTAGACCAGTTACGACATCTACTGATGGGCGCTGTGTTGCCAAAACTAGGTGAATACCGGCAGAACGAGCCAGCTGCGTAATTCGAACTACACACTCTTCGACATCTTTTGCAGCAACCATCATCAAATCTGCAAGCTCATCGATGATTACAAGTAAATATGGATACGGTTCCAGAATGCGATCGCTACCCGGCGGCGTTGCTACTTTCCCGGCACGGACTGCTTTATTGAAATCATCAATATGACGGAAACCAAAGGTTGCTAGATCTTCATATCTAAGATCCATTTCGCGAACTACCCATTGCAACGCATCTGCTGCCTTCTTAGGGTTGGTGATAATTGGTGTAATTAAATGTGGGATATTTTCATAAGCGTTTAGCTCTACTCGCTTAGGATCAATTAAAACTAACCGAACTTCGTCTGGCGTAGAACGCATCATGATTGAAGTAATCATTGAATTAATCATTGAAGATTTACCAGCACCGGTGGCACCTGCAACCAAGAGGTGTGGCATCTTGGCTAAATTTGCACAGATGTAATTTCCTTCTACATCTTTACCAAGTGCCACCAGCATCGGGTGCATATCTTGGCCCGCGACGCTTGAGCGTAAAACATCGCCTAATGCCACAATTTCGCGATCCGTATTTGGAATTTCAATACCAACGGCTGACTTACCAGGAATTGGAGAGAGAATACGCACTTCACTAGATGCAACTGCATAAGCAATGTTCTTTGAGAGCGCAGTGATTCGTTCAACTTTTACCGCATTACCTAATTCGATTTCGTAACGAGTAACTGTAGGGCCGCGCATGAATCCAGTGACGGTGGCATCAATTTCAAACTCCGTAAATAGTTCAGTAAGCGCGCTAACGACCGCATCGTTAGCTTTGCTCTTACCCTTTGCGGCTGGACCACTCTTTAGTAAATCTGGCGCTGGCAGAACATATTTACTATCCGGTGCCAACATCATCTGCACTGGTCGTTTAGCCGGCGCGGTAGCTGGATGCGCTTTTGGAATCTCTACTGTGAATTCCTCGTCGAACTCTTCCTCTTCTGGTTCGTCGTAGTCATCTTCGGCTTCCTCGAACTGCGAAACAAGTGGAGATTCAAAAGGTTCTGATTCGTAAATTTCGTCATCTGCTTCGGAATTAGATCGCTTTGGCATTTTGGTCTTAAGCCAGATAAATGTGGACTTAATTCTTATTGCAACTTGTGAAAACGGAGTCGCCGTTACAACCAACAGACCAAAACCAAAGATCAAAAAGAGCACTGGATATGTAAGTAGCGGAGTAAGAATTGCGGTTAGTGGTTTAGTAACACCGTAACCAATCCATCCGCCACCGTGTCGCATTGCGGTGGCGCCAGTTCCTTCAGAGCCATTAAATAGATGTGCGAGTCCAGTTGCAGAAATTAAGAGCGCGATGGTTCCGACAGTAATTCGCGCGGTTTCGCGTTTTTCATCTGGCGATCTAAAGAGGCGAATTGCAAAATAGAAAAGTACAAGTGGAGCCAAGAAACCTACGCGCCCAAATCCACCGTAGAAAAAGGAATATAAAGCTTTACTGACCGTGCCCTGTGAATTCATCCAAGTGCCGGCAACCGCTGCTAAACCAATAATTACTAGGAGTAGGGCTGCGCCATCGCGTTGGTGAGCCGAATCTAAATCTTTTGCAGCGCGGGTGGTGAAGCGAATGGCATTGCCTAGACCTTTGGCGAAACCACGCCAGATAGATCCGAGTACCGAAAGTACTGATTTGGAAGTTTTCTTACGCTTAGCCACGACCGACAAGCCTATATTAGAGGGGCGCTTAAACCTCGATGACAAGCGGGACAATCATTGGTTTTCTTCGGTGCTCCTGCCCCACCCAATTACCAATTGTCTTTCGAACAACTTGTGAAAGTTGATGTGTGCCATTGGTGCCTTGCGCTACCGCCGCCGCCAAGGCTTTTTCAATTCTATTTTTTACTTCATCAAACATTGCAGGATCTTCGTTAAATCCACGGGCATGAATATCTGGACCAGCAACGATGGTTCCCTTTTGCGCATCAATTACAACTACCACAGAGATAAATCCTTCTTCGCCCAAAATGCGACGATCTTTCAATGTGGTTTCGGTAATTTCGCCAATTGATTGGCTATCTACGTAAACAAAACCACATGGAACTGCACCAGATACTTGAGCTCGACCTTCAATTAGGTCAACAACCATTCCATTTTCAACGACCACTGTGTTGTTTCGTTTTACACCTGTTTGAATTGCTAATTCTGCATTTGCTTTCATGTGGCGCCATTCGCCATGGATTGGCATTACGTTCTTTGGCTTAACCAAGTTATAGCAATACAACAACTCACCAGCTGCGGCATGTCCAGATACATGCACCATCGCATTGCCTTTATGTACAACTTTCGCACCAAGGCGTGTCAGTTCATTAATCACTCTATAAACTGGTGATTCGTTGCCTGGGATTAGTGAAGAAGCTAAAACGACGGTGTCGCCTTCTCCGACCACAATTGAATGTTCGCCATATGCCATGCGTGAAAGTGCTGCTAATGGTTCGCCTTGGCTTCCGGTGCAAATCAAAACCACATCATCGCCGTATTTATCTAAATCATCTTTTTCAATCAGCACAAAAGCTGGGATATTTAGATAACCCATCCGCGCTGCAATTTCCATGTTTCGCACCATCGAACGGCCGATAAAACAGACTTTGCGATTATGCATCGCAGCGATATCAATTACCTGCTGAATGCGATGCACATGCGATGCAAAAGAAGCCACAATTACGCGACGTCTGGTGTTAGCAATAATGCGATCAAGCGTCGGCATGATTTCGCGTTCTGAAGGTGTGAAACCAGGAACATCAGCATTTGTTGAATCCACCAGGAATAGATCAACGCCATCTGCACCAAGTGATGCAAAGCGAGTTAAATCTGTGATTCGACCATCAAGTGGCAACTGATCCATCTTGAAATCTCCGGTATGCAAAACCGTTCCGGCACCACAAGTAATTGCAAGTGCTAACGCGTCAGGAATTGAGTGATTGACGGCAACGGCTTCTATTTCAAAACTACCGATTTTTACCTTTTCGCCATCTTGAATCTCTCTCATCAAACCTGTGATGCGATGTTCCTTTAATTTTGAAGCAGTTAACGCAAGCGTTAATGGCGATCCGTAAACTGGAATATCGCCACGTTCGCGCAATAAATAAGGAACTGCGCCAATGTGATCTTCATGTCCGTGCGTTAGAAATATTGCAGTTACATCATCTAACCGATCGCGAATATATGAAAAATCAGGAAGAATTAAATCGATGCCCGGCTGACTCTCTTCTGGAAAGAGCACGCCCACATCAACAATAAGTAGCTCATTGTCGTATTCGTAAACCATCATATTTCGACCGATTTCGCCGAGGCCGCCAAGGGCAACTAACCGAAGCCCATCTTTAGCTAATTTAGATGGTTCGCCAAGATTTGGATGTGGATGGTTACTCATTAAACATTTACACCGCCGGCACGCAGATCAAGTTTTAGTTGTTCGATCTGTGCAGGGGTTGCATCAACTAAAGGTAATCGGGTGTGGCCGCCAGGTAGCCCCATTAAATTAAGCCCAGCTTTGGTAAGAATCGCACCTTGGGTACGGAAAGTTCCGGTAAATACCGGCAAGAGTTGTTGGTGAATTTCTAGCGCTCTTGCTGCATTTCCAGCAAACCACGCATCTAACATTTCACGTAATTGAGCACCAACGGTATGTCCGCAAACGCTTACAAATCCCACCGCGCCAACTGAAAGCAGCGGTAAATTCAAAATATCATCACCAGAATAAACTGGAATTCCACAACGTTTGATAACCCATGAGGTGGATGCGACATTTCCTTTAGCATCTTTTAACGCCACTATATTTTTATGTTCAGCTAATTTAACAATTGTGTCAGGCTCTATTTCGATTCCAGTGCGTCCAGGAATGTCATAAATCATCACCGGCAGATCAACAGCATCGGCAATTGCGCGGAAATGTGCCTCAATACCTGCTTGTGGTGGTTTGTTGTAATAAGGAGTAACGACTAACAAACCATCTGCGCCAACCGATTGTGCATGTAAAGCTTGTTCTACAGAATGTGGTGTTTCGTTATTTCCGGCGCCAGCGATTACTTTTACTTTGTCCCCAACCGTTGCTTTAACAACTCGGATTAATTCATCTTTTTCATCATCGCTGGTAGTTGGAGCTTCGCCGGTAGTGCCTGAGACCACGATTGCATCATGTCCAGTTGAGACTAGATGCTTAGCTAAAGTTTCGACGCCTGCCCAGTCAACCGATAGATCTGATTTAAATGGGGTCACCATTGCGGTGATTAATCGACCGAATGGCGCTGTTGTCATATCTCAAGCCTACTTAAAGTTACGGAGAAACGCGACCTGATTTATTGAATGCAGCATGCACCAACGGCATCTTCTCTTTGAAAAAGGCTTCCATCTTCTCTCCTACCATCTCAATTTCGCGCTGAGGGTAGCTAGGGAAATGTGAACCTTCGGCAGTGGTACGAAGTGATAAGAAATTCATAAGTGCTCGAGCATTCATGGTTACGTACATGGATGAATAAGTTGCAACTGGAAGGGTTGCGCGAGCCACTTCGCGCGCAATACCTGCTTCGAGCATCTTTTGATAAGCATCATATGCGGCGGTGTAAGCCTTTTTCATTTCTGAAACCATCAATTCATATTGCGCATCGGTGCCAGGTTCGAAGGTGTAATGACCGGTTTTGCCAACTTGAATTAATTTGCGATCTTTATTTGGAATATAAAAAACTGGCTTTAATTCGCGATAGCGACCAGATTCTTCATTGTATGAAGCAATGCGATGGCGCATAAATTCACGGAAAACAAAGATTGGTGCACTTATGAAGAAAGTAAACGAAGTGTGCTCAAATGGTGAACCATGACGTTCGCGCGCTAAATAATCGATCAACCCTGCGCTGCGATCGGCATCTTTGTTGATTTCATCTAGAGAAGTTTCTCCGGCAGTTGAAACACGAGCTGCCCAAATTACATCTGCGTCGCTGGCGCTGCTCTTTACCAATTCGACGGTTACATCATCTCTAAACACAATCTCACTCATGTGGCAGACCCTATAGAATCCTGACCATGTCTTCGGTCAACCGCGCCACGTTAAGCAAGTCACTTAGCGTCAGTTTCGCAGTTGGCGCATACGGAACCGCTTTTGGCGCGGCAGCAGTGGCGGCAGGATTCTCAGTTTGGCAGGCATGCCTACTCAGTCTCTTGACCTTCACCGGCGCATCGCAGTTTGCGGTAATTGGAGTATTGGGAGCAGGTGGCAGCGCCCTTGCTGGAATTGCTACCGCTTCTTTACTTGGTATGCGAAATGCCATTTATTCAATGATCATGAAACCAATTTTGCAGGTTAGTGGTCTAAAGAAAATTATTGCAACGCAAATAACAATAGACGAATCAACTGCAGTCTCTACTGCCGAAGAGGTTCGCGGCGAAACTGCGATGCGACAGGGTTTCTGGCTAACTGGCGCCGGCGTTTATCTCTTCTGGAACTTCTTTACACTGCTTGGGGCGCTCGGTGCCGAGGCAATTGGAGATCCAGCAATGTGGGGTTTGGATGCGGCGGTCCCTGCTGCATTCTTGGCTTTGGTTTGGCCACGACTTAAATCTAAAGATGATTATGTATTAGCAATCAGCGCCGCGGCGCTTGCAATTGCGCTTACGCCAATCGTTGCAGCTGGGCTGCCAATTATCGCAACTGCGTTACTTGCAGTTGCCTTCGCGAAATTTAAGCCGGTATAAGCCATGAATAGTTTTTGGATCGCCACCATCGGCACTTCGGTAATTGCATTCTTAATTAAATTCTCAGGCACCATGATTCCTTCGCGAGTTTTAGAGAGCGATGCGGTTCGCCGCATCAATGCGCTGCTGCCAATTGCAATGTTGAGCGCGCTAGTTGCAGTGCAAGCTTTTGCCGTTAAGAAAGAACTTGGAATTGATCACCGCGCTGCCGGACTAGCGGTTGCGGCAGTAGCGTTAAAACTAAAGGCCCCGTTCCCAGTTGTAGTGGGAGCCGCGGCCTTAGTTTCAGCTTTATTAGTTAGATTAAATTAACTTCAAATCTTCGAGCTTTTTACGGAGATCTGGATCTGATGGTTCGGTCATATGAGTGCCATCTGAAAATAGAATCACTGGAATGCTCTGTGCGCCACCATTGATCTCTTTTACCTTTTCGATTTGAGTTGGATCTTTTTCAACATCAATAACATCATAGGCAACGCCAAGTTCATCTAATAAACGCTTTGAACGGCGGCAATCTCCACACCAATCCGCTGAATACATTGTTATTTCGCTCATAGGAATTTCTCCAATCCAATTGTTAGTCCAGGGTTTTTAACGATTTCTCTGCAACCAAGTAGCACACCTGGCATAAATCCAACTCGATCTAATGAATCATGGCGAATCGTTAAAGTTTCGCCAAGTCCACCGAACAAGACCTCTTGATGTGCAACTAATCCACGAAGGCGAACCGAATGAATTGGCACATCGCCAATCTTTGCGCCACGTGCTCCATCAAGACCGGTATTTGTAGCATCTGGTTGTTTCTGCATAGTGCTACGCGCTTTATTGATTAATTCAGCAGTACGCGCAGCGGTGCCAGATGGGGCATCAACTTTATTTGGGTGATGCAATTCAATAATTTCTACAGATTCAAAATAAGGCGCAGCTTGCTTTGCAAACTCCATCATTAATACCGCACCAATTGCAAAGTTAGGGGCGATAAATACGCCAACTTTCGGATGCGACGCTAGCCAACCTTCAACTTGGGCAAGTTTTCCGGCATCAAAACCAGTGGTACCGACTACTACATTGATGTCATTATTAATTAAGAACTCAAGATTCTTCATAACCCCTTCAGGGTTGGTGAAATCAACTACAACATCGGCGCCTTTAAGGGCATCTAGTGAATCACCTAAATCAACTGCAGCATGAAGTTCTAGATCATTGGCACCTGAAACAGCTTTAACTACTTCTGAGCCCATGCGACCTTTTGAACCAAGTACGCCAACTTTGATCATGCCAATATCCTTTCAAATTCAGCTGCATCGGCTTTCGGGCCGGCAAGGCCAAGCGTAAGCGGTCTGGTGAAGAATTCGCGAGCAATTTCTTCAACTTGAGCTTTAGTAACTGAATTTAAATCCGCCATCATCTCATCTGGGCTCTTGGCATAGCCATCCCAGATTTCTGAGCTTCCAATACGGTCCATTCGATATGCCGAATCTTCGCCAGCTAATAAGACACCAGCGCGCACCGCATTCTTGCCGCGATTAAATTCTTCATCGGTGATTCCGTTTTGAGCAACGTCATTAAGAATTTCGCGCGCAATCTTTACCACCTCAACTGCCTTGTCGGCTGCGCAACCTGCATAGATTGCAAAGTAACCGCTACCGACATATCTACGAACTAATCCATCAACGCTATAAACCAAGCCCCGTTTCTCACGGATTTCTTGGAATAATCTTGAAGACATACCGCTACCAATTGCAATAGTTAAAACTTTTAACGCAGTAGAGCGAGGGTCTTTACGACCAACGCCTTCTAAACCAAGAAATAAATTGGTCTGTTCGAATTGTCCTTCATGAATTTTCACCTTTGCAGAAGGTTTTGGAGTAAATGGCGAAAAATCACGCTTCTTAATTGGCGTATTACCAACTAGAAAATTGTCGCGCTCTAGATTTTGTTTAACTAATTCCACAAATTTATCGTGGTTGATATTGCCAGCCGCTGAAACCACCATCGCCTCTGGCTTGTAATGGCTCTTGTAGTAGTTAAAAATCTGATCTCGTGTGATTGCGTTCATCGATTCTTTGGTACCAAGAATTGAAACGCCAAGTGGGTGGTTACCCCAAAAGGCGGTGCTAAATGCCTCCTCGGCGCAATCTTGCGGATCATCATCGCGCATCGCCATTTCCTGGAAAACTACATTGCGCTCAGTTTCAAACTCTTCATTGGTAACTACTGCGCTAGTGATGACATCGCTTAATACATCGACAGCTAGCGGCAAATCTTCATCGACTACCTTTGCATAAAAGCTAGTGAATTCATTGGTGGTGTAGGCATTGATGCCGCCACCTAGATTCTCGATTGAAGATGAAATCTCTTTCGAATTTCGGCGCGAAGTTCCTTTAAATAAAACATGTTCTAAAAAGTGAGAGGCACCAGCTTCTGCTGGCGCCTCATCACGTGAACCGATATTTACAAAGTAACCTACCGAAGCACTTCGGACCGTGGCATCTGTATCTGTGATGATACGTAGGCCGCAATCTAAAGTGGTCCTTGAGATCATTAGTTAATCACTCGCTTTTAGCTTCACCTTCTAGAACGGGAACTAATGAAAGTTTGCCCTTTGGATCGATTTCACCGATCTCAACCTGGACTTTATCGCCAACCTTCATTACATCTTCGATGTTTTCAATTCGCTTTCCGCCATGCATCTTGCGAATCTGTGAAACGTGTAGCAAGCCATCTTTGCCAGGAAGTAGAGATACGAAAGCACCGAACTGGGCAATCTTTACAACGGTACCTAAGTAACGCTCGCCTACTTCAGGCATGGTTGGGTTTGCGATTGCATTGATCTGCGCCTTAGCTGCATCAGCTGAAGTGCCATCAGTTGCACCGATATAGATAGTTCCGTCTTCTTCGATCGAAATCTCTGCGCCAGTTTCTTCTTGAATCTGGTTGATTACCTTGCCCTTAGGGCCGATAACTGCACCAATCTGATCTACTGGAATCTTGATAGAGATGATTCGTGGCGCAAGTGGCGACATATCATCAGGAGTATCAATTGCTTCTGCCATTACATCAAGAATCGCAAGGCGCGCTTCTTTTGCTTGGTGTAGCGCACCGGCTAAAACTGATGCTGGAATACCATCAAGTTTGGTATCTAGCTGCAGCGCGGTAACGAAATCTTTGGTACCAGCAACTTTAAAGTCCATATCTCCGAATGCATCTTCGGCACCCAGAATGTCGGTTAGTGCAACATATTCAACCTTGCCATCAACATCATCTGAGATTAGACCCATTGCAATACCTGCAACTGGTGCCTTTAGTGGCACACCAGCATTTAGTAATGAAAGTGTTGAGGCACAAACTGAACCCATTGAGGTAGAACCATTTGAACCAAGCGCTTCAGAAACCTGACGGATTGCGTAAGGGAACTCTTCGCGAGTTGGTAGCACTGGAACTAACGCGCGCTCTGCAAGTGCACCGTGGCCGATTTCGCGACGCTTTGGTGTACCAACACGACCAGTTTCGCCAGTTGAATATGGTGGGAAGTTGTAATTGTGCATGTAACGCTTATGAGTTTCTGGGCTAAGTGTGTCTAGCTGCATCTCCATCTTAAGCATATTCAAAGTTGTCACGCCAAGAATTTGAGTTTCGCCGCGTTCGAAAATTGCTGAACCATGAACACGTGGAATTACTTCAACTTCTGCAGATAACGGACGGATATCGCGAAGACCGCGACCATCAATACGAATCTTGTCGCGAAGTACGCGCTGACGAACTAGCTTCTTTGTCAATGAACGAAGCGCTGCTGGAACTTCCTTTTCGCGTCCTTCGAATTGTGCTGAAACTTTCTCAACAACTGACTTATTGATTTCATCAAGTTTATTTTCGCGATCTTGCTTGCCTGCGATTGTTAGCGCATCTGCAAGCGGCTTCTTAGCTTCTGCTTCAACGGCTGCAAAAACATCATCCTGGTAATCAAGGAATACTGGGAATTCTGCAGTTGGCTTTGCCGCAACCTTTGCTAGCTGCATCTGTGCTTCGCAGAGAATCTTGATAAATGGCTTAGCTGCTTCGAGGCCTTCAGCAACCACTGCTTCGGTAGGAGCAGCTGCGCCGCCCTTTACCAATTCAATAGTTTTCGCAGTTGCTTCAGCTTCAACCATCATTACTGCAACGTCGCCATCTGCGATACGTCCAGCAACCACCATGTCGAATACTGCATTTTCAACTTGTGAATGATTTGGAAATGCCACCCATTGTCCATCAATTAGTGCAACGCGAACTCCACCGACTGGGCCAGAGAATGGCAGACCAGCTAATTGTGTTGACATTGACGATGCATTAATCGCGATTACGTCATACATATGATCCGGGTTTAACGCCATTACAGATACCACGATCTGTACTTCGTTACGAAGACCCTTTACGAATGATGGACGTAACGGACGATCAATCAGACGGCAGGTAAGAATTGCCTCTTCAGTTGGTCGTCCTTCGCGGCGGAAGAATGAACCAGGAATCTTTCCGATTGAGTACATACGCTCTTCAACATCCACTGTTAGTGGGAAGAAGTCGAATTGATCTTTTGGTGATTTGGAAACTGTGGTTGCAGATAGCAACATAGTTTCGTCATCTAAATAAACGGTTGCGCAACCGGCTGCTTGCTTTGCAAGGCGGCCAGTTTCGAAACGAATCTCGCGCTTTCCGAATTTTCCGTTGTCTATAACTGCAACGGCATGCTTAACGTCTTGACCTTCCATAGGTCGCTCCATTTCTATACGACCCACGGGCGACATTAAAAATGTATCTACGATCGAAGTTCACGAACTCATATTCGTAAACCACTACCGGAGACCATTAAAACGTCCCCGTAGGTTTTTTCTAATTAACGGCGGATGCCGAGTTTTTCAATAATTGCGCGGTAGCGATTGATGTCGGTCTTTGCAAGGTACTGCAAAATACGACGACGCTGACCTACAAGCAGAAGTAATCCACGACGGTTGTGGTGATCATGCTTGTTTGTCTTTAGGTGCTCGGTTAGATCATCAATGCGCTTTGAAAGTAGCGCGACCTGAGCCTCTGGGCTACCGGTATCGGTTGCGGAGTTGCCGTACTGCGCAACGATTGACTTCTTTACTTCTGGTGTTAGCGCCATTTGGCACTCCTTTTACTTTGATCACGAGTGGCTACGGTCTTGGACACGTAACGCGATTTCCTCGCTTTGAACCTCTTTCGAGGGCTAAATTCTAAAATAGGGAGTGAAATAAACCTAATTGAGGGCTGATTGGGTCAAATTACGCGCTTGATCGCAGTCTTTTTTCATCTGTTCAAGCAATGGCTCAAGACCATCAAATTTGATGGTCTCACGAAGGCGCCATCCAAAAATAAATTTGCACTTTTTATCGTATAAATCCAAACCGGTTTGATCTAAAGCATATGCCTCAATCTGACGAGTACGTATTCCTTCGAAAGTTGGATTAGTGCCAATAGAAATTGCAGCTGGCCATTTCTGGTTTTCAACTTCTAGCCATCCGGCATAAATTCCATCTGCAGGTATGGTCCAATTGCCACTCAAACCTAAATTAGCAGTTGGGTATCCAATTTCGCGGCCACGTTTCTCCCCGTGAACCACTATGCCTTCTAAAGTAAATCTATGCCCAAGCAATTCATTTGCAAATTGAATATCGCCTTCGAAAATTAAATTGCGAATTCGAGTAGATGAGATAACTCCCATGCTCTCTTGCAAATTATGTACTTCCACTTGAAAACCGTAATTACGTAAGTCTTCAGCTTTTCCAGCTGCGCCTTTGCCATAAGTGAAGTTAGCGCCAATCATTACCGCTTTTGCATCTAAGTCAGTTATCAGAATTTTCTGAACAAAATCATCTGGTGACATAGAGGCAAACTCTTTATCAAAATCAATTACTACTACGGCATCTGCCCCATATTTCAACAAGAGATTTATGCGAGCATCCAACGAAGTTAAATGCGTCGGTGCTTTATCTGGTGCGAATAAAGTGGTTGGGTGTGGCTCAAAAGTCATCGCGACAACTGGATTACCGAATTTCTGTGCATCGATTAGTAATTGCTGGTGGCCAACGTGAACTCCATCAAAGTTACCGATAACTACGGTAGCTCCTTTGATTGGCGCAGGTTTCCACGAGAGACGCATATGAATACTTTACCTATTTCACGAAAACCGCGAATGGCTTGGCGCTCCCATCTTTATCTTCTAATAACGCGGCAAGTTCGCCTTGCGGAGTTATGGCAGCCACGATTCCTGACACCCCGCTTGGATCGATATTTCGACCAAATTTCATCTCTGCTGCTTCTTGAAGCGTTAATTGGCGAGGCGTGAAAATTCTAGATGCGACTTCGGCAACGCTTATTAACTCCCCTGCCATGGATAGATCGAAAATACCTACTTGAGTTCGACGAAGTGAAGTTAAATGGCCGCCACAATCTCTGGCTATTGCACGTATATATGTGCC
>VEQG01000056.1 GCA_018883345.1 Candidatus Nanopelagicaceae bacterium
AGCATCCTTACGGCTCTGCCATCTATGGTTCTCGCTATCAGGGCCAGCGCGGACCGACTCCGAGCAAGTCTTGGTTTAATTTTCACAAAACAAATATTCAGTAATTTAAGAATCTGAGTAGATTAGGAACATGGACGCTTCGTTATTAATCATCATTGCGGTTGGACTATTTGTGGTTTATGCCGTTGTTCAATACAACCGATTAGTTAGATTAAATGTCCAAGTTGATGAAGCTTTTGCACAAATTGAAGTGCAATTAAAACGTCGCGCAGATTTAATCCCAAACCTTGTTGAGACAGTAAAAGGCTACGCCTCACACGAACGAGAAGCTTTGGAGAAAGTTGTACAAGCACGCGCCGCTTCAACCACGGCATCAACTCTGCCAGCAATTGCGGCTGCAGACGGTGCGCTTACCAATGCGCTTCGTGGCTTACTAGCTGTGGCAGAGGCTTATCCAGATCTAAAGGCATCATCAAATTTCTTACAATTACAAGAAGAATTAGCTACCACTGAAAACAAAGTTTCATTCTCTCGCCAGTTCTATAACGAAACAGTTCGCACTTTAAATACAGCAGTTAAGACGATTCCAACTAGCTTCTTTGTTGGACTTGCCAAGGTCGGAGCACGCGAGTTCTACGAAGTTGATGACCCAGCTGCCAGAAACGCTCCAAACGTTAAGTTCTAATGGCTAACTTCCGCGCACTGCAGGCGGCAAATAAACGAAAGACTTTTGGCCTCCTCTTCTTTATGGGGTTACTTGTTTGGTTGATTGCTTATGTTGCGATTTCAAGTTTTGGCGGAACAGGTGCCGGCGTAATTCCACTTGCAGTCGGAATTTCCTTAATTAGCGTCTGGGGTTCTTATTACGCCTCCGATAAGTTAGTTTTAAAGATGACTCGCGCAAGAGTCATTCAAGAGAGTGATAATCCAAAGTTATTTAATTTAGTAAACGAAGTATGTATTGCCTCTGGTTTACCAATGCCGAAAGTTGCCATTGTTGAAGATCGCGCGCCAAATGCATTTGCAACTGGCCGCGACCCTAACCATGCGTTGATCGCATTCACCACCGGATTACTTGATGTTATGGATCGGGATGAATTACAAGGTGTTGTTGCTCATGAAATGTCACATGTTGCGAATCGAGATACTTTGGTTTCAGCAATTGCTGCAACAACTGCCGGAATTGTCGCGTTGATTTCCGATATCTTGATGCGAATGCTCTGGTTTGGCGGTGGCAGAAATCGCGACCATAATGGCAATCAGATGCCAATTTTTCTTGCAATCATTCCGTTGATTTTGGCACCAATAGCAGCAACACTTTTAAAAGCGGCAATCTCTAGAAAACGTGAAGCCCTCGCTGATGCGACCGCGGTTTCGTTTACAAGAAATCCAGCGGGACTTCGCGCAGCACTGGAAGTTTTAGCTCGCGATAACACGGTAGTCCAGGCACGATCTAGCGCAGTTGCTCATATGTAT
>VEQG01000057.1 GCA_018883345.1 Candidatus Nanopelagicaceae bacterium
GGTACATACACCGTTTTAGTTAAATCATATTGGGAGGGTAGCTTCACTGTGGACGGGGTAGAGCTGCCGATTCCAGGAAAAATAAAGCAGATCACTGCTGTAGATGTAAAAGTAGTAGGTGCTGGTACCAAGTTTGTGGGTAAGTAAAAACGTTTGTCACCAATAAATACCACGATTACTTACTATGACAACTGTTAAAACACCACATGATTTACTCGCTGCGGTACCATTTTTAATTGGCTACCATCCAACAGATTCTTTAGTTTTGATATCTGTTAAATCCGATTCGCTTGAGATGGCGATGCGCATAGATTTTCCATTAAATCCACCGGAAGGTTCGTATCAATTGCTGGCCTCGCACCTAAAGAGAGAGAACTCTGAAGGAGCTTTGATTGTGGCTTACGAACCGGCAGATAGTTCTACTGGGCCAGATGTTTTGCACAATATTGCTGATGCCGTGGCATCAATTGATATACCAATTAGGGAGTTGATGTTGGTTCGCAATAATCGTTGGCGCTCACTACTTTGTAACGATGATGCATGTTGCCCTCCCGAAGGCAATCAAGTTGAAGAATTCGCTAATTCAAGAATTGCAGCAGAACAAGTTGCCAGCGGAAAGGTTTTGCCATTTTCAGATTCTGAAGGGCTGACTCACTCAATCTCTGCAACGATTTTCGCGAAAGATATTAACTGGAACGCCCAGGTGGTTGGCTTTAGAGTGGATCCTGATGCGAATAATCTAAATCAAATGCAACGTGATGGAGCAGAATCAATTCTGCTGTTAGCTGACTTTTATAGTCAGAGTGGTTTCTGTAAAGATTACGATTTAATAGCAAGGGTTTTGGGGCGATTAAGTGATATTCAGGTTAGAGATTTTGCCTTGGGTTGCCACAACGATGAGACCATAAACTCCTACTGGGCGATGTGGCGAGATTTATTGCGAATCGCCCCACCTAAATTTGTGGCACCAGTGGCATCTGTTTTTGCAAGTATCGCTTATGAAAATGGCGAAGGAGCGCTTGCACATAGAGCGCTAGATCGCGCCATCGAAGATGACCCCGAGTACTCATTGGCCAGGTTACTAAGAAGGGTTTTTAGTAGCGGTTGGCCACCTTCTGGTTTTGCTCAATTACGCGCCGAATTGCATCCTCGAGTGAGTGCGACAATTTTCGGATAGCTCTTAAGAAATTAGAGAGATCTGGCATCAGAAGCCATATGCAAACTCCTTGCATATGGCTTCTTTTCATCTCGGTTGCTACTCTTCGCTAAAAGTTTTTCTGCCCAATCTCAACTCGAAAGGCCCCACAATGAAGAAATTAAAAGTACTTCCGCTTTTACTAGCGGCGGTAGTTTTGACAGCTTGCGGTTCGAATGCTGATGATGCAGCAAGTTCATGCGAACCAGGAAAGCTAACAACAGTTACTGACGGAGTATTAACAATTGCAACTGGCGAACCTGCTTACT
>VEQG01000019.1 GCA_018883345.1 Candidatus Nanopelagicaceae bacterium
AAATTAATAAGAAGGGCGAAGGCATTTACGCAGTTGTTGATATGCACTGCGAGCCAGCAGCAATCAAAGAGTTGGATCGCCAACTTAATTTGAATGAGTCTGTTCTGCGCACCAAAGTTATTCGTCCGGAATAAAAGCGAATAGCTAAATACCTAACCAAAGTAGATAACACCAACAGTAGATAGATAAGTAGAGGTAAATAAAAATGGCAGCAGGAGATACAAATATCACGATCATCGGCAACCTTGTTGATGATCCAGAACTACGTTTCACTCCATCAGGTGCAGCGGTTGCAAAGTTTCGCGTAGCTTCAACTCCGCGTTTCTTTGATCGCAACACAAATGAATGGAAAGACGGAGATTCACTTTTCTTGCAATGTCAGATTTGGCGTCAGGCAGCAGAGAACGTTGCAGAGTCACTTACTCGCGGAATGCGCGTAATTGTTTCTGGTCGTTTAAAGCAACGCTCGTACGAAACCAAAGAGGGCGAGAAGCGCACAGTATTTGAAGTTGAAGTAGATGAAGTTGGTCCATCACTACGTAATGCAACCGCGAAAGTTACAAAGACAACTCGCGCTGCAGGCGGAAACGCAAACGCAGGTGGCGGATTTACTGCAGATTCATTCAACGATGATCCTTGGGCATCTTCAGCGCCAGCTGGTGGCGGTTGGTCAACAAATACCGACGAACCACCATTCTAAAAAATTATCCGAAAACAACAACCATTCCTTCTACTAGATTGAATTAAATCTAAGGAAGGGCCCGAAAAGGAGCACCACAATGGGAGCACGTAATAACCGTACGCTCAAAGAACCAAAGAATAAGGGCGCTAAAGCAGCCGCTCTTAATAAGAAATTCAAGAAGAAGCCATGCCAGTTCTGCCGTGACAAGGTTACATATATCGATTACAAAGATATTGCCTTGCTACGTAAGTACATCAGCGATCGCGGCAAGATCCGCGCACGTCGCGTGACCGGTGCATGCACACAACACCAGCGTTCAGTCGCAACTGCTGTTAAGAACAGCCGCGAAGTAGCGCTACTTCCATACACATCAACAGCACGATAAACGAAAGGACATTTACAAATGAAGCTAATTCTTACTCGTGAAGTATCTGGCCTTGGACATCCTGGCGATGTCGTAACCGTTGCTGATGGTTATGGCCGTAACTATTTACTACCAACTCACAATGCAATTGCATGGAGCCTTGGTGCAGAGAAGCAGATCGAAGGAATCCGTCGCGCTCGCGCTGCACGTGTTATCCGCGATCTTGATCATGCAAAAGAAATTAAGGCAAAGCTTGAAGCTTCCTCAATTTCAATCAAGGTAAAAGTTGGTGCACAAGGCAAGCTTTACGGTTCAGTTACCGATAAAGATGTTGCTGCGGCAATCAAGGCAGCTGCTGGAATTGATATTGATCGCCACAAGATTAAGTTGGCTCATATCAAGAAGACTGGCAACCACACCGCAAAGGTTTCACTACACGGAAACGTAGTAGCAAACGTAACTGTTGCGGTATCAGCTGCTTAATTTAAGTTAACTAAAAACCCCGACCAGTCTGGTTGGGGTTTTTTCTTGCCTTCTTTGCCACAATTCTGCAATGAAACGAAGCTTCTTGGTATTCGCTCTTGTCTCTTCACTGCTATTCGGTCTATTTGGAGCCGGCTCATTTGCAGCAGTAAGAGCAGGCGCGGCATGCACAAAAGCCGGCGCTACTTCTATAACAGCAGGAAAGAAATACACCTGCATTAAATCAGGCAAAAAGCTAGTTTGGAATAAGGGCGTCGTAGTTAAGAAGGAGCAAGTTGTAATTACTGAATTACCAAAATCAGAACCATCTCCTTCTCAAACTCCAGTTAAAAGCAATGAATTCGATGTTAAATCTCTAGCGGAAAAGCTACAAGCACCGACATTTATGTCGAGTAAAACTACGGGGAACATCTTTGAAGTTCAATTTAAGGTAGAACCAGAAGCAATTGGTGGCTACATCGAATCCAAGCAACTATCGTTGGACTTTAAGAAAACCAAACAAGACAAGAATTCTGATGGAGTAGTAACTATCAGAGCTGAAATTCCAGAAGATTTTGTAAGTCAAAATGTAAATGTAAATCTCTTTGCTTATTCAAAAAACAGTAAATCAAGTTGTTGCAGTGGTTTCACTACAATGGTGAATTATTCAAATCCAAAGATCAGACCTTTAATGCAAGATACAATGCAGACAATAAAATGGGCGGAGCCAAAGGAAATCGCTTCTACAAACATCACGGAAATTACATCTAGGGCTAACCTGTCCGATTTAACACAATGCAAGATAAAGGATGCCCCTGCCGCAGGCGAAAATATCTCCAATCCTCAAAGACATTTTATTTCTGGTTTTGGTTTGTATGAAGAACGCGCACCATTAACTAGAAGCCCGATCATTCAATTTGTAACGATTGATTTTCCGGACTTGCAAGGTAAACGTAGTCCTAAAGAAGATTTGAAATCAGTCACTGACTTTTTGGGGAAATACTGGAAAGCGCAAACTACAAATGGAACCGAGCTTGATTTTAGAATCCCCAATTCATTTATAAGAATGCCAAAGAATGTTGTTGATTATGAGTTAAATGTGGATTTCTTTTCTGGCAAATGGAAGAGCACAACATCATTTGATTATGTGCGAGCAGCCATTAAAGAAGCAGATCCCCAAATTGATTTTTCACAAGCTGATGTAATGGTGATAGCGGTGCCTTCAGAAGTCACCAGACAACAAATTGCAGCTTTTGTCGCGGAATCTAGCGAGAAAGCGCGTGGCCAAGGTTTTGATACTGCAGAGAAGCGAATCTACAACACTCTAATTATGGCTGGGCCAGTCAGTACGCCTGATTTTGAATTACTTAACTGGGCACACGAATTAGGCCACAATTTTGGGCTAACTGATATTCGAAATACTTTAAATGTTGCCGCACAAGACTCTAGTGATTTGGGTATATATGATTTGATGAATTCAATGCTTGCACCTGAATTGCTTGCATGGAATAGATTCATAATCGGAGTTCTTAATGATGATCAAGTCAGATGCGTGACTTCTGGTTCGACTACTCATCTAATTAAACCTGTAGAGATGAACACCAAAGAGAATAAATTAGTTGTAATTCCTACCGGTAAATATCAGGCAATCGCAATCGAAAGTCGTAGAGCTATTGGATTTGATGCAACACTTGGAACATTAAGCGAGGGTGTAATTGTTTACACAATTGACACCACAATTCCTTACAACTTATCTCCAATGAAATTGGTGCCAAGAGTTGGTTCTACCGATAGCGTTTGGCGCCGAGATGCTGCCTTAAAAGTTGGTGATGCCGTTACAACTCAAGGATGGCGAATTACAGTTATTGAATCTGGTGACTACGGAGATGTTGTTAAAGTAGAGAAGATTTAATTACTTACGTTTTGCGCTCTTCTTAACAGCACGCTTGGCAACCTTTTTCTTGGCGGCAGCTTTCTTAACTGTCTTCTTCTTTACGGCCGCTTTTTTCTTAACAACTTTCTTAGCCGCACTCTTCTTTGCAGCTTTCTTCTTTACAACTTTTTTGGCAGAGCTCTTGCGCACGCGGCTGCTGATCTTGATTGGAACTTCAGGAATTTCAATTTCGATCGTAATTTTCTGTGCGCTCATAATGGGCAAGGCTAAGGATTAATCGAGGTGAAGTCACATATATAAATCACCTGCGGGGCTAAACATCTCAATATTTGATAATTTGAAATAAACCTTCCTCCACAGGGAAATCACGCTCAAATACGCGTGAAAAGGGAAGTTATCCACCGCTTATCCACACCCATCCACAGCCTTCTCCACAGGTGAGAGGGGGTTTACGCACAACCTTCTACACATGGCCGTTAGCCAATGTCATACCTAACTGGGAGGTTACGCCTGTGAGTATTGCAGAACTTCCGCGTAATGGCGGCAACCCCGAACTCGAACGCACTCCTCCGCAAGATTTAATTGCAGAGCAATCAGCGCTCGGTGGCATGTTGCTATCAAAAGATGCAATCTCTGATGTTGTAGAAATTTTAAAAGGTCGCGATTTTTATAGACCAGCGCACGAACTCATCTTCGATGCAATTATTGATCTTTATGGACGCGGAGAACCAGCTGATGCAATTACCGTTGCATCCGAACTAACAAAACGTGGCGATATTGCTCGCGCAGGTGGCGCACCATATTTACATACTTTAATCAACTCTGTTCCAACTGCAGCAAATGCAAGTTACTACGCAAAGATTGTTCGCGAACGCGCAATTGCACGTCGACTTGTAGAAGCCGGAACAAAAATCGTGCAACTCGGATATTCACCTGAAGGTGAAATTGATGATGCAGTTGATCAAGCGCAGGCAGAGGTTTATCAAGTAACCGAACGTCGTGCATCAGAAGATTATGTAATTCTCAACGAACTTCTCGAGCAAACTTTTGATGAGATGGAGAGAATCTCTAAAGGTGTTGGTCCAGAAGGCGTCTTAAGTGGTTTCCGCGATTTAGATAAATTAACAAATGGATTCCATCCCGGAAACATGATTGTTCTTGCAGCGCGTCCTGCAGTTGGTAAATCAACTCTTGCATTGGACATTGTGCGAAATGCGGCAATTCATGAGAAGAAGACCTCCGTCATCTTCTCTCTTGAAATGTCGCGCTCTGAAATCACCATGCGTATGTTGTCTGCCGAAGCACGTGTCGCGCTAAACAACATTCGCAGTGGTGCACTCTCTGATGATGAATGGGCGCGATTAGCGCGACGCATGGGAGAAATCTCTGATGCACCGCTATTTATCGACGATTCACCAAACTTATCGATGATGGAAATTCGCGCAAAAGCGCGCCGTTTAAAGCAGCGCCATGACCTTAAATTAATTGTGATCGACTATCTACAGCTGATGTCATCCGGAAAGAAAGTCGAAAATCGCCAGCAAGAAGTCTCTGAATTCTCCCGCCACTTAAAGTTGATGGCTAAAGAGTTAGATATTCCAGTTATCGCAATCTCACAGCTAAACCGTGGTCCAGAACAGCGCGCAGATAAAAAACCAATGCTCTCAGACCTTCGCGAATCAGGATCTATCGAACAGGATGCCGACATGGTTATCTTGTTACATCGCGAAGATTTATATGACAAACAGAATCGTTCCGGAGAAGCAGATCTATTGGTAGTTAAGCACCGTAATGGTCCAACTCGTGATTTAACAGTCTCGGCGCAACTTCACTTCTCACGCTTTGTTGATATGCCAGCTCAAAACCAGAACTTTGGCAATCAAGACTTTACTCAGGCACGATCTGCTGAGTAGTAGCTCGCGTCTTCGTTGCAATATAAATTCCAGCGATAACCGCCGCCGCTCCAACTAATTGAATTGCATTAAAGGTTTCGCTCAACCAAATCCATGCAAAGACGCCAGCAAGTACTGGTTCTAACATTCCAATTACAGATGCTGATGATGCGCTGGTCTTAGTAATACCAATTAGATTTCCGATATAAGGAATGATGGTTCCGATTACAATCACAAAGAGAATTAACATCCAGCCACTTGCCATGGTGCCGGCTGCTTGTCCGCGAATATCAATCTCTTTGCTAAAAATTTCAGTTGGATAAGTCCAAATCGGAAATGCAATCCACCAGAAGAGCATCGAAACTCCAAAGCCATAAAGCATTAGCGTTTCAGTAGCAACGCGCTTGCCCCACTTTTCGCCAAGTAGAAAATAAGCAGTAAGTGCAAAGGCATCTAAAAAGGCAGCGATTAAACCGATGCCATCAAAGATCAAACCTTTCCAAACTTGTGCAATCAGAAGTAAACCTGAAAAGGCCAAGAAGACTGCCAGCCACATAGTCCGCGGCACATGCTGTTTACGGACAAATCTGACCCAGAGCGCGATCCAGATTGGCGCGGTAAATTCGATAATTAAGCCCACCGATACTGGCATTCGCAAGATCGCTACGAAATAGAAGGCTTGCACACAGGCATAACCGATGATTCCGTAGACCAACATCTCTGGCAGCGCACGAAGTTCAAATCTAAAGGCGCTTCTTTTAAATAGCAGCGCATAGAAGAGGAAGAATGCGAAAGCTCCGGTAGAACGAATCTCGGCCAAGCGCCAAGCAGAGAGCCCAGCTTCCAGAACTAATTTAGAGACGATGCCATTTACTGCAAAAGCTAAAGCAGCGATAAAGAGCGCGATTACGCCTTTGCGGTGGTTACTCACCGAAAGAGTTTAGCGTTACTTAGAAGGCTTTCTCTGGAAGCTCCATGATGGATCCATCAGTTGCTTCAGCAATCTTTCGCTCTGCAGTCAGATGCGGCAAGACCACATTAATGAAATGTTTCGCTGCTGCAATCTTGCCAAGATAGAAATCATCACTTGGCTTGCTCGCTGCAATCTCTGCCATCCGAAGTAATAACCAACCAATTACCACATCGCCAGCTGCAAAGAGTGCTCGAGTTGTATTTAGACCGACTTTGTAAATCTCTTCTGGTTTTGCTTGAGAAGCCATTGCGTGTCCTACTAATACTGTGATGATTCCTTGGAAATCACCAAGTGCCTTTAGCAGTTTTGCCTTTTCGTCAGCGAGTGCGCCACCTGATTCGCAGAATGCCTTAATTTCATTACCAAGTGACATCAAGGTTGCACCATTGTCGCGAACAATTTTGCGGAAGAAGAAATCTAAACCTTGAATTGCAGTGGTGCCTTCATACAAAGTATCAATTTTGGCATCACGAACATATTGTTCAAGTGGCCAATCTTGTGTGAAACCAGAACCACCAAAGGTCTGCAAACTTTCCGTGCCTAGTTGCACCCAAGATTTTTCACTGCCATAACCTTTAACAATTGGTAGCAATAGATCATTTAGCTTCTCTAAATGCTTTAACTTCTCTTCATCTTGCTCCAACATAATGGAATCTTGAATCGAAGCGGTATATAGAACTAGCGCTCGCATACCTTCGGCATAAGCCTTCTGTGTAAGTAGCGAACGTCTTACATCTGGATGATTAATAATGGTTACACGCGGTGAAGCTTTATCCAACATCTTGGTTAAATCAGGGCCTTGTACGCGAGATTTCGCATAAGAAAGCGCATTTAAATAACCAGTAGATAGCGTTGAAATAGCTTTAGTTCCAACCATCATGCGCGCATATTCAATAATCTTAAACATCTGACGAATTCCGTCATGAACTTCGCCGAGCAAGTAACCAACACATGGTTCCTTCTCTCCCATATTTAATTCCGCTGTTGCAGAGATATTTAGACCCATCTTCTCTTCAAGACGAGTTGCAAAAACTCCATTGCGCTTGCCAAGTTCGCCGGAATCCCAATTGAAGTGATACTTAGGAACTAAAAATAATGAGAGACCTTTAGTACCTACTGCGCCACCTTCAGGTCGTGCAAGTACAAAGTGAATAATGTTCTCTGCCAAATCATGTTCGCCAGAGGTAATAAATCTCTTAGTTCCAGTGATGTGCCAACTGCCATCTGCTTGCTTAACAGCTTTTGATCTACCAGCACCAACATCAGAACCTGCATCAGGTTCGGTAAGCACCATCGTTGCTGTCCATTGTTTATCTAACATCAACTTTGCAATCTTCTGTTGCTCTGGTGTGCCAAGTGAATATGCGACATGTGCAAATGAAGCAGAGACATAAATATGTAGCGCTGGGTTAGAACCTAAAATCATCTCTGCCATCGCCCAACGAAGCGAACGCGGAATTAAAGTGCCACCTAATTCAACTGGCGCATCAATACGCCACCACTCGGCATCCATATATGCGCGATATGATTTTTTAAAACTCTCTGGCAACTTTCCCTCGCCAGTTTTTGGATCAAACTCCACACCTAAACGATCGCCTTCGACAAAAGATGCTGCGATTTCATTCTCAGATAAACGCTTCATCTCCTCCAACATGCCATTGGCAGTATCAAGATCAATGTCAGAGAAGAGCCCCTTACCGAGCAATTGGTCTCGACCAAGCAGCTCAAAGAGGCAGAATTGAATATCGCGGAGGTTGGCTATGTAATGTCCCATGAGCAAAGAATGCTACTCACCAGTAACTTTTTCAAGAGTTGTAACCTCGCGCCTATGAATCAGGGGAATCGGCGCATCTCGAGGGTCTCACAGCCCGGCACCAAGTGGAAGAAGTTGGTCCAGATTGAAGAGCGCCAAGTCGTGGGCGATGCTCCGCGCTCGCCAGAACCGCTTCTTACTTTAATTCACCTATCTGATTTACATATCTGCGATGCGCAATCCCCAACTCGTTTGGAATTTATCGATCGCATGGCAGATCCAGATCATCCGATGCAACCACTTTTACATTACATCGGCACATATCGCGCACAAGAATTTTTAACAGTTCAAGTATTAGAAGCGATGGTTCATTCAGTAAATAAAATTGAAAAAGGACCGCTGCTTGGTAAACCTGTTGATGGCGTAATCATCACTGGTGATGTAACCGATAACGCTCAAGTCAATGAATTGAATTGGTACAAATCAGTTTTGCATGGCGGACCAGTTGCACCAAATTCTGGCAGCGATGAAACTTTTGAAAGTTTTCATTCGCCTGATAATAAAGATGAGTATTACTACCACCCTGATGTACCTGGCGCAGATCGCCCACAAAAACTTTATGACTTTCCCGCATTTCCAGGAGTCACCAAAGCATCAGTTGCACCATTCGTGGCAACTGGTTTAAAACATAATTGGCTGGCAATTCATGGCAATCATGATTCACTTCTACAAGGAACCACCACGCCTACGGATGAGCTAAATAAAGTATCAACTGGAAATCAAAAATTTAGTGGCTTGAAACCAGAAGCAAATCTCTTGGAATTAATCGAAAAATTTGGCGAAATCGGCCCAGCTGATTATCCAAGCCTTGAATTGCTTTACACCGAACAAGTTACTGCAGATCCAAATCGTAGGTTTATGGATGTAACCGAATGGGTAAATCAACATACTGATTGCGGCCACGATCACGGTTTAAGTAAGAGCAATCCGAATGTTGCTTATTACTACAAAGACTTTGCAAACGATATTCGTTTTATTGCGATGGACACAGTCAACGGTTATGGCGGTTGGCAAGGTTGCATAGATCGCGAACAATTTAAATGGCTCAAAGATTTATTGGATAATTCCAGCGATAAATATGTAATTTTGAGCTCGCATCATCCGCTAGAGAAAATTTTTAACCCATATGCACCTGAAGGAGTTCCAGAACCAGCAGTGCGCCGCGAACTTTCAGAGTTGCTTTTTAATTATCAAAACATCATTCTCTGGGTTGCCGGACATAATCATCAGAATTACATCAATCCAATTACTCGACCAGATGGTAGCCACGCGTTCTGGCATATCCGAACTGCAAGCCATATCGATTGGCCACAACAGTCTCGTGTAATTGAGATTGCGCGCGATGGCGAAGATATTTTGATTGGCACCAGCATCATCGATCATGCAGGTCCGCTTGAATTTACTGGCAGCCAATCAGAACTATCTGATCCAATCGCACTCGCCGGCTTCTCGCGCCAGCTTTCAGCTAATGATTGGCAGCGCCAAGAGGGCTTATTAGATATTTCGTTGGCAGAAGGACGCCCAGAGGATCAAAATGTCTGGCTCCGCGCCAAGGATTTCCAAAGATCTTAAAGATTATTAGATAGGGTCGCGCTGTGCTTTTAAGTGATAAAGATATTCTCGCTCAGATCGAAGCTGGTCGCGTAGCTTGCGAACCATACGAACCGAAGATGATTCAGCCATCATCAATTGATGTGCGCTTAGATAAATTCTTCCGCGTATTCGAAAACCATAAATACGAAGTTATCGATCCATCAAAAGAGCAACCAGAGCTAACTCGCGAAATTGAAGTTGGCAATGATGAGCACTTTATCTTGCACCCAGGTGAATTCGTTTTGGCCTCAACCTATGAAGTCGTAACCCTTCCAGATGACATCGCAGGTCGCCTTGAAGGTAAATCATCTTTAGGTCGCTTAGGTTTATTAACCCACTCCACTGCAGGATTTATTGATCCAGGATTCTCTGGCCACATTACGCTCGAACTTTCTAACGTAGCTAATCTCCCGGTAAAACTCTTTCCAGGAATGAAGATCGGCCAGCTCTGCTTAATCAAACTCTCATCTCCGGCTCAGAATCCATATGGATCAGCCGTTTATGGCAGCCGCTATCAAGGACAGCGCGGTCCAACCGCTAGCCGTTCTTGGCTAAACTTCCATAAGAGCGACGTGAAATAAAGTCACTATTTACATCGTTCTTCTTAGTACATAAGCGGGAGGTTGTAAATGAATACCACTTGGATTGTTTTAGGCGCTCTTGCGCTGCTTGTCGTCTTTGGAATCACCCAATACAACAAGTTAGTTAAATTAAATATCTCGGTAGATGAAGCATTTGCTCAGATTGAAGTTCAGCTAAAGCGTCGCTCAGATTTAATCCCTAATTTAGTCGAAACCGTAAAAGGTTATGCATCCCACGAAAAGGAAGCATTCGAAAAGGTAGTTAGCGCTCGCGCAAAAGCAACCAGCGCAACTGGCGTTCAAGATGTCGCTGCAGCTGATGGCATGTTGACCCAAGCATTGCGTGGTCTGTTAGCCGTGGCTGAGGCTTATCCAGATCTAAAAGCATCAGCAAACTTCTTACAGCTACAAGAAGAGTTGGCAACTACTGAAAATAAAGTCGCATTCTCTCGCCAGTTCTACAACGATTCAGTACGTTCACTAAATCAATCAGTAAAGACATTCCCATCAAACTTCTTTGCTGGTTTTGCCAAAGTTAACGAACGTGAATTTTACGAAGTTGAAGATCCACAAGATCGCAACGCACCTAAGGTTCAGTTTTAATAGAGTAAAAACAGTTAAGAACTAAATGTCAGAAGTAAATTTCCGCGCGCACCAAGCTGCTAATAAGCGAAAAACATTTTTCCTATTAGCAAGTTTTGGCGCGTTGATGTGGTTTGTCGTTTATGCAGCGCTTACTTATATGGGCGCTGGCACTGCAGGTATTGTGCCTATTGCGGTAGGACTATCTTTGATTTCGGTATGGGGTAGTTACTACGCTTCAGATAAATTGGTTTTAACAATGACTGGCGCGCGCCAGATTCAAGAGAGTGATAATCCGCGTCTTTTCGCACTAATTCAAGAGGTTTGTTTAGCAAGTGGATTGCCAATGCCAAAGGTTGCGATTGTCGAAGATAACGCGCCAAATGCCTTTGCTACTGGGCGCAATCCAGAACATGCGCTAATTGCATTTACTACCGGAATTCTCGATTCATTAGATCGCGACGAATTACAGGGAGTAATTGCGCACGAAATGGCGCACGTTGGCAATCGCGATACATTGGTTAGCGCAGTGGCAGCTACCACCGCCGGTGCCATTGCAATCTTTAGTGATTTTCTAATGCGCATGATGTGGTTCGGTGGCGGTCGTCGTGATCGCGAAGGCGGAAACAATCCAATCGCGCTAATTATCTCTTTGGTAATTTTAATTTTGGCGCCAGTCGCAGCGATGCTATTAAAAGCGGCAATTTCACGTCGTCGCGAAGCTTTAGCTGATGCCACAGCGGTTTCATTTACTCGAAACCCAACCGGGCTACGTAAAGCGCTAGAAGTACTGCAAGCAGATTCGACCGTAGTTACTCACGCTTCAAATGCAGTCGCGCATCTTTATATTGAATCGCCATTAGATAGCGGAAAAGTTTCAAAATTATTTGCAACCCATCCTCCGTTATCGGAGCGCATTGCTATTCTGAAATCAATGGAAAGTGGAGCGTAAAGGTAGTTCCTTCGCCCAACTTGGATTCAACACTTACGCGTCCGCCATGCGAACTCATAACTGCATCCACAATCGAAAGTCCTAAACCGCTGCCCTCTTGGCTATTTCGTTGTCTGGATGGATCTACGCGATAGAAACGTTCAAAAATTCGTTCACGATCGGCATCAGATAAACCAGGACCATTATCGGAAACCGAAATAGTTATCTCTTTAGCTAACTCTTTCAGTTCAACCGTTATTTGCGTATTTTCTGGAGTATGTACGCGCGCATTCGCCAATAAATTAGCGACCACTTGATGGATTCGATTTTGATCGCCAAGTGCATAAATTTCATTCTCGCTATCAAAATTAATTAAAGTAATTGGATGGTTAGGTCCGGCTGCGCGAGCTGATGCCACCGCATCAGATACTAATTCCGTTAAATTCACTGGCTTGAAATCAACTTTTGGACCTTGATCCATCCGCGCCAAAGTTAAAAGATCTTCAACCAACGCGCTCATTCGAATTGATTCGCGTTCGATACGCGCCATCAACTCTTTAGTTTCAGCTTCACCAGTTACCGCACCTTGGCGATGTAACTCAGCAAACCCGCGAATTGCAGTAAGCGGGGTACGAAGTTCATGTGAAGCATCAGCGACAAATCGGCGTAACTTTCCTTCTGATTGAGTGCGCGCTGCAAATGATTCTTCAATTCGCGCCAACATCGTATTTAACGAACTTACCAATCTACCAACTTCAGTAGAAGGTTTAGCATCTGGTAAACGTGCAGATAAATCCCCTGCCGCAATCTGCTCTGCAGTTCGCTCGACATTCTCAAGCGGGCGCATACCAATTCGAATTACCCAACGAGAAAGAAGTGCCAGTAATAAGAGCACCAATAAACCAGTCAATACAAAGAGTCGATTTAATTGATGAGAAGTTTTATTTACTGCTTCCAGAGATTGCGCAACAATTAAAGTATTTCCGGTAGTAGGCAGATCTATTGCAACGGCACGGAATCTTTCATCTTTAGCTTTTATAGTAAAAGGCTTGCCATTTGTTGCAGCTGCTTTGGACTTATCAAAACCAACTAAGTAATCAGTGATTTCGTAAGTAGTTAGATCGCCACCTAGGGCACCCTGTACTACTCCATCTGCAGAAAGCAGGGTAAGTGAAAGTGTGGTTGGAATTCTTTGTAGCGGAGTAGGAATCGCTTCTTCACGCTCATTATGGCGTTTTCTTGGGAAATCATCTTCATCATTGGCAAGGGCGGCGCCGCGATCTAAACGCATTGCAGTGCTGCCAGCCACATTCATTAATTCATTATCAATTTGATCTACCAGATAACCTTTAAGCGCATTAGATGCGCCAAAGAAGGTGGCGGTAAACCCGAGCGCAGTAAGTACCACGATTCCGATAGTTAATCGAACGCGCAGCGACCACTGATTAATATTCATCTAGCGCTGATTATTTCTTAACTGGCATTCTTAATCGATAACCGACACCACGCACTGTATGAATTAGTGGTGGTTCGTAAATATCAATTTTCTTACGTAGGTAAGAGATGTAAGTTTCCACAATTCCCGCATCGCCTCGGAAATCGTATTGCCAGACATGATCAAGAATTTGTGCTTTAGAGACTACGCGATCTGCATTAATTAATAAGTAACGTAGCAAGGTAAATTCAGTAGGAGACAGTTCGATTAAATCACCAGCGCGACGAACTTCGTGAGTAGCTTCATCTAATTCCAAATCCGCAAAACGAATTTTTTCATCATCACCTGAAGTTTCAACTGCACCTGTACGACGCAAAATTGATTTCAATCGCGCCACTAATTCTTCCAACGAGAATGGTTTAGTCATGTAATCATCGCCACCGCGAGTTAGCCCATACACTTTATCTTCGACGGCATCTTTGGCAGTCAAAAAGAGCACGCCAATATCTTGACCCTCATTACGAATCTTTTCGCAGACTTCAAAACCATTTAGATCAGGAAGCATTACATCTAGGACCATTGCATGTGGTTTGAATTCTTCAGCAACGCGAAGCGCTTCTTGACCACTTGCTGCGGTTCGAACTTCGAAACCAACGAAACGAAGTGATGTTGAAACTAAATCGCTAATGCTCTGTTCGTCGTCAACGACGAGGATTCGGCTCTTCGCGTTCTCAGTTGCGTTACTCATGATGAGAGAATCCTCTCTCAACCTGAGAGCCCCCTGAGAACGGACCTCGATTCTGGTGCGAAATTAAGCGCTTATTCAGGCTTAACTGAGCGTAGGAGCGCCTGGGCTACATCCAAAACTTCAACCGAAGATTGGCGACCCTGAACTCCATCAGAGACCATTACGCGACAGAAGGGACAGCCAACTGCAACCTCTTCGGCGCCAGTTGCGATTGCTTCATCAACGCGATTTAAATTAATTTGAGTTCCGAGTTTCTCTTCTTGCCACATACGTCCGCCACCGGCGCCGCAACAGAAAGAGCGTTCTTGATTACGCGGCATCTCTTTAATTTGCAAACCTGTTGATTGCAGAAGTTCACGTGGTGGTGAGTAAATCTGATTGTGACGACCTAAGTAGCATGGATCGTGATAAGTAATAGTTTTTGACTCTTTAGCTACGGGCTTTAATTTGCCATCGCGTACCAATTGATTTAGCAACTGAGTGTGATGGACCATCTCTAATTCAAAACCTTGTTGTTTGTAATCGCGACCAATAGTGGTGAAGCAATGCGGGCAAGTTGCCACAACTTTCTTCTTGCCACGATAGTTTGCATAAACTTGTTCAAAAGTATCAATATTTTCTTTTGCCAAAATTTGATAAACGAATTCGTTACCAGTACGACGAGCGCTATCACCAGTACAGGTTTCGCGCTTTCCAAGCACCGCAAACTTAACTCCAGCAATATGCAATAACTCTGCTACCGCTTTTGTAGTTTTCTTTGCGCGCTCTTCATAAGCACCAGCACAACCAACCCAGAATAGATATTCGATATCTTCTGGAATTTCACCAGTAATTACTTGTACTGGGAAATCACATTCCGCAATCCAAGCTTCGCGATCATTTTTATTTGATCCCCAAGGGTTACCTTGCATTTCAAGATTTCGATAGGTTGCTTGGAGTTGTGAAGGAAATTCTGATTCCACTAAAACTTGGAAACGGCGCATATTTACAATGTGATCGATATGTTCGATATCGACTGGACATTCATTTACGCAAGCGCCGCAAGTGGTGCAAGACCAGAGAATATCGCTAGAAATAGCGCCTCCTGGGCCGACCATCTTCTCTGATTCAACTGTTGATGCCATTGCGTGATCGCGCATCGCCATCATTAACAATTTAGGTGATAAAGGTTTTTCAGTATGCCATGCCGGACATTGTGATTGGCAACGACCACATTCAGTACATGTAGTCATATCAAGTAGCGCTTTCCAAGTGATATCGCCACGTTCGCCTAACCCAAAGACATCATCATCGGCTGGATCTTCAAAATTAATTTCTTTGCCGTGAGAGAGCATCACTGGAAGCGCGCCAAGTGATGGCTTACTTAAATCACCGGTGTTGCGCTTGTAGAAAATATTAAAGAAGGCAAGGAAGCGGTGCCAAGCAACGCCCATGGTTAAATTCAAAGAGATCACAATGAACCAAGTCATTGAAATTACAATCTTTGCAGTTGCCCAAACTTTAATTGCCTCAGAAGTTGGATTTGTCTGTTCTAAGTTATAAAGCGCAATCACACAGACCACAATTGCCAAAATTGTTGCTTCAACATAATAAGCACGCCATGAAACTGAACCTAAGAATCTTGAGGTGCGACCTTTATGGTTCCAGCGATTACCTTGACGAATTGCAATTAAAACTACAATTCCAATTCCGGTCGCCCAAGCAATAAATTGGGTAAACCATAAATATGGTTGCCAATGTCCAATAACCGGCAAGGCAAACTCTGGATTAAAAACTTGGCCGTAAGCGGTAATCAAAGTTCCAAAGAGCGAACCAAAACCAATCATCACAAACCAGTGCGCAACACCAGTGACTGAGAAGTTGAGCATCTTGGTATGACCCAAAGTCTCTTTGAGCATATTTGCCAAGCGTTCCTTCTTCATGGTGTTACGAGTTGGATCTGGCTGACCTTTCTTATAAATAGAAAGGAGCTCTCGGACTGCGCGGGCCACAAGGAGCAGGGCCGCGACTGTGATGCCATAGGCGATTACTGGATAAATCATGTGGGCAAGGGTAACTAGCAAGGCAGTTGAACGGGGAATATCTCGGCCAACTGCCTTGTTCATACCGATAGAAGAACCTTGAGTCGCGCCGGCTCAACTTTTTAAGTAGGCTCGGCTCAGGTTTACTAATAAACAGCCTGAAGCAGGCACGGGCCAAACGGCCCAGAAGGAGCAATAAAAAATGGCTAGAGCAGTTGGAATCGACCTAGGTACAACCAATAGTTGCGTCTCGGTTCTTGAAGGCGGAGAACCGACCGTCATCGCCAACGCAGAAGGCGCACGTACGACCCCGTCAATCGTCGCTTTCGCGAAGAATGGCGAAGTTCTCGTAGGTGAAGTGGCAAAGCGTCAATCTGTCACCAACGTAGATCGCACCATCCGTTCCGTTAAGCGCCACATCGGCACAAACTGGAACATTGATATCGATAATAAGAAGTACACCCCGCAGGAAATCTCGGCACGTGTATTACAAAAATTAAAGCGTGACGCTGAGTCGTATCTCGGCGAAACCGTAACCGATGCAGTGATTACTGTTCCTGCATATTTCAATGACGCTCAACGTCAAGCAACTAAAGAAGCTGGCGAAATCGCTGGTTTAAATGTTCTACGTATCATCAACGAACCAACTGCAGCAGCGCTCGCATACGGTTTAGATAAAGGTGACAAGGAACAGACCATTCTAGTTTTCGACCTTGGTGGCGGAACTTTCGACGTATCACTACTTGAAATCGGTGATGGCGTTGTTGAAGTTAAAGCAACCAATGGTGATAACCACTTAGGTGGAGATGATTGGGATCAAGCACTTGTTGATCATTTAGTAAATAATTTCCGTGCTACAAACGGAATTGATTTAACTAAAGACAAGATGGCGATGCAGCGCATTCGCGAAGCTGCTGAAAAAGCAAAGATCGAACTTTCATCATCAATGCAAGCAACTGTAAATCTTCCATACATCACAGTGGATGCTGATAAGAATCCGATGTTCATGGACGAAACAATTACTCGCGCACAGTTCCAGCAACTTTCAGCTGACTTACTTGCTCGTTGCAAGAAGCCAGTAGAAGCAGTACTTAAAGATGCAGGTATTCCAATTTCAAAGATTGATCACGTGCTACTTGTTGGTGGTTCAACACGTATGCCAGCTGTGGTTGATCTAGTTAAGGAAATGACCGGTGGAAAAGAGCCAAATAAGGGCGTAAATCCTGATGAAGTAGTAGCAGTTGGTGCTTCTCTTCAAGCCGGTGTCCTAAAGGGTGAAGTTAAGGATGTATTACTTCTTGACGTAACACCACTTTCACTTGGTATCGAAACTAAGGGTGGCGTTATGACAAAGTTAATCGAACGTAACACCACAATTCCTACAAAGAGAAGCGAAGTCTTTACTACTGCAGATGACAATCAGCCAGCAGTACAGATTCAAGTTTTCCAGGGCGAACGTGAAATGGCTGCTTACAACAAGCGCCTTGGAATGTTCGAACTAACTGGACTTCCACCTGCACCACGTGGCGTGCCACAGATCGAAGTTACTTTCGATATCGATGCAAACGGAATTGTTCACGTATCTGCAAAAGATCTTGGTACCGGAAAAGAACAGAGCATGACTATCACAGGTGGCTCTGCGCTTTCTAAAGAAGATATCGAACGTATGATGAAGGATGCCGAATCACACGCTGAAGAAGATAAGAAGCGTCGCGAAGAGGCAGAGATTCGTAACAATGGTGACTCACTTGTTTATCAAACAGAGAAGTTCATCAATGAGAATCGCGAAAAACTTTCTGAAGGCGAAGGTGCTGAAAAGTTAGCCGAAACCGAAACTGCAACTGCAGATCTTAAGAAGCTCCTTGAGGGTGCAGATTACGATGGCATTAAAACTGCTACCGATAAGTTGGCACAACTTTCACAGGCTCTTGGCGCAGCGCTATATGCAGCAAACTCTGCAAGTGCGCCATCAGGAAACTCAGCTGGTTCTGCAAACGATGAAGGCATCCAAGATGCAGAGGTCGTAGAAGAATAATGACTGAGAACATCAACGAGACCGTTGATGAATCAGTAGAAGTCGCAGCGGAGGTCGAAGCGGAGAGCTTCGACCTCACTGCCACATTAACCGCTGATTTACAACGTTTACAGGCTGAATACAGCAATTATCGCAAGCGCGTAGAGCGTGATCGCGCAGTCGCATCAGAGATCGCAATAGCGTCAGTGCTATCTGAATTACTTTCAACTCTTGATGATATTGATCGCGCAGCCCAACATGGCGAATTAACTGGCGGATTTAAATCTGTTGCAGATCAGCTAATTAATACCACCACCAAACTTGGCTTAGAAAAATACGGCCAAGACGGCGATGAATTCGATCCTCAGATTCACGAAGCGCTAATGCACGATACCTCTGCCGATGTAAAAGTTGCTACTGCTTCAAAGATTCTGCAACCAGGTTATAAATTTAAAGAGCGCGTATTGCGTCCGGCGCGCGTATCGGTAACCGATCCCGAATAAAGTTATAGAAAAATGGCAGCGAGAGATTTATACGAAAAAGACTTCTATAAAGTACTTGGCGTATCAAAAACTGCTAGCGCCGATGAAATTAAGAAAAAGTATCGTCAATTAGCGCGCGATTTACATCCAGATCAAAATAAAGGCGATTCCAAAAAAGAAGAGCAATTTAAAGAAGTTTCTGAAGCGTATGACATCTTGTCTGATGCTAAGAAGCGCGCTGAATATGATGAAGCCCGTTCATTATTTGAACGAGGTGGAATTCCCAGAAATGGCTTTGGTGGTGGACAGGGACAATACCAAGGAGACTTCAGCGATCTATTTGGCGGCGGAAATCCGCAAGATATTTTTGCAAATCTCTTTGGCGGTCGCCGCGGTCCGCGTAAAGGTCAAGATTTACAAACTGAATCCACAATTACATTTCGTGAATCGGTTTATGGCACCACTTTAGATTTAAGACTTAATGTCGAAGGTCGCGCACAACAAATTACTGCTCGAGTTCCGGCAGGTGTGCAAGATGGTGCAAAAATTCGAGTTAAAGGTAAAGGCGCACCAGGTGAAGCAGGTCCTGGCGATCTATTCATTTATTTGCATGTAAAACCGCATCCAGTATTTGGCCGCAAAGGCGAAAACCTAACAATGACGCTACCTATTACCTTTGCAGAAGCGGCACTTGGCGCAGATGTAAAGGTGCCAACACTTGAAGGCCCAGAGGTAACTGTGCGTATTGCTCCAGGAACACCAACCGGTCGTACTCTTCGCGTTAAAGGAAAAGGTGTAACTAAAGGTCATCACACCGGAGATTTACTTGTTACCGTAGAAGTGCAAGTGCCACGTCGCGCCGAAGGAAAAGTAGAAGCGGCAATAAAAGCATTTGCAGAGGCAACTAAAGATGAAGATGTTCGCGCAGAATTTAGAGATAAGGCTGCACAATAGGTTTTAATATGAGCAAAGAAATCGAAAAAAAGATAAACGAGCTTGATGAAGAGGCTGCGGTTTATGTTATCTCTGTTGCCGCACAACTTTCTGGTTTACATCCGCAAACACTTCGTCAATACGATCGTTTAGGTTTAGTCTCTCCTGGTCGTACCAGCGGACGCAATCGCCGTTACTCATTAAGAGATATTGCGTTACTTCGAAATGTTACCAAGTTGGTCGAAGAGGGCATCAACCATGTTGGTATTAAGCGGATCATCGAATTGGAATCAGCAATGGCTAATCTTTCAATTGAAGTTGCAAAACTTCGAATTGAAGTAGATGAACTTATGCGACGCGATAACAATGTAATTGTTTATAAAAACGAGAAGGAATAGGCTCCGCCATATGTCAGCTAAAGATCAATTACGCGAAGAAATCATCAAAAAGGCTGTGGTCCACGGGAAAGTTATTCTTTCAAGTGGCAAAGAGGCTGATTACTATGTTGATTTACGTCGCGTAACTCTTGATCATGTGGCAGCACCGCTAATCGGCGAAGTGATGCTCGAACTTACAAAAGATTTAAATTACGACGCCGTCGGCGGTTTAACACTTGGCGCAGATCCAGTGGCAACTGCGATGATGCATACGGCTGCAACACAGGGCAAAAAACTAGATGCCTTTGTAGTTCGCAAAGCTGAAAAAGCCCACGGTTTACAGCGCCGAATCGAAGGGCCAGATGTAAAGGGTAAGCGCGTGCTAGCAGTTGAAGATACTTCTACTACTGGTGGTTCAGTACTAACTGCAGTTGAAGCGCTAAATGAAGCTGGCGCAATTGTGGTTGGCGTTGCCGTTATCGTAGAACGTGGCGCGGCACCAAAGATTAAGGAAGCCGGTTTGGAATACCGAGCCGCTTATCAACTAAGCGATCTTGGTCTAAATTAACTTAAATTAACTTAAATTAACTTAAGTTGCGCTTGGTATTAATCTCTTTTATCACTTCGATTGCAACCGGCACCATGCTAAAGAGAATAATTAAACCAATAATCGGCAATAGATATTTATCTACGCTTCCTGAAATTTTATCGCCCAAGAAAAGCCCTAGACCGATTACCGATTGCGTCCAGATAATTGCCCCAATTACATTGTAAATAAAAAATTGTCGCGCTGGGATTTTAATGATGCCGGCTAATGGATTTATCAAAGTTCTGACAAAAGGAATATATCTAGAGAAAATTAAAGCTTTACCGGTGCCGTACTTATTAATCCACTTTTCAGTTACTTGCACTCTTCTTTGATTAAAGAAACGACCATCAGGTCGATCAAAGTAACGTGGACCAACTTTTGCACCAAACCAATATCCAACCTGTGAACCTACGATTGCAGAGATCGGTGCGCCAATCATCAACGGCAGAACCGGTAGATGAGTACCAAGAATTTCTTGCGCAGATCCTGATGCCGCAAGTCCGGCAATAAATAGCAATGAATCACCAGGAAAGAAAAGCCCGATTAGTAAGCCAGTCTCAGCAAAGATAATTCCTAATACTCCAAGTAGCCCAAGCGTGGTGACAATCGAATGCGCATCAAAGAGATTGGTCATGTGCCAACCTTATACATATATATTTCTCCCTCATATGCGCACGCGACCAAAGAAACATTTCACCCCAGAAAATAACTGGATAAATGACCCAAATGGGCTGATTTTTCACGACGGTCAATTCCATCTATTTTTCCAACATAATCCATTCGAAAATAAATGGGGCCATATGTCTTGGGGCCATGCGGTATCTACAGATTTAATAAATTGGAAAGAGTTGCCAGTTGCGATCCCAGAGCAAGCAGATCATGCAATTTTCTCTGGCAGTGCCGTGTTTGATGAAGTAAATAATCGGTTAGTTGCAATTTACACCGGCCATCGTGAAGGAAATCAAAGTCAGTATTTATCATTTTCAAATGATGGTGGGCTAACTTGGAGTGAAAATCTAAAGGTGCTTGATTTAAATATGGTGGATTTTAGAGATCCCAAAGTATTTATGTATCAAGACCGTTGGATTATGTCTGTTGCAAAATCTAAAGAGTTCAAAGTTGCGTTCTTCGAGTCTAAAGATTTAATCAATTGGGAACACTTAAGCGATTTTCATTCACCTGAAATCACAGAAATCTATGAGTGCCCAGATCTATTTCCATTAGGTGAAAAATGGGTTTTAATAATTAGCACCAATCCGGGCGGTCTTTACGGTGGTTCAGGTAGCCAATACTTAATTGGACAATTCAATGGCAAAGAATTCATTCCCGAAACTAAAGCAGAATTTTTAGATTATGGACCGGATTACTATGCCGCGGTTACCTTCAATGATTCACCTGAACGAATTTCAATAGGTTGGATGAACAATTGGCTATACGCCAATAATCGCAAATTAGAAATTTGGAACGGCGCTATGTCCGCAGCGCGTAAATTAGAGATTGAAAATGGAAAGCTAATTCAAACTTTCATCGGTGAGACCGAAACTTTTCATACCGATGCAAATGAATTTGAATTTAAATATTCAAATGGCTCTCTGAAATTCAAACGCAATAGCAATCAAATAATTGTTGACCGCAGTGAGCTTTGGGATTCAGAAATTACAACTTTTTCGATTCCAGCTTCCGGCCCATTGACCATCAAGGCGCTCTTCGATGCTGGTTCCATCGAACTGGAGGTAAACGGCCATTTGGCCACCGCCCTGATAAACGTTGGGGAAGAAACCCCGTCATTCCGTCCGATTTGAGCGTATTTCTAACTGAAAAACTTATGTAACAACCCCTGTAATCGTTACAGAGTATTGACACCATTTCTATTTATTTACCTCTGGCAGGTAGGTAATTTTCGCACCATGCGCGGGAAACCGTGTTACCCCGCATACCCCTTGAAAGGATCCTTAATGAAGAAAAAAATTGGCGTACTCGCAGCTGCAGCGCTTGCTGTTTCAGTTGCAGTAATCCCATCTGCAAAGGCTGCAGAAACCGTAACAATTTACGGTGGATTCGGTGGCGATCAAGCAGCAGGTTTCCAAGCGGAACTTGACTCATTTGGTGCAGCTAACGGAATCGACATCAAGTACACACAGCTAAATTCATTCGATACAGATATTCGCGTGAAGGTTAAGGCTGGTCAATCTCCAGATATCGCAATGTGGCCACAGCCAGGCGGACTTCTAGAATATTCATCAGTTCTAGAACCACTATCAGGAATCGTTGATCTACCAGCAATTCAGAAGACATTGGTTCCAGGTTGGGACACACTTGCAGCTAAGGGCGGCAAGATTTACGGTCTTCCAGTTTCAGCAAACGTGAAGTCATTAGTTTGGTACAACCCAGCTAACTTCAAGGCTGCAGGTCTATCTGTTCCAAAGACAGATGCAGATCTAACAAAGCTTGTAAACACAATCAAGGCTAAGAAGCTTGGCTTCCCTTGGTGCGTTGGTATTGAATCAGGTGGAGCAACCGGTTGGGCTGCTACAGACTGGCTAGAAGAATACGTTCTACGTTTCGGTGGCGTAACTCAATACAACAACTGGTGGAAGGGCAAAGTTGCATTCAACTCTCCACTAGTAACAAAGGCTGGTAACAAGGTAGCTGAAGTTATGTTGACAAAGGGCAACGTAAACGGTGGCGGCAAGTCAATTGCTGCAACATCATTCGGCAACACTGCAGCTCTATTCGACACCGGAAAGAACAAGTGCTTCTTGATGCGTCAAGGTTCATTCATCACTGACTTCTTCCCAGATGCAATCAAGGCTGAATACAAGGCTAACAACTTCTCAAAGGTTGGCGTCTTCAAGCTTCCTACACCAGCAGGTGCAACTGATGCAGTTCTAGGCGGCGGCGACTTAGCTGCAGCATTTAGCGATTCAGCTGCAACAAAGAAGGTTATGGGCTTCATCCTTTCTGACAAGCTAGGTCAGAACGGCATGCTTGCTAAGTACCCTTCATACTTGTCAGCACACAAGACATTCCCTTCATCTCTATATGCAAACCCAATCACCAAGTCAATTGCTCAGGTGCTTGCTGGTGCGAAGGCATTCGGCTTCGATGGATCAGATCTATCTCCAGCCATTGTTAACGCAACAGAGTGGAAGGAATTAACAAACTGGATCGCTGGAAAGAAGACAATGAAGCAAGCATTTGCTGCAATTGATGCTTCTTGGGCGAAGGCTTAATTAGTTACTACTTTAAGTATTAACTAATTAACTAAAAAGTTATAAGGTCGGCGTCGGCAGCAATGTCGGCGCCGGCTTTATTAATTAATAAATTAATAAAGATGTAGAAAGCAAGAAAACAAAAAAAGCAAAAAAGCAAAAGAGGCATAATCGTGAAAGATGTAATGGTCGCTATTCAAGCGGTTGTTGTCGGTATTGCATTTACGGTCTTGCTTTATTGGTTAGCCAACAAGATTGTTGAGGCTTTACCTGAAAAAATTAAAAAAGTTCTGCAGCCATGGGTCTTTATCGGCCCAGTGGTGCTATTGATTTCATTATTTCTAATTTACCCAACAATTCAATCATTCCGTCTCTCATTCATGTTTGAAGAGATTGATGGATCAACTACCTGGGTAGGTCTTACAAACTATAAAGAGATTTTCGGTGATCCAGAGTTCCGAAATATGTTGATGAACAACTTGCTCTGGGTAGCTCTGGTACCGGTTGCAGTTGTTGCCATGGGACTTGGAATTGCACAATTTGCAAATAATGTTGGACCAAAAGGTGAGCGAATCTATAAATCAATCATCTTTATGCCAATGGCGATTTCATTCGTCTCTGCGGCAACTATTTGGCGCCATATATATTCATACATGCCAGAAGGCCAGAACCAAACTGGATTGCTAAATGCAATTTGGACTGCATTCGGTGGCCAGCCTCAAACCTGGCTACAGATTGAAAGCTTTAAATTAAATAGCATCTTTTTGATGGTGATCTTCGTCTGGCTAAATGCTGGATTTGCAATGGTGCTCTTATCGGCTGCAATCAAAGCAGTTCCGGAAGATACGATCGAAGCAGCGCGCGTTGATGGAGCAAATGCACGTCAAACCTTCTTTAGCGTGATCTTTCCGCAAATTTGGGGCACTGCGCTCTCAGTATTTATCACCGTACTTATCGGTGCTATGAAGATTTTCGACATTGTTTTAGCGATGACTGGCGGCAATTACCACACCAACGTATTGGCGCAGAATTTTTATACCGAATATTTCATCTATGGAAATACTGGAAAAGCAATGGCTACCGTTGTGGTGCTAGTTCTAGTTATTGCACCAGTTATGTTTTATCAAATTAGACATTATCGTAAATTGGAGGCGGGACGATGAGCAAAGGCGCCACCTCTATGCGTAAAACAAAAGTAATCTCTAATATTGTTTTGATTATTGCGGCAACTCTCTGGATCTTGCCTACCTTCGGTCTTGCAGTGGTCTCTCTACGTGAAAGTACCGAAGGACAGCGCCAGGGTTGGTGGAATGCATTTCTTAATTTCTCAACTAGCGGTTGGACTACTCAGGCATATGAGAGCGTATTTGGCACCCGTAATTTAGGCGAGAGCTTTGTAGCTTCTATTGCAGTGACCTTGCCAGCCACAATTCTTCCGCTGCTCTTTGCAGCTTACGCTGCTTATGGCTTTACCTTTATGAAATTCCGTGGCCGTGAATTTATCTTCAGTATTTTGATTGGCTTGCTGGTTATTCCACTACAGGCTGCGTTAGTGCCAATTCTAAAAATGTTCTTAGCATTTACCGCTCGCACTGGTATTGAAATTTCCGGCCAATATGCTGCGGCCTGGTTTGTTCACAGCGCATTTGCGATGCCACTTGCCGTCTATATTTTACGTAATTACATGATGTCGATTCCGTCTGCACTTATCGAAGCGGCTCGAGTAGATGGTGCAAGTAATTACAAGATTTTCTGGCGCTTAGTGCTGCCCATTTCAGTACCGGCCTTGGCATCTTTTGCAATCTTCCAATTCTTATGGGTATGGAACGACTATCTAATTGCATTCGTATATATAGGTAACGAACACCCAGTACTCACCTACACCTTGCTTTCAATGTTAGGTCAATATGGTGAGGGTTGGCAGACCGTTGCTGCTGGATCATTTGTATCCATGGCGATTCCATTGATGATCTTCTTCGGTCTGCAACGATATTTCATACGTGGGCTTACTGCTGGCGCGGTTAAATAGTTAAACTGCCTGCGTGCATATTCATCTAAAAAACGGCGGCACCTCGCTGGTATTTAACTTCGCGGAAGAGACCATTGAGATCTCTCATTGGGGCGCGGAGTTAGCTGAAGTAACTGATGAATCTTTAAAGATCACCAAGCGCGCAGTTGCGCACGGTGATTTAGATGTAAATCCACGTAATTTAGCGTTACGCGAACATAGTCGCGGTTGGCGCGGACATC
>VEQG01000020.1 GCA_018883345.1 Candidatus Nanopelagicaceae bacterium
CTCTGCAATACCGATGCATATCTTCGCAGAGGGCGATTTCGCCTTGAATTTAAAGGATTTATGCGACTTTACTTGGGCTAAGGAATATGGGCTATTTGGATTGGCCAATAATCAAGATCGTCGCGCTTTTGCGCTGATCAATCCAGCTCTTGCTCGCGCTCGTCGCACCAAAGGCGATACTTATACAAATATTGCCGAGCAATTTGGTCTTCACTGGATGACCTATGAGAAGTTCTTAGAAGTTTACGACGGCAAGCGCTCTTTGACTGCTCGTCTATCTAGATTTGTAAAACGTGAAGGAAAGAAAATTAATTCACCAAAGCAATTACTTATTTTTGTAGGCAAAGTTTTGAAATTGATAAAGCGCAAAGTAATTAAATGAGCAAACCAACCGTAATTCTTGCAACAAGTAATGGCATAGGTATGGGCCATTTAGCTCGAGCTAGCGCTATTGCAAAGGCGCTTAAGTCGCAGGCAAACCCAATTATTGTTTCAATGGCTGGTGGTATTGCAGAGATTCCTGATGCACTTGGTATTCCATGCGAATATATTCCTGGTAAAGATCGACGATGGATGCCACGACCTAAATGGGATCTCTATCTGCGTGATCGCTTAGTGGCGCTCATTGATGAAACTGATGCCAAAGTTTTAACTTACGATGGCGTAGTTCCTTATGCAGGCGTCATCGCTGCGCGAATTGCTCGTCCAAATGTTAAATTAGTTTGGATTCGCCGTGGCCTTTGGCAGAAGAAAATTCATCGCTTCGCTCTTCCATTGCAATCGGCAGCCATGGATTTGGTAATCGAACCTGGCGATTATGCATTTGCATACGATCATGGCCCTACTTCAAAAAGAAAAGAAGCGATTCGCACTGCGCCAGTTTCTCTGTATCAATCAAATGAAGCGCTAAGCAGAGAAGAGTCCCGAAAGCTTTTAGCTCTTGATCAAAACCGTCCAGCGGTCTTAGTTCAATTGGGCACTGGCGCTGATGATGCCAATGAGAAGATGACCGCAGCGCTAAAAGGGCTGCTTGGATGGGCTGATTTACAGGTAGTTTTAACGAAAGAACCCGTAGATAAGAGCGGTAAATCATTAGCTCCTGATGGTTTGGATTTAAAGGTGATTCGATATTTCCCACTAGCAAAGGTGCTTGCCGCTTTTGATGCTGGCATCTGCGCCACCGGATATAACGGAGTTCATGAGCTACTCGCAGCCAAATTACCAACCGTTTTAGTTTCAAATATCCGTGGCATGGATGACCAAGAGGCGCGCGCAAAATGGTGCCACGATTTTGGTTATGCGCTTCGCGCTAATCAGGCAGATTTAAATGACATCACAAAAACAGTGAAAGAGTTGCAAGACTCTAACCTTCGGGCATCGCTTTCTTTTAAATGTGCGGAACTTCCGGCGCCAATTGGTGGCGAAGAGATTGCAAATAAATTAGTTAAATTTATCGACTCTCAATCTAGTTCAAAGAATTTAGCTCGCAAATTCCTATTTCAATCTCTTCGCTATTTAGCAATCGGATACCGCGCAATTGTTAAACAGAAGCCAGGCGCCGAAGTTTCTGATAGTGCTCCTATTTTTAGTGATTCCACTACCGCAGCTGAGCTACAGAAAAATATTCGTTCTGGCATTCGCTTTGAACATTTGATTGCTGGGGCTTCAAGTAAATACAAAGCTGCGCGAAGAGCGATTGCAGATACCTATTACAATTAAGCCAATATTTAGGGAGCGATTTTGAAGACTTATTCCATTGCCATCATCGGCGCAGGACCTTCTGGTTACTTCGCCGCCCAGGCGCTTCAAAATCTTGAAAGCGATGAACTTAAATTCTCAATAGATTTAATTGAGCGCTTACCAACTCCTTGGGGTTTAGTACGTAGTGGCGTTGCACCTGATCATCCGAAAATTAAAAGCGTTTCAAAAGTTTTCGAAAAAGTTGCGACCGCCGGAAATCTCTCACTCTTTGGCAATGTCGAAGTAGGCCGCGATATTTCGCTAGATGAGCTAAAAGCAAAGTATGACGCTGTCATTTTGGCTACCGGGACTTCCGTTGGCAAGAAACTAGGCATCCCAGGCGAAGAGCTAACCAATTCGTTATCTGCAGCAGATTTTGTGCCTTGGTATAACGGCCATCCGGATTATGCGAATCTAAAGCCAGATTTATCTTCAGATACCGCAGTAGTAATCGGTGCCGGAAATGTTGCAATGGATGTTGCTCGTTTGCTTGCCCTAGAACCATCAGAACTTGATCCGACCGACACCGCAGATCACGCAATTGATGATTTTAAGAAATCAAACATCCGTAAAGTTTATATTTGCGCCCGTCGCGGTCCAGAATTTGCCTCCTTTACCTCACCAGAGCTACGCGAACTTCCAGATCTCGAACACACCAATGTTGTGATCAACAAAGAAGTTATTGAATCGGCTCTCAAACGCGTTGGCCCAGAACCAGAGAAACATTTAAAGAGCAATTTGGATGCGATGCTAAATATTGCAAGCAATGATTCTCACCCACATCAGCGCACTATGGAATTTCTATTCCAGCATGTGCCTAATTCAATTAATGGCAATGGAAAAGTCGAAAGCATAACTTTTACAACTCCGGATGGTGAGAGAACAATTAATTGCGGTTTGGTAGTTTCAGCAATTGGTTACCAACCAAAAGACGCACATGGGTTAAAAGTAGATTCAAATAAGATTGCAAATACTGATGGCCATGTAGAGAGTAATCTTTATGTGGTTGGTTGGGCAAAGCGCGGACCATCTGGCGTTATCGGAACCAATAAATCTGATGCGGCTGATGTAATGAAACTCTTAGCCTCTCAACTTCCAGCTGAACCAAAATCTAAAATTGATTTAGCTGCAGTTTTGGATGCAAAAATTGTCACACAACCAATTTGGGAGAAAATAAATAGCGCAGAAGTTGCTGCGGGCGAACCATTAGGAAAACCTCGATTAAAGGCGATTTCGCGCGAAGATTTGCTCAGTTTGGGTGAGGCTTGATTCTTTAGTAGTATTTGCAGGCTCCAAAAATTAAATATTGCGCCCGTAGCTCAACGGATAGAGCATTTGACTACGGATCAAAAGGTTAGAGGTTCGAATCCTCTCGGGCGCGCAACTACGATTCATCTATGAACCTCCGCAAAACTGTGTTGCTAGTCGCGACCCTAAATATCATTTACTTTGGTGTTGAGTTCTATTTTGGTCGCGTTTATCACTCGGTTTCATTATTGGGCGACAGCATTGATTTTCTTGAGGATGCATCTGTTAATTTACTAATTGCGCTTGCGATTGGCTGGTCCGTTTCACGTAGACAGAAAACTAGCTATTTTCTAGCAGCAATTCTTTTGGTACCAGGCATAGCCTTCATATGGAATGCGCTAAATCAATTCTCGAATCCAGAAGTCCCAGATGGATCAAAGATGGGATACATCGGAATTGGTGCACTAATCGTTAATCTCTCGTGTGCTTTTATGATTGCAAAGCACCGTAAAGAAGAGGGCGGCTTAGTAATGGCTGCTTTCTATTCAGCCAGAAATGATGCAATGGCAAATATATTAATTATCGCGGCAGGCATCTTTACGACTTTTCAGCCAAGCGTTTGGCCAGATTTGATTGTTGGAATATTTATTTTCTTAATGAATGCTGACGCCGCAAAAGAAATTATCTCTGCAAGTCGCAATGAAAATAAAGAGCACCGCGCTTAAATTACTTCATAAATAAGGCATTGAGGCGTCGCGTGGTGAAATAAAGGCCGCCTGCAATAAATATTGTGAAATAGATAATGTGAATAAAGATACTCGCATCAACTGTTCCTAAAGTCAGCATCCGCATCATTTCAATACCCTGCGTTAAAGGTGTCCAATAAACAATATTTGCCAACCAATTTGGAAGCACAGATAGTGGAAAGAACGATCCGCTAAATAAAGTAAAGGGCAGTAGCACGATACTTATTAATCCCATGTGTTGAAAACTTGTCATATAACTTGTAAGCGCCATACCTAACGCGGCAAAACCGAAACCAATTAGAGCGCCTGCGGGTACCGCGAGTAAACCCCACCAAGATTTAATTAATCCGAGTGGTGTCACAATGACCATAAATGCAGTTGAATAGAGCGAACCACGAAACAAGGCCCATGCAATTTCACCAAGCGCTACATCCATCGGTCCAAGAGATGTAGCCAGCATTGCATGATAAAGACGCGATTCATGAATCTTGAAGAAGACATTCCAAGTCGCATCCAAGATCGCACCCATCATGGCAGCGGAGGCCAGTAATCCAGGAACTACGAAAGCGGCATAACTAACGACTAACCCATTTTCTAATTCAATATCTCCAATGAAATTTCCAACGCCATATCCGAAGACGATTAAATTAAGCAAAGGTTCAATAAATCCAGAAGCGACTACCATCCAAGCTGATGTTTTAAATTGAATCCAGCTGCGCTCCAGTACAACTCTAGAGCGGCCTGAATAAATACCCTCGCCGCGTTTTCCGATTCGCTTTTCTGCGATAGCTACAGCGCTCAAGAAACTCATTTTGCAAGCCGCTTCTCGAAAGCGACAAAGGCTAACTTCAAGCCAACGACAATCATGGTTACTAGGAAAATTACATGTACCCAAACTAAGGTGATTGGGATATCGCGACCGTAAGTGAGATATCTACCTAAATCTGTGGCATGCCATAGTGGCGAAATCCAACCAATCCAGCGTAAAAAGATAGGAATAGATTCCAAAGGAAAGAAGGTGCCACTTAAGAAAAACATCGGCTGAATGATGAATCTTCCTACAAATGTAAAGAAGTGATCTTCATTTTTAACATTACCTGCAAAAGCCAACATAACAGCGCCAAAAGCAGCTCCGGCGAGTATTCCAGCTGGAAGCGCTAACCATGCGTGCGGCGCTTTTAATACGCCAAATGCCATCATCACTAAGTAATAACAGACTACGGTAAAAATATTTCGAACCATCGCTGCCCAATAAACACCAAGTGCGATTGCGCGACCACCAAGTGGCGTGGCATTCATACCAAAGAAAGTTTTCTCCCAGAGAAATCCACCTAAGGTTGGAAAGATGGTTTCATCCATTGAACCTTGAATTGCAGCATTTGCAAGCAATGCAGGAGCTAAGAAAACTAAATAATCAACTCCATCGATTCCGCCAGAGTTTTGATTAATCAAAGTACCAACACCAACACCAATTGCCAATAAGTAGAGCAGCGGATTAAGTACAGAATAAAGCACAATGATTCTTATAAATTTCCTCATACTTGCAAGGCGCGCTTCTAGAACAAAGCGTGAACCACCAGCTGCTACTTTTCGCATTATTCGATCAAAGTTCTTCCAGTTAGGCGCAAAAAGACGTCTTCAAGTGAAGATCTACGGACTAATGAAGTTTTTGGTTGCATGCCAGAGCGAACAATCTCTTCCAGCACGTGCTCAGCATCTTCAGAATAAAGCAGCACGCGATCAGGTAGCACTTCTAACCGTTCGCATTTATCACGTAATTTATCGGCAACCGTTTCATTATTTTCAGAGCCAAATCGAAGTTCAAGAACCTCTTTTGAGGAGTAACGTTTAATTAAATCTGCAGGGGAACCTTCCGCCATAATTTTGCCACGATCAATCACAATTAATCGTTCGCAGAGTTGTTCGGCTTCATCCATAAAGTGAGTGGTAATAACAAGAGTTACACCCTTCTCTTTTAAGCGAAATAAACGGTCCCAAAGAATATGGCGAGCCTGAGGGTCTAAACCGGTGGTTGGTTCATCAAGCATCAAAATATCTGGCTCAGAAACTAGCGCTCTAGCGATAGTTAATCTGCGCTTCATGCCGCCCGATAAAGAATCCACTTTGGCATCGCGCTTCTCTTCTAGTTGCGCAAATTCCAATAGCTCTTCGATTTTGCCTTTAATAAATTTATTGGAAAGCCCAAAGTAGCGGCCGTAGATGTATAGATTTTGAGTAACCGTTAATTGTTCATCCAAATTATCTTTTTGAGGAATCACTCCAAGGTGGGCACGGATTTGTGGTCCGAATTTTTCCGGATCCTTACCAAGAATGCTTATCTCTCCGCCAGTTCGTTGCGAAGTAGCACCGATAATACGCATGGTCGTAGATTTGCCAGCACCATTAGGGCCGAGCAAGCCAAATGATTCGCCGCGCTTTACAGTGAAATCGATACCATCAACTGCTGTGAAGTCACCAAATTTCTTGGTCAAGCCGCGAGCAACAATTAACTCTTCAGACATAAAGAGTAGTTTATCGCGTTAAGCGCGAAGAGACTTAGCTAAACTTGTGAAATCTTCAACGAGAATATCAATTTCACGTTGGCCGTGCGCTAATGAAATCAACCATTGCTCATCTAATCCCGGTGGGGTAATGATGCCTCTATTGATTGACCACAACCATGAAAGTTCGGCCACTTGGAAATTAGTTGCTTTGTAATCGCGATAGTTACGAACCGGATCTGCAGACCAAGTAATGCAACCTTTAACTCCAAATCCAACTGTATGCGCTGGTAATTCATATTCGTTAATTACATCCGTAATGCGAAGTAGCGCTTGATCATTCCAATTCTCAGCCTTTGCTAAAGCTTCTGGAGTACAGATTTTGTCGATAGCGCGTACGCCAGCCATAGCCAAAGGATTGCCATTAAAGGTGCCGAAATGGGCCATGCGCCCATCAACAACGGTTTGCATAAAACGTAAATCTCCGCCAAAAGCTGCAAGTGGAATACCGCCACCAATCGATTTTGCTAAGCAGATTAAATCGGGATTTACGCCAAGTCTTTCGGATGCACCTTGTGGGCCAGCTGTTAGACCAGTTTTTACTTCATCGAAAATTAAAACGATGTCGTATTCAGTGCAGAGTTCGCGAACTCGTTCCAAATAACCAGCATCCGGAAGCACAATTCCAATGTTTTCTAGAACTGGCTCCATAATTAAACAAGCAATCTCGCTCTTATGCTGCTTAAAGATTTCTTCAATTGCTTCAGCATCGTTGTATGGTGCAACCCAAACTTCACCAGGAACCGCACCATATGGAGTTACCGAATTTGGAAGATAAGCATCTCCTGCATCTTCAATAGCGGGTTTTGAAGAGACCATTAAAGGGTCATAGCTACCGTGGTAACCGCCTTCAATTTTTACAATTCCATTGCGACCGGTGTAAGCGCGCGCAGTGCGAACCGCATACATGGTTGCTTCGGTGCCAGAGTTGGTAAACCGAACTAAATCCAAACCAAAACGCTTGCAGATTCGCTCTGCAGCATCAGTTGAGATTGGTGAAGGAGTAACAAATAGCGTTCCGACTTCTAGTGAAGTTTGAAGTTCACGAACCACATCAGGATTTAAATGTCCCGCAAGCATGGCACCAAAGCCCATTGAGAGATCAAGCAATTGCCTGCCATCTACGTCTGTCATCCATGCACCTTGTGCAGAGACAATAGATAGCGGGTATGGATCCCAATGTTGGAAAGAGCTAGTTGCGCCTAATGGCAGCACGCGCTTTGCAACATCGCTTTCAATACCTGACTTGGTAGTGGTCTCTTTGTATCGCGCCCATTCTTGATCTAGCAGGGCGGCAATTTTCGCTTGATTTAGTGGCTTTACAGAATTTGGTGTGTGTCTAAATGTTTGTGCGTGATTAGCGCGGGTTTGCATTTTTAAATCAGTACATACAATTGTCAAGATCGATTTCGATCAGAGATTGAGTTGTACTCTCCTTTTCCGTTATGTATTACAGAGTTCTCGTTCTGAAACCGAGGGTATCACTTTAAAAATTAAAGGCAACTCATAGCGGTAATTATGCGGGATTTGCTGGGAATATCGTGTCCTTTATAGTTGTTTATAGTTCGCATAGGGAAAAGTAAATGAAGGGTTGCTCATGGTTAAAGTTGTTAAGAAAGCACCAACTGATATTGAATTACATCCGCTAATTACAAATCGTTGGAGTCCAAGAGCGCTTGATGTAAACGATGAAATCTCAAACAATGACCTACATTCAATTCTAGAAGCAGCAAGACTTGCGCCTTCTGCATTTAATGAACAGCCTTGGCGATTTATATTTGGCAGACGAGGCGATGAAACTTTTCAACAAATATTGAATGGTCTTGGTGAGTTCAATCAAATGTGGGCAAAAAATTCCAGTGCGTTACTTTTAGTGGCCGGAACAAAGCAAAGAGCTAACGGAGATCCCCATCCAAGTTATCAATATGATCTTGGCTTAGCGGTTTCGCAGGGAACATTTGAAGCCCATCATCGCGGTTATATAACTCATCAAATGACCGGTTTTAATCATGATGTGATGTGCCAAACTTTTGATTTAACGACTTTCGAACCGGTAGTTGTAGTTGCGATTGGACGCCAAGCAGATTCGGATATTTTGCCGGCTCAAATGGCAGAACGAGAGAAAGCTCTGCCTAATCGCAAGCCACTTGCTGAGCTAATTATTAAAGGCTCGCTCTAATCTCCCAAAGATCTGGAAATACCGGATTAAAAAGGGTGCTGGCTAAGTATTTAACACCACTAGAACCACCAGTACCGCTCTTGCTGCCAATAGTTCGTTCGACCATCTTTACATGGCGATAACGCCATTCTTGCAGGCCTTCGTCAATATCGACCAACTTCTCACAAACCATTGCCGCTTCTAAATCTTCACGATGCACTTTGATTAAGGCTTTTTGTACCGCTTCATTTGGCGCATAGTGATCACGTAAGTTGCGATTTAGGATTTCATCTGGAATATCTGCACCACGCTTGGATAAGTAAACCAAAACCGAATCCCACAGAGATTTTTTACCTAGTAAATCTTTGATTTCCTCACGTGTTTCAGGCGGCAAATGGCTAGCAAATTTCTCATCTCTGCGGCCGAGGATGGCTTCAACTTTTCTAAATTGGGCTGATTGAAAACCGCTAGATGCAGCTAAATAGTTTCGGAAAGAGAGGAATTGCAGTGGCGTCATGGTTTCCAAAATATCGACCTGTGAAACACAAGTTTTCATAATGGTGCGAATTCGTCCTAAAACTCCAAGCGCCTTATGAGTCTCATTTGCTTCTAGCGCTCTTTGAGCTTCTGTAAATTCATGAATTAATTGCTTAAACCAAAGTTCGTATGTTTGATGAATGATGATAAATAGCAACTCATCATGTTCGGGACCTTCAGAGAGTGGCTTCTGAAGTTTAAGTAGATCATCTACTGCCAAATAACTGGTATAGGTAAGTGCCGATTCAAAATCTTCGCTCATGTTACGCGTGATCCTCCTCGTCCTGCTCCAATATATTTCTTATTAGCAACTAAATCTCGCAATCTTGCAAAACCATCCCAAACTTCGACATAAGAAGTCGGAAGTGGGCTAATTGCTAATCTAATTGAATTAGGCACTCGGTAATCTGGAATAACATTGATTTCAGTACGCATCGCTGCTGCGATTTCCTTAGCGTCGGGATGAATTAATGAGATGTGGCCGCCACGCTCAGAGGCAACGCGAGAAGTGTTTAATTCAAAGCCAAGCGGAGCAAGCCAGGCATCGTAAAGTGCAATCATCATCTCAGTACCTTTGGCACTCTTTTCACCGATTGCCTTGATGGTCGCCTCTTCAATCATTTCAAAAGCGGTCTTCACACATCTAATTGCCATTAAGCCCGGGCTTGCAATTTGAAAACCGCGCATTGATTCCATTTCGCGTTCGAAGATTGGCCCCATTTCAAATTGATCTGCTTGCGCAAACCATCCCTGAATTGGAACTTGCAACTCTTTTTGCACTCGTTTTGAAACATACAACCACGCAGGTGAACCAGGTCCTGAATTTCCATATTTGTATGTACAACCAACCGCTAAATCAACACCGTTTTTATCAAAGTCCATTTCAATTGCACCAACTGCGTGGCTAGCATCCCACAACATAAATGCGCCATGTTTACGGACCAAATCTGTAATTTCATTAATCGGCGAACGGGCACCTGAACGATATTGGATTACCTCCAAAGTAACTAGCGCAACATCGTCATTTAAGTACTGCTCTAGAATTTCAGGAGTTATTCGTTCGTGTTTTGCTTCACCAGGTTCGTTATTAATTGTGATTAGTTTTAATCCAAATTGTCTAACTAAACCTTGCAAGATATAACGATCTGTAGGGAAGTTTGCCGCATCAATTATTATGGTCTTGCGATCTGGTCGTGCGTGAATTGCTGCCAAAGCCAATTGATAAAAGTTAATTGATGTTGTGTCACAAACTAATACTTGTCCTTCGGCTGCACCAAGCGCGGCTCGACCCAAAATATTTCCAACGGTCTGTGCTTCATCTACCCAATGCGCCCACCCAGCGACGACTTCATCGCCCCATTCGTTAACCATAAAATCATTAACAGCTTGAATAGTCGCCTTCGGTAAGCGTCCTAAAGAATTGCCATCCAAATAACATTGATCTGGATCATTGATTACAAATTGGGAGCGGTATTTGGCAAGCGGATCTGCCGCATCTAACGCCAGCGCATATTCGCGGTTTGTGACTTCCATGGAGCGAGAGCCTACTCTTTACCGCTATGGCACGGAACCTTGTGAACCTAGAAAGCGTTAGCAAAGCTTTCGATATTAAGGAACTCTTACAAAATGTAAGTATTGGAGTTTCACAAGGGGATCGAATTGGAATTGTCGGACGCAACGGTGCGGGCAAATCCACTTTAATGAAAATAATTGCAGGAACTGAAGAACCTGACTCTGGACGAGTAACCAAAAGTGGTGGCACTAGCGTTGGCATACTCTCCCAAATTGATAACGCACCTAAAGGTGCGACGGTTCGTGACGTGGTACTTGGCGATAAAGCCACGCATGAATGGGCAAGAGATGCCGGAGTCCGTGCCATATTTACTGGGTTGTTCGGTGGCTATCACGAAGAACTTTTTACCCGGGGCTTTGCCTCTTTATCAGGTGGCGAACGCCGAAGAGTTGGTCTAGCCAAATTATTGATTGAAGATTTAGATTTAATTTTGCTTGATGAACCTACAAATCATTTAGATGTTGAAGGTGTTGCCTGGCTTGCCGAGCATCTTAAGAATCGTAAGAACTTAGCAGTAGTTGTAGTGACGCATGATCGATGGTTTCTAGATGAAGTTACGGATAGAACTTGGGAAGTCGTTGGTGGAGCTTTAGAGGAATATGACGGCGGTTATTCTGCATATGTCTTGGCAAAAGCAGAGCGCGCTCGCCAGCAGGCTGCGATGGATGCGCGCAGAAATAATTTGCTACGAAAAGAGTTGGCTTGGTTAAGACGTGGTGCACCTGCTCGAACATCTAAACCAAAATTTCGAGTCGATGCTGCAAATGAATTAATCTCTGCCGAACCACCGCCTAGAGATAACACTGAACTTCTAAAATTTAGTCAAAATAGATTGGGTAATACCGTATTTGAATGTCAGCACCTGCAAATTCGGGCTGGCGAAAATGTTTTGATTGAAGATTTATTTTGGAATATTGGACCAGGACAACGAATCGGAATCGTGGGCGTGAATGGCGCTGGCAAAACTACTTTGATGCGCACTTTGGCTGGCGAACATTTTGCATCCGCCGGCAAACTAGTTAAAGGCGTAACCGTAAAAGTAGCGATGCTCTCTCAGCATCTGGCGGAATTGGACCCAACTTGGCGCTTAATAGAGGCGGTTGAACGCGTTGCGACGCGCGTGGAATTAGGCGGCGGACGAGAGCTTTCCGCTTCGCAACTCTGCGAACGGCTTGGTTTTGATCGCGAATCACAATGGACTCCGGTTGGAGATTTATCTGGTGGCGAGAAACGACGTTTGCAGCTAACTCGCTTACTAATGGATAGCCCTAATGTTTTGTTGCTTGATGAGCCTACGAATGATTTTGATATTGAAATTCTTACCGAGCTAGAAGACTTACTAGATAGCTTTGCCGGCACTTTGTTGGTCATCTCTCACGATAGGTATTTCTTAGAAAGAACCTGTGATCAAATAGTTGGCTTATTAGGTGATGGCAAAGTTACAGATCTTCCAAGAGGCATCGACCAGTATTTAGAACAACGCGCAATACAAATCGAAGCATCTCTGCCTAAGGCAAATATTGAAAAGAAAATATCTAGCGCGGCTGAAGAGCGACAGAATAAGAAAGACTTAATTCGTATCGAACGCCAAATGGAGAAATTAGATAGCGAAATTAAAGAACTAGAAGAGGCGCAGGAAGCAGCCGCATTTGATGCTGAAGCTTTACTGAAAGCAACTGAAGCTTTACAAGTAGTACAAGCCAAACGTGAAGCGCTTGAAGAGGAATGGTTAAGTAAATGCGTTTAGATATCATTGCATTTCTCTCTGCTACCTTGATTGCGTTTCAGGCTCGCGTGAATGGAGAACTTTCTCATTTATTAGGAAATCCAATCCAAGCTGCAACGGTTTCATTCGGTTCAGGTCTAATTGTGATTGCCTTAATTGGAATTTTTAATCGAGGCATGCGCCAAGGTTTAGTCGGAATTAAAAGAGGTATTGCTGAAGGCGGATTAAAGAGATGGAATCTCTTTGCTGGAATGCTCGGTGGAATCTTCGTTGCAATTCAAACAAACACAGTCACCATAATTGGAGTTGCGGTCTATTCAGTTGCTTCAATTTCAGGTCAGACGGCCTCATCGCTAATAGTGGATGCGTTGGGCTTAGCTGGCGGAGCAAAGAAAACCATTACTTTTCGCCGTATTTTCGCCTCTTTAATTACCGTTTCTGCAGTCTTGGTTTCGGTTTGGGATCGTATTGATGCCAATGATTTATCGCTGGTACCAGTTGCATTAGCAGGATTAGCAGGGGCAATTGTGGGAATACAGCGTGCACTAAATGGCAAGATTAATATTTATTCCGGTCAACATTGGACTACTTCTCTACTGAATTTCATAATGGGAACCGCATTCTTGCTTCTATTAACTGCGTTATTGATTCCAGTTGGCAGATACGAATTGCAACCACTACCACCTACTCCTTGGTGGATTTATACCGGTGGCGTGCTTGGTGTTATCTATATTGCATATTCTGCAAGCATTGTTCAGCAGCTAGGAGTTCTAGCGTCAACACTACTTAGCGTTGGCGGAAATCTATTTGGCGCCTTACTAATCGACTGGCTCTTTCCGGCAACAGGGGTACAGGTAAGTATTTGGTTGGTTTCCGGAATTTGTTTATCGTTCTTAGGTGTTATCGTCGGTGGCGTAAGTAGCCAGCAACAGAAGAGATAATTGAGGCAGTAATGAAGAAAGCTGCAATTGCATAGCTAGAGCTCTTAACCCAAGGAATAGAAGCTGAATAGTATCCAGCCAAAGTGATTAACACTGCCCATGAAAGTGCGCCAAATGCATTTGCAGTTAAGAATGAGTAATAGCGCATTTTGGAAGCGCCAGCAATCGGTGGGACGAAAGTTCTAATCCAAGGAAAGTAACGCGCTGCCACCACAGCCCACCAACCAGAGCGATCATAAAACTTTTCGGCGCGGATGATCATTCTCTGTAATTTAGGAGAGTTCTTTCTATCAATATAAGGGCGTCCGTATTTACGGCCTATTACATATCCAGTTTGATCTCCAATAAAAGCTCCAAGGAATACCACTACACAAAGTAGTGAAATATCGATTGATGGGTTGGCCGCCGCGACCAACCCTGCGCTAAATAGCAGTGAGTCTCCAGGCAGGAAAAAGCCCAACATAATGCCGTTTTCTACGTACATCACGACAAATGCGATTAGATAGAAAATGAAAGGGGCAAGCTCAATTAACTGTGAATCAAATGATGCTTGAACCATTACTTAGCTGCACCTTTAACTGCCGCTGCGACTTTTTTAGCAACTTCAGGATCAAAAACGCTTGGGATGATGAAGTTTGCATTCAATTGCGATGGCGCCACGCAAGATGCAATGGCATCAGCAGCAGCCACTAACAATTGATCAGTAATTTTGCTGGCATTGGCATCTAATAAGCCTCGGAAAATTCCAGGGAATGCCAAAACGTTATTAATTTGATTTGGATGATCACTGCGACCAGTTGCGACTACTGCTGCATATTTGCGAGCAATCGTAGGATCGATTTCAGGATCTGGATTAGCTAGTGCAAAGACAATTGAATTTATTGCCATCGACTTAACGTCATCTTCGCTCAAAACATCGGCAGCGCTTACGCCAATAAATACATCTGCTCCTTTTACGGCATCTCGCAGTTCGCCATGGAAGCCGTGATTATCAATTCCGTCAATCTGAGCGATACCTTCGCGGTGAAAAGCTAAAACATTTTTGGCACCACTGACGCTCAGTAATTTAGCAATCGCAGTTCCTGCAGCGCCTGCGCCGCTTATAACAATCTTTACATCCTTTAGTTCTTTACGAACCAATTTCAGCGCATTTTTAAGTGCTGCTAAAACCACAATTGCAGTGCCATGTTGATCATCGTGAAAGACTGGAATATCTAATAACTCACGTAACTTTGCTTCTATTTCAAAACAGCGCGGTGCAGAAATATCCTCTAAATTTATTCCGCCGTAAACAGGAGCGATTAATTGAACGGTACGTACAATTTCATCTACATCTTGGCTATCAATACAAACTGGCCAAGCATCCACATCAGCAAATCTCTTAAATAGCGCTGCTTTACCTTCCATAACTGGCAAAGCTGCTGCTGGACCGATATTTCCAAGACCTAAAACAGCCGAACCATCTGTTACGACTGCAACGGTATTTCGCTTGATAGTTAAGCGTCGGGCATCGGCCGGGTCGGCTGCAATAGCTTGCGAAATCCGGGCTACGCCTGGGGTATAGGCGCGAGATAAATCATCTCGAGTTTTTAATGGGACTTTAGGCGTAACTTCAATTTTGCCACCTAGATGAAGTAAGAATGTTCGATCGCTTACTTTTCTAACTTTAAGCCCAGGGGTTTTTTCAATCTCTACACAAATATCTTGGGCATGATTAACATCGATGGTGTCACAAGTAATATCTACAACAACTAATTCAAGAGTTGATTCAGCAACATCGAGCGCGGTAATTGTCGCTCCTGCATTAGTAATGGCAGTAGTTGCTTGAGCTACCGGTTGTCTTTCTGGTGCACCTTCAACGCGGATTGTGATTCCATAACCAGGGCTGGTTGATGACATCAAACCACTCCGTAAAGGCGATCACCTGCATCGCCCAAACCAGGAACGATGTATCCATGTTCATTCAATTTCTCATCAACCGCGCCAGTTACCAAATGAACATTTGTATTAGGGAATGCATCTCCAACCGCTTTGATTCCTTCAGGTGAAGAGATAATGCAGATGGCAATAATGTCAGTCGCACCTAAGTCCAATAAATATTGGATTGCTGCAATCAAAGTTCCGCCTGTAGCAAGCATCGGATCAAGTATGAAACATTGACGACCTTTTAAATCTTTCGGAAGTCGATTGGCATATGTTGAAGCTTGCAATGTGACTTCATCTCGCACCATGCCCAAGAATCCAATTTCGGCATTCGGCATCAACTTAACCATGCCTTCGAGCATGCCAAGTCCGGCGCGCAAAATAGGAACCACAACTGGCGTTGGCTTTGACATAGCAACGCCAGTAGTTGGAGAGACCGGAGTCTTGATCTGCTTTGGTTCTACTTTAACTTCGCGGGTTGCCTCATAAGAAAGCAGAGTTACCAACTCTTCGACTAAGTGGCGAAAGGTTGGCGAATCCGTTTTCTCATCGCGGAGAACCGTCAATTTATGCGCAATTAGGGGGTGGTCAGCAACGTGAACTTTCATAATGCCTACCTTACAGGGCTTTTAAATACTAAGAAGTAGTGCAAAACTTGTCGTAAGCAGTTTCTACCGAAAAGAGGCAGTGAGAATGAACTCAGATGTTGATTTCGCAGTAGCTGCTTGGCACGAAGGCGGAACATGGAATCTAGAGATTCTGCCTGACCCATATAACCTCGCTTCAGTAATTAAAGAATTACAAAATCACCAGACAAATGGTGGCGCACTTGCGCTAATCGCGATTGATGAAGAATTTTTCATTTTGGTTCGCGTTCTCGGTACCCATATCAGTATGTTCATAAGTGATGTCACTTGCGCACTTGATTATGAAGTTGCTTCGGAATTTCTAGAGATCGCAGATTTGCCAACTCCTGAAGATGATGACGAACCACTGCCAGGTGGTCACATGGACATAATCACTGATTTAGGTATGGGTCATATGGAATTGGAAGCGTTATGTGATGACACTGATTTATTTCCAGATGAACAATTAGAAGCAATCGCAAAGCGACTTGGTTTTTCAGAAGAATTCGTTGAGCTTTTAGAGTTATGAAATATGAAGAAGCGATGGCGAAAGCCATCGAATTAGCGCGCGCTGCCGCATCGGCTAGCGGAGATGTTCCAGTAGGCGCAATTATTTTAAATAAAGATAACGAAGTGATTGCGACCGGTGCTAATCAAAGAGAGATGTCACATAATCCAGTGGCGCATGCAGAAATAATTGCAATACAAAAAGCAGCATCAGCAATCGGTAATTGGCGTTTAGATGATTGCACTTTGGTGGTTACGCTGGAGCCTTGTGCAATGTGTGCTGGTGCAATTGCGCAAGCTAGAATTCCAAAATTAATTTTTGGCGCATGGGATGAAAAAGCCGGTGCAGTCGGGTCTCAATGGGATTTATTAAGAGATCCAAGGCAATTACATAAGCCTGAAGTTATTGCAGGAGTAATGGCAGAGGAATGCGCAGCTTTGCTTGCGGAGTTTTTCCAGGAGAAGCGTTAATTATTAGTGAAGTAATTCGTAATTCGGATTAAGAATCGTTAGCAATCCATCAATTTCGCCAACCATACCTTCAGCGCGAAGTTGAGAGCCAACATCTAGACCAGCCAGTGAACGACGACCTAAGAATTGCAAGGTGATTCCGCCGGTTTCATCCCACATCTCAACTTCCAACATTGGCGCTTGATTTGCAGGTGAAGTGCGAATTGCCGTAACTCGACCCTGTACATGGGCGCGCTTTCGCCAAATAACTTCGCCAATTTTGATTACCTTTTCAGAGTAATGGCTTACTGGTTCGAGGTTGGCAGGAGGCACCATGCGCTTTGACGGCTCTGCAACTGTCGCAGTAGAAACCTTTTCTTTCTCATCCGCTTGCTCTTGTACATCTAAGGTTCCGCCATCTAATAACTTAGCAACATCAAAAGGAATAATTGTTGCCACAACTCTTGGCAATTGTGAAATAGGCGAAGCAATTTGTTCCGCAGTTTGATCATGCAAAATTCTTCCGAGCACTCTTGAATATGAGCGACGTGGTAACAACAAAGTTAGTTCATGATTACCATCTGCAGTAGCTCGAATCGAATAATCTAAAGCCGCATTTGCCAATCTACGATCAGGGCAATCAATTAACTCAAGTGAGACATCGGAAAGCGCCGGAGTTACTGCCCATGCTTTCTGAATATCATCTGCACGACGATCATCAATCACAAAGTGAACCGCTTTTAGAGTGTGCGGGTTCAAGCTTCGTGCATATCGAACGGCACCAACGGTTGCAAGATCAACGTTATCAACCAAAACCGTTACATCATGTCGCGCAATTGAGGTAGCGCGTGTGCGCTCCTGTGCAAGTGAAAGCACTGCCTGTTCGCGGACATATCGTCGGTTTAAGCGAACCAAAGAAACTACTGCAATTGGTGCTATTAAAAGAATAATCCAAGCACCTTCGGTGAATTTAACAATCGAGAAAATAATTACGACAGTCAAAGAAACTGATCCCGCAATAGTGTTAATTACATACTTAGTACGCCATTTATCGGTCTTGTTTCGCTTTGCATGGCGCGCCATTCCAAATCCAGCCAAAGTAAAGCCAGTAAACACTCCCAGTGCGTAGAACGCCACAAGATGTTCCACCGAAGCACCAGTTGTCACAACGAAAATCACAGCGCCGACCGCTAGGAAAATAATGCCATTTGAAAATGCCAATCTATGGCCACGTTTTGTAAGTTGCTTTGGCAGGAAGCCATCTGTAGCTACGAAATTACATAGGATTGGGAAAGCCGAATAAGTAGTGTTTGCTCCAGCAAAGAGAATTAAAGTGGTCGCAAATTGCACATAGATGTACCAGAAATTGCCGAACGGACCATCGCCCATAACTGATTTAGCAATTTGAGAAATGACAGTCGGGGATCCTGATTCGTAAGGAAGCGCATAAAGTTTGTGTGCAAACCATGAAACTCCAAGGACCAATGAACCAAGAAGAATAGACATAATTATTAGCGTCTTCTTAGCATTTTTGGCCTCTGGGACTTCAAAGAGCGCTACGCCATCAGAAATTGCTTCAAGTCCAGTAAGCGATGATCCACCATTAGCAAAAGCACGAAGCAAAATGAATATTGCAGCTGCGCTTAGCAAACCTTGTTCGGTGCCTATTGATACTGCACCTTCTTGGTTTGTTGAAAGTTGTTCAAGTGAACCATTGAAGACTTTATAAATACCAACAATGAAAACCACGTACATGCCGATAATAAATAAATAGGTAGGCGCTGCGAAGGCTTTTCCAGCTTCTTTAACACCTCTTAAATTTCCATAAGTTAAGAAGGCAATTACAAAGAGAACCATCTCAACTTTATAAGGCTCGAGGTTGGGGAAAGTGGAGATAATCGCAAGGACGCCAGCAGATGCTTGCACTGCAAGAGTAACGATGTAATCGAGCATAAGTGCAACTGCAGCAATGATCGAAGTGGTTGGACCAAAATTATCTCTAGAGACTATGTAGGCGCCACCAGTTTTTGTGTAAACATCAATCACGTTTGTATAAGAGAGCGTGATGATGGTCAGAATTATTAAGACTACAAAGGTAAGCGGCATTAATAAGGTAAAGGCAGCCAAACCGAATGCCGGCAATAAAGCAATGAGAATCTGCTCTGAACCATATGCTGAAGAGGAGATGCAGTCAGAAGAGAGAATGCCAAGGGCGTAACGTTTCTTTAATCTCTGATGGCTCAAGGTATGGCGATTTAAAGGACCGCCCAACATGCGCTTCTTTATTTTGTAAGAAAGCGGATCATTTACATGTGCGTGATCTTTTAATGCGACTGGCGCAGGTGCGCCATCCGTCCAAGATTTAGCCATAACAGGTTTAATGATAGACCGCTTTTATCGGTTTCTACTAAATCTAATAAATCTACTAATTCTGGTATCTCAAAGGTATGCTCTTTTCATGCGTACCGAGTTATTTATCGACGGCAAATGGGTTAAAGGAAGTTCTACGACACCGGTCTATGACCCAGCAGATGGATCAGTAATTGCTGAAGTGCATCTCGCAGATGACCAACTATGTGAAGCGGCAGTAACTGCCGCGCATAATGCACAAGCTGAATGGGCAAAAACTGCTCCGCGATTTCGCGCAGAAATTTTACGTAATGCTTTCGAAATCATGGTTGCAGAGACCGAAACTATTGCAACTTTAATCTCTAAAGAAAATGGCAAAGCAATGCCAGATGCGCGCGGCGAAGCAGCCTACGCCGCAGAATTTTTCCGCTGGTTTTCAGAAGAGACAGTTCGCGTTGAAGGCGATTTCCGTAAGTCACCATCTGGCGATAAAAGAATTTTGGTTACACATCAACCAATTGGTGTTTCATTATTAATTACTCCGTGGAATTTCCCGGCCGGAATGGCAACTAGAAAAATCGGACCGGCAATTGCTGCAGGTTGCACCATGATTTTAAAACCAGCCGGAGAAACACCACTTACAGCGCTACATATCGTTGATATTTTGGAACGAGCTGGTCTACCAAAAGGTGTGCTTAACGTAGTGCTGCCAGAGAAAACTGGACCACAGATTTCAAAGATGCTTCATGATCCTCGTGTTAAGAATCTTTCATTTACCGGTTCTACCGAAGTTGGAAAGCATTTAATTAAAGAAGCTGCAGATCAAGTAATTCGCTGTTCGATGGAATTAGGTGGCAATGCGCCGGTAGTAGTTCTTGACGATGCAGATATTTCTAAAGCGGTATCAGGAATTATTTTGGCAAAGATGCGAAACGGTGGCGCAGCATGTACATCTGCAAATCGCATCTTTGTGCAGAAAGGCATTGCTGAAGAATTCATTGCGGCATTCACAAAAGCTATGGATTCATTTGTCATGGGACGCGGTACCGATGAGGGCGTAACTCTTGGCGCTTATGTATCCGTTAAAGAACGCGACAAAATCGCAGAATTAGTTGATGAAGCAGTAAAAAACGGGGCTGCGGTTCGCACAGGTGGCAAGAAACCTGAAGGTGTAGGCGCTTTCTATCCTGCAACCGTGATGACGGTAGATAAGTACAACTCAATTTTGAAACATGAAATCTTTGGTCCAGTTGCACCAATAGTTATTTTCGATACCGATGAAGAAGGTATTGCACTTGCAAATGACACCGACTTTGGATTAATCAGTTATGTATTTAGCGGAGAACTCGGCCGCGCAATTCGCACTGCCGAAGCGATGGAATCTGGCATGGTTGCCATTAATAAAGGTGTAATCAGTGATCCAGCAGCGCCTTTCGGTGGCGTTAAGCAATCAGGCTTAGGTCGCGAAGGTGGCTTTGATGGCATTCACGAATTCCTCGAAACCAAATACATCGGTTTCGAACTTTAATTAGAAAAGTGTAATTTCTATTTATTAGGACTTGGTCCTGCAGGTGGTTTTATTCTACAGTTCACAAGGTTATACGTTCCTGAATCTCCTGAAACCGGAAAATCTTTACCTGAAGTTAAACGAACTGTTCCGCTGGCATGACCAAGATAATTAGTTTTAGCACCTAATTTGCAATCAATAAATATGTCTTCAAATTTCGCCCAATTTCGATTTGTACCAACAGGTTTTGATATTTGAGTCTCAAATTTATGAGCTATAACATGCTTATTTGTATTACCTTCAAGAATACTTGGACTGATCTCTGTATAAACTTGTGGAACATTGCATATACTTTTGATATTCAATTTAATTGCATCGATATCTTTATACTCTTTTAAGTATGTTGAATAATGAACTCTCTCTACATTTAGAGTGCAATATGGTTCAACTTTTCCATTTAAACCAAGCCATGCAAGTGGAGAAAGGACGAGTCCGGCTAAAACGATTTTTGCCCGCAATTTAGACTTTTTCTTGACTGGTTTTTCTGGCTTCGGTTGGAAAGACTCCATGCTGAAAAGATATTTGGTGGCAAAGAATCTGCACATAGGGTTTCCCCATCACGGCCTTTGGCGTCAAATATATTCTCAGCTAGATGTCACCTAAAACTCATATGATTAGTTGCAGAAAGTGGTGCATTAATGAAAAAGCCAAACTTTGTACTAGTAAATGGCGCCAAAGAAGCTAATTGGCTCCTAGAGAAGCTATACCCATGGGATAAAGAGCCATACCTGCGTTTGGGCTCATTCGTCCCTGAAGGATTCGAGGCTTACATTTCGATTCGTCATTCAGTCGATACTAAGAATCCAGTTCAAGTTCAAGATTTTAATTATGAAAAATTAAACTTGATTCTTGCCGATTACACGGTTGATCCAAGTAGATGTTTCTATGGTTTATGGGACGGATATGGTTGGGATTTTGAAGGAAAATACAAAAACATTTTTGATGGCAAGTCAATTAATTTTGATACTTCTCGTGAGAGATTCGAATTTTCAGATAAATTACCTATAGAAGGCTATAAATATTACCTCTTGTTTGGTAATTTATTTGATAGTCTAAAAATCGGATACAACGTCGGGAATATTTTTTGTGCTCAAATGCCAAATTTGGTGTGGCCGGAAAAAAGAGAATGGTTTATGGCTACCTATTTTGAATTTGAAGTGACATTTGTAGCAGGCAGTAAGAATTTGATAGAATTCATAGAATCTAGTTATCCATTAATGACTGAAAGATTTGTGCCAACTGACAGACTCACAAAGATTTTCGTTGCAGAACATTAGACACTCTTTAATTTAAGCAACTGAGCGATTTGTGCAACATCGAATTTTCCTGCTGCTACTCCAAGGACAAGTGACTCTGCATCATCTACATTTAAGTTGATGTCAAAACCATTAAGCAAGCAGAAAGTTCTAGTTGCAGACCAAGCTAGACGTTTGTTGCCATCAACTAGCGGATGATTACTTGCAAGCGAATGCATTAGCGCGGCAGCTTTTTCTGGGAAAGTTTTATAAGCATCTTCACCAAAAACGGTTGTGCGTGGACGATCTATTGCAGATTGAAGTAAACCTTGATCGCGAATGGCTAAGTTTGGAATTATCCGTTCGCAGATCTGCAAAACGTCATGAATGTCTAAGTAATCTATTTTGTGCATTACTTAGCGAGTCGATCTAAGAGTTCCTTATCTTCAGTTGCGATTCGATTAATGATTTCAGTTAATCGAGCCTGACGTTTAGATAAGTACTCATCGACTGCTGTTAAAGCTGCTTCTTGCATGGAAATGCCTTCCTGTTCGGCTACTTTTTTAAGAGCTGAAGTCTGCTTGTCTGAAAGACGTAAGGTCATTGCCATGTGTATAAGGGTAACAGATTTGATACCATAGTGGTATCAAATTAAAGATGGCGGAGGATGAGGGATTTGAACCCTCGATAGGTTTCCCTATACACGCTTTCCAAGCGTGCGCACTCGGCCGCTATGCGAATCCTCCATGGCTGGAGCGAAAACTAGCATCGCCCCGTTATCGGTTCCGCGCCAAGGAATTGCCACGAACCCGAGAGGGCAATCGTAATGAGAAATAACTATGATTCCGACCAGATCCTCCGCGCGACGACATCGCGCTGAACTCCCCCAGGGCAGGAATGCAGCAAGGGTAGGTGTGCTCTGGCGGGTGTGCGGAGGGTCCCTTTTATAAAAACGACTTATAAGAGGACAAGTAGTTATTGAGATGAGATGAGGATTTAAAAATGTCACTTGCTTTATATCGCAAGTATCGCCCATCTACATTCTCAGAAGTGGTAGGTCAAGAACAAGTTACCGAACCATTAATGAATGCCCTTTCTAATGATCGAATTCATCATGCATATTTATTCTCTGGTCCACGCGGTTGCGGAAAGACATCTAGCGCTCGCATCATGGCGCGCAGTCTTAACTGCGAAAAAGGCCCAACCCCAAATCCATGCGGTGAATGCCAATCTTGTAGAGATTTAGTGGCAAATGGTCCAGGTTCATTAGATGTAATTGAATTAGATGCAGCAACACATGGTTTAGTAGATGATGCCCGCGATCTACGCGATAAAGCATTCTTTGCTCCAGTAAATTCAAAATACAAAATTTATATTATCGACGAAGCGCATCAACTTGGACCAGGTGCAGCAAATGCACTTCTTAAAGTTGTTGAAGAACCACCTCCACATGTAATTTTTATATTTGCTACTACCGAGCCAGATAAATTAATTTCAACAATTCGTTCGCGTACTCATCACTATCCGTTTCGATTGGTACCACCCGGAGTACTCGGAACTCTGCTTGATAAGAATTGCAAAGATGAAGGCGTCAAAGTCGCCAAAGGTGTGATTCCTTTAGTAGTTCGTGCATCTGGTGGCTCGGTTCGCGATGCTCAATCAATCCTTGGTCAATTATTGGCAGGCGCAGGCAAAGAGGGCGTTACATACGAAATCGCAGTACAGCTACTTGGCTACACCGATGGCGCGCTATTAGATGATGCAATTGATGCATTAGCTGCAAGAGATGGCGCAACATTATTTACAACAGTAGATCGAGTTATCGAAAGCGGACATGATCCTCGCAGATTTGCATCTGATTTATTAGAACGTTTACGCGATTTGATGATTGTGGATGCGCTTGGAGAAACAAACCCAGCAGCAATTTTGCGTGAAATCCCGGATGATCAATTAGAACGGATGCGCGCGCAAGCAAAACATATTGGTAGCGCTGGCCTATCTCGCTCTGCAGATATTGCAGCTGAAGGTTTAACTCAAATGCGTGGTGCAACTGCACCACGATTAATGTTGGAATTAATTTGCGCACGAATGTTGCTGCCTATTGGCGACGCTTCAGAATCTGGAATGCTCTCTCGCATTGAAAGGCTCGAACGTGCGGAGTCGATTTCTATCCCGGTTCGTCCCGCTTCAGCAAACACCGCTGAAACAAAAGAAAAAGCAGTTTCAGCTCATGTTTCTGAAGCGGCTCCGAAACAGCCGGAAAAATCGACTGCGCCTAAAGCGAATAAGCCTTCCGCTCCGACAAACCATACTTTTGATGTGTCGGGGCTGCGTCGCCTATGGCCGGATGTAATTGAAGATGTTAAAAAGAAGCGTCGTTTAACTTGGTCATTGCTTAGCGCAAGCGCACAAATCATTGCGGTTGATGACAAAATCATCACTATCGGAATAGTTAACGCTGGTGCGCGCGATTCATTCCTTCGTTCAAATTCAGATGAAATCCTGCGACAAGCATTCATAGATGTGGTTGGTATTGATCGAAAAATTGAAGCAATCATTGATCCATCTGTTGATGGCACGCCACAAGCAAAAGGTGGACCAACCAAAGGTGAATCATTAGATGATCCACAAGCACCATCTGGACTATCACTTTTAGCATCCGAACTTGGTGCTGAAGTTATCAAAGTAGAAGAGCACGACTGATGTACGAAGGTGCGATACAAGATTTAATTGATGCATTAGGTCGCTTACCTGGAATTGGTCCAAAGAGCGCGCAAAGAATTGCTTTTCATATTTTGCAAACAGATTCTGAAGTAGCTGCAGATTTAGTCGAAGCTATTCGCACAGTTCGCGAGCGCGTTAAATTCTGCGAAGAATGCGGCAATGTCTCTGAAGATATTAAGTGCAAGATTTGTATGGACCCACGTCGCGATGGATCGCATATTTGCGTCGTCGAAGAATCTAAAGATGTAAATGCAATCGAGCGTACTCGCGAATTTCGCGGCAAGTACCATGTACTTGGTGGCGCAATCTCTCCGATTGATGGAATTGGCCCAGAGCAATTAAGAGTTCGCGAACTTATGGCAAGGCTTTCAGATTCCAATATTCAAGAGGTCATATTGGCGACCGATCCAAACTTAGAAGGCGAAGCGACCGCTACCTATCTAGCTCGCATGATTAAACCTATGGGAATCAAGGTAAGCCGTCTGGCCTCAGGACTACCGGTAGGTGGCGATCTTGAGTATGCAGATGAGGTAACGCTGGGTCGCGCCTTTGAAGGGCGCAGGAACATAGATTAATCTCAAAATCTGATACGTTGCACTGTATCAATATTTGAGATATTCCGGAAGTAAGGTGCCAAGCCCCTAGCCATGCGGCGAGAATTGCGCCATGGGTTTAATTGTTCAGAAATATGGTGGCTCCTCGGTAGCTGATGCCGAATCCATGAAGCG
>VEQG01000058.1 GCA_018883345.1 Candidatus Nanopelagicaceae bacterium
CGAAAGATCTGAAAGAAGCTGACCAAAGCGCAAGCGTAATCACAGGTATTGAGGCAAAAGCGCAGAGCCATCCGTAATTCAAGGAACTTATAACTACTCCGGCAATTGCTCCACCACCAGCACCCGCTAAATTCATAACTAAATCACTTGCGCCTTGAGAAGAAGTCTTTAAAGTTGAATCGACGCTAGAACTTAGCAGCGCTGAACCTGCAATTAAAGTGAACGACCAACCCAATCCAAGTAAGAATAAACCCATTCCAAGTCTTGAAACATCATCAGCAGCTGCCGTACCCGAAACTAAACAAGATAGCAAAAGGATGCCTAAGCCAATCTGAATAGTTTTTACCTTTCCAACACGGTCACTAAAACTTCCAACTATTGGAGAGAAGGCATACATGCCAATTACGTGAACACTAATTACTAGTCCAATAATTCTCAAAGAAACATCGACATGTGCCATATGTACTGGTGTCATAACCATCACTGAAACCATTGCAACATGCCCAATAGCAATAGCGAGAATTGCAAATAGCGCAATTGGTTTATGCCAAATATGCGATAACGCTTCCTTTACATGCTTCTTGCCGGCGGCATAACTTTTTCCCTCACCTAATGCGGTTAAATAAGGATCCGGTTTAAGGAACATATAAATTAGCAGAGCTGCAAAAGTTAAGGTAAAAGCGGAGATTAAGTAGGGGCCAGTTAATCGCGGCAGATTTAACTTCTCGGCAAAATCTCCTGCTGGTGACATCAAATTGGGACCAGTAACTGCTCCAACTGTAGAACCCCAAACAACATAGGAAAGTTGCTTTGCACGATGCGCTTCTTCGACCAGATCAATTGCGGCAAATCTGGCTTGGTAAGCAGATGCGCTAGCTGATCCAACTAAGAAAGATCCGGTTAGCATCAAATAAATATTTGAATTAACGCCTCCAAGGATTGCGAATATTGAACCAACTACACCTGCTGCATAACCGACTGACAGCGCACGACGTCTTCCGCCCGATGAAGTTAAGCGAGCCAATGGAATTGCCAGTGCCGCTGCACCTAAAACTGAAAATGTCTGTGCTAGCCCTGCTAATTCTTCAGAACCAGTAATCGATGCGACCAGTAAAGAGCCTGCAGCCACCGTTCCGGCAGTTCCAACTCCCGCACCAATTTGTGCCGCGGTCAGAGTTTTAAGAGTTTTTCTCTGCAACTGTTGATGGTTAGGCATATCTTTATTTTAGTTGTTTTATTACTTCGGCAACCATTGATTGAAGAAGTTTCTCGTCGACTTTCCAATCAACAGGCACTTGCACGGTTTTCTTTAAGACTTTGTAATCCTTTAATTTGTTTTCTAAAGTTTTCAATACTTTAGGTTCCCAAGGAGCAATCAAAATGTGATTCTTAAGAATAG
>VEQG01000021.1 GCA_018883345.1 Candidatus Nanopelagicaceae bacterium
GTTTTAACCCAGTTGCCACAAATGGCGCAACGGATGCTTTGGTGATTCCTGGGAAAGCAGGAAAGTCATAAAGTTTTTGCGGGCGATCGGCACTTGGCAAATCCGGGTGGTAGTAATACTCATCATTATTATCTGGCGAATGAAAACTTTCAAATGTTTCATCGCTACCGGAATTTGGCGCTACTGGTCCGCCATGCAGAACTGATTTGTACCAATTTAATTCATTTACTTGTGCGTTATCAGTTACATCCCCAGTAATAATTACGCCGTCAACAGCTTTACCAAGTAGCGGTCCAGTTTCAATTTTATTTACTGAATGCACCATCGCCTCTAAGACTTGAACAGTTAAGAATTCTTGCGCGCGATAAGTTCCGATGTAATGTAAAAGTGGTTGCATCGGATGGCCAGGATCTGCCATGCGATCAATAAATTCCAAACGGGTTGGGGATTGCGCATCGCAGATATGTAAATCAGAGAGATGAATTAAAGTAAGTAGCGCCTCTGGCGAGCGCGGAGCTTCACCAACTACTTGGCGCTCATCGATATGAACCAACTGCTTCCACTTGCTGCCGGGCTTTGAGACCCTGGAGATACGCTGGTTCATAGTGTCGTGAGATTACTACCCAGAAAATACTTGCATAAGTTACTGACCAGTAGCATCCTTTCCCAATGGGACATTACATAGCCAACCTTCGCGATATCCAATTCTGCCTCTTTGAATTACTTGGTCGAGAGCAATTACTTGGCAAAGGGCTCTTCTCTGAGATTGATCTAGATACTGCCAATGGCATGTTGGAAGAGATGAAGCGTCTATCTGAAAATGAAATTGCGGCCTCATTTGTTGAAGGCGATCGTTTAGGTGTGGAGTTTGATCCAAAGACCGGCGAAGGAAAATTGCCTGAGAGTTTTAAAAAATCTTATCGCGCATACATGGATGCTGAGTGGTGGAGAATTGATGCGCCAGTTGAATTAGGCGGAACTTTAATTCCACGTTCACTTCGTTGGGCCATGGCAGAGATGATTCTGGGTTCTAACCCGGCGTTACATATTTATGTCTCCGCATCATTTGCACATGTTGCATATTCATTAGGTACTCCAGAACAACAAAAAATTGCAAAGTTGATGTTAGATAAACAATGGACTGCCACCATGGTGCTTACTGAACCTGATGCCGGTTCGGATGTTGGTGCCGGAAGATCTAAAGCTGTTAAACAAGCAGATGGCAGTTGGCATATCACCGGAACTAAACGATTTATTACCTCTGGTGAACATGATTTGGCAGAGAACATTATGCACTTTGTACTTGCACGACCTGAAGGTGGCGCAGTTGGCACCAAAGGTCTCTCACTATTTTTAGTTCCTAAGTATCACTTCGATTGGAATACCGGAGCAATTGGAAAGCGCAATGGAGTTTTTGCCACTCGTCTTGAAGAGAAGATGGGGCTAAATATTTCAGCAACTGCAGAATTAAATATGGGCGAGAAAGAACCTTGCGTTGGTTACTTACTCGGTGAAGTTCATGACGGAATTCGCCAGATGTTTAAGATTATTGAATATGCGCGCATGATGGTTGGAACTAAAGCAATTTCAACTCTTTCAACTGGTTATTTAAATGCGCTTTCATATGCAAAATCTCGCGTACAAGGCCCAGATTTAACCAAGATGTTGGATAAAGCATCTCCGCGCGTAACAATTATTAATCATCCAGATGTACGTCGTTCGCTGCTTACCCAGAAAGCTTATGCCGAAGGAATGCGCGCGCTAGTGCTATATACCGCTTCAATTCAAGATTCCATAATGTTGGAAGAAGATGAAGAGAAGTTAAAGCATTTAGAGAAGTTAAATGATCTTTTGCTACCGATTGTTAAAGGTTATGGCAGTGAAAAATCTTGGGTACAGCTTGGTACTGAGAGTTTGCAGACCTTTGGTGGTTCTGGTTTCACACAAGATTGGCCGCTAGAACAGTATGTACGCGATGCAAAGATTGATACTTTGTATGAAGGCACCACAGCAATTCAAGGTTTAGATTTCTTCTTCCGCAAAATTGTTCGTGATAACGGTGCGACTTTGATGTCACTTGGTGCGGAGATTCAAGCATTCTGCGAATCAGGCGGTGCGCTCGCTGATGAGAAAGCGAAATTATTAAAAGCGCTTGGCGATTTCCAGGGAATTGTGACTACTTTGGTTGGCTTTGCAATGGCTTCACAATCCAATCCAAAAGAGGTTTACAAAGTTGGACTCAACTCAACTCGCGCGCTCTTTGCAGCTGGTGATGTAGTTGTCGGTTGGTTGCTACTTCGTATGGCAGAGATTGCAGCGAATAAAACAAGCCAAGGAGTGCAAGATGATTTCTATCTTGGCAAGATTGCAGCAGCGAAACATTTCATCAATATTGTGCTGCCACATCTGACTGCAGAGCGAAAGATTGCTGAAGCAACCGATGGTTCAATCATGGAGCTTCCAGAGAAAGCTTTCTAAATACCGCTAAACTCATTCGGTGAGTAACCATCGCAAAGGCGTAATCGCGCTCTTTATCGCCGCTTTAGCTTTTGCAGTCAATGGCATCGTCTCTAAATTAGTTTTAGAGGCAGGGCTCTCTGCTTGGCGATTGGCGGAGATTCGCTCTACTGGCGCTTTTGCATTCTTTCTCTTCTATGCGCTCTTATTTAAAAGAAGCGCTTTTAGATTCGAACTTCGCGCACTGCCAGAGATGTTGGTCTACGGGATCATCGGTTATGCCTGCGTGCAAGCTTTCTATTTCGTAGCAATCTTGCGAATGCCAGTATCGGTTGGCTTGATTATCGAATTTACTGCGCCAATTTGGATCGCGCTCTGGGTCAGATTTGTGCGTAAACAACATGTACCGCGCACTATGTGGCTGGCAGTCTTCTTGGCCTTCTCTGGACTACTTCTAATTGCCCAAGTTTGGAAAGGTTTAATCTTCGATGGCATCGGATTGATCGCTGCTTTCTTGGATGCTTTTGCATTAACCGCTTATTTTCTACTTGGCGAGAAATGGGGCAAGCGCGTAGCGACTGAGACTTTAATGCTTTATGGATTTGGAATTTCAATGCTCTTCTGGTGGATTGCATTTCCGATTTGGAGCTATCCAACTGAAATCTTTAGCAAAGAGATTGATATCCGTGGCCAAGCTGCCGGTACCATCGCAAGTGGTTGGATGTTAATTCTCTTTGTGATCGTAATCGGAACCATCATCCCTTACATTGGAAATTTAATTGGTATTACTAAAACTAGCGCATCATCTGCATCAGTCATTGGAATGTTAGAACCAGTGCTTGCTGGAATATTTGCTTGGATTTGGTTGAGTGAGACTTTTAATGTAATTCAATTAATTGGTGCAGCGGCAGTTATTGCTGGAATTTATATCGCAACTAAGACGCGAGCTACTACTCAGCAGATCGTGCCTGAGTAAAGTCTTGATTGCCAAAGTTCTGATTTTGAGCTGGCATATCAACAAAGCGCGAGAAGTGAAGTTGCGCAGAGACAATTAAGTCACGAGTTGGACCGTTACGGTGCTTTACAATAAATAGATCTGCTTCGCCGGAACGATTCTGTTTGTCATATAAATCTTCGCGGTGCAACAAGATCACCATGTCGGCATCCTGTTCGATCGATCCAGATTCACGTAAATCAGAGAGCATCGGTTTCTTATCGGCACGTTGTTCTGGGCCACGGTTTAGCTGTGAGATTGCAATTACCGGAATATCTAACTCTTTAGCCATCAACTTTAAGTGGCGAGAGAATTCAGAGACTTCTTGTTGGCGGTTTTCGACTTTCTTGCCAGATGACATCAGCTGTAGATAATCAATTACGATTAATTTGAGGTCGTGGCGCTGCTTTAAACGACGGGCTTTTGCGCGAATTTCCATCATAGATAAGTTTGGTGAATCATCGATAAATAGCGGTGCATCAGAGATTTCTCCCATGCGCCTTGCTAATCGCGCCCATTCATCATCAGAGAGTGCACCGCTACGGATATTATTTAGCGCAACCCTCGCTTCGGCAGACAACATACGCATTGTGATTTCAGAGCGCGACATTTCTAAAGAGAAAATAACTGAAGTTTTCTTTTCGTGAATTGCCGCATTTCGCACAATGTCCAACGCCAGAGTTGATTTACCAACTGCCGGACGCGCTGCCAGCACAATCATATTTCCGGGATGGAATCCATTTGTTAATTTATCTAAATCGCGGAAACCAGTTAAGACGCCTTCTGGTCCAACACCTTTTGAGATTCGCTCCATCTCATCAAAGGTCTGTTCGAGTAATTCATTAAGAATTACATAATCTTCTGAAGCGCGACGTTCTGTTACTTGGTAAACCTCTGCCTGCGCCTGATCAACTGCATCATCAATTTCACCTTCTGGTGAATATCCAAGTTGCACAATTTTTGTTCCGGCTTCTACAAGTCGACGGGCAATTGCGCGTTCGCGAACAATCTTTGCATAGTAACTTGCATTAGCTGCAGTTGGTACAGAATTAATCAAAGTATGTAAATAAGGTGCACCACCGGCACGTGCCATATCTCCGCGTTTTGTTAATTCGGATGAAACTGTAATTGCATCAGCTGGTTCTCCGCGACCATAAAGATCAAGAATTGCATCGAAGATAAGTTCGTGCGCTGGTCGATAGAAATCACGACCTTTTAAAATTTCTACCACATCAGAGATTGCATCTTTAGATAACAACATTCCGCCAAGCGCTGATTGCTCCGCAATTAAATCTTGCGGAGGAGTGCGCTCTGGTTCGAAGTTGCCGCCATTACGCGGAAGTTCTGCAATACTCACAGGCGTAACTTCTCAGTTAGGTATGACATTAGCGAACGAGCATGTGTAGAAGGTTGTGCGTAAACCCCCACTTTCCTGTGGAGAAGGCTGTGGATGTATGTGGATAAGCGGTGGATAACTCCCAAATTTAAGCCTAATTAAGCGTGAATGCCCTGTGGAGGAAGGTTTATTTCAAATTATCAAATATTGAGATGGCTGACCTATGGGGCGATTTCGATGAGTGACTTCACCTCTAATAATCCTTAGCCTTACCCATTATGAGCACACAGAAAATAACGATTGAAATTGAAATCCCAGAAGTCCCGATCAAAATCAGCAGCCGTGTGCGCAAAGGCGGAGCAAAGAAAAAAGTAAAGAAAGCTGCCAAGAAAGTCGTAAAGAAAAAAGCGGCGGTAAAGAAAAAGACAATTAAGAAAAAAGCAGTTAAAAAGAAAGCAGCAAAGAAAAAACCCCGCAGATAGCTCCGCGGGGTTTTCTTATATTTAAATTAATTAAGCAGCTACCACTGAGACAGTTACGTTCGCTACCACGTTGCCGTGTAGTGAAACCTTTGCGGTGTGATTGCCAGTCTTCTTGATATGAACCAACTTAATCTTATGGCGGTCAATATCAATTCCAACTGCTGACTTAATTGCTGCAGCAACATCTTTATCGGTAACTGAACCATAAAGCTTGCCTTGTGCACCAACTTTCACCTTGATAGAAATTGAAGAAGCTTCAAGCTTCGCCTTAATTTCTTTTGCATGATCCAAATCGCGAATCACACGTGCAGCGCGAGCGCGACGGATTCCATCGATCTGCTTCTCTGCACCAAGGCTCCATGCAATTGCATTGTGAGTTGGTAGTAAGTAGTTACGGCCATAACCATCTGCGACGGTTACAACATCACCAGGATGTCCAAGACCAGATACTTCACGAGTAAGAATTAGCTTCATTTTGTATTGTTCCTTTCTTTCCTGTTTATCGTGCTGTCGATGTGTATGGAAGTAGCGCTACTTCGCGGCTGTTCTTAACAGCTGTTGCGACTGAACGCTGGTGTTGTGTGCATGCTCCAGTTACGCGACGTGCGCGGATCTTGCCGCGATCGCTGATGTACTTACGTAGCAAGGCGATATCTTTGTAATCGATATAGCTGACCTTGTCACGGCAGAACTGACATGGTTTCTTCTTAAACTTCTTATTGAGTGCCGCTGCTTTAGCGCCCTTATTCTTTGGTTCTTTAAGGGCTCTGTTATTACGTGCTCCCATTGTGGTGCTCCTTTCGGGTGCCCTTCACAAATCGTGAAGGAATGGAATTTCCGGTTGTTGATTACTGCTTTTTAATAATTAAAACGGTGGTTCGTCAGTATTAGTTGACCAACCGCCACCTGCTGGCGCTGAAGATGCCCAAGGATCATCATTGAAAGAATCTGCTGTAAATCCGCCACCTGCGTTTGCACCTGTTGAACCAGGCGCTCCTGCAGCGCGAGTTGTCTTTGTAACTTTCGCGGTTGCATTACGTAGTGATGGACCAACTTCATCAACTTCAACTTCAAATACTGTGCGCTTCTCGCCCTCTTTGGTTTCGTACGAGCGTTGCTTTAAACGACCAGAAACAATTACGCGCATTCCGCGAGTAAGTGATTCCGCAACGTTTTCCGCTGCCTGACGCCAAATCTGACATTGCAAGAATAATGAATCTCCGTCTTTCCATTCATTGGTTGTGCGATCAAAGAAACGCGGAGTTGAAGCTACGCGAAACTTTGCCACCGCTGCACCTGAAGGAGTGAATCGTAGTTCTGGATCATCGACAAGGTTGCCGATGATGGTGATATTTGTATCTCCTGCTGCCATTTTTATTTACCTCTACTTATCTATCTACTGTTGGTGTTATCTACTATGTGTATTGGTAGTTATTCTGGACGAATAACTTTGGTGCGCAGAACAGACTCATTCAAATTAAGTTGGCGATCCAACTCTTTGATTGCTGCTGGCTCGCAGTGCATATCAACAACTGCGTAAATGCCTTCGCCCTTCTTATTAATTTCAAAGGTCATACGACGGCGTCCCCAAACATCTAGCTTGTCGACTTTTCCGCCTGAGTCTTTGATGATTTTTAAGTAGGTCTCGAGGCTTGGTGTAACTGTGCGCTCTTCGAGCTCTGGGTCAAGGATGACCATTAATTCATAATGACGCATGAATTGAAAAACCCCTTTGGACTATGCGGCTACGGTATTTCCGTAACAGAGGTGTTCGTTGTTTTGCAACGAGGGGTTAAGGATAGGTGGAAGCGGTCTCAAAGAGGAAATCCCATGGTTTTCCCTGTGTAGACCGGGCTTTGGCTAGCTGACGAGCCAGGCTGTAAATCATGGCGATGCAAGCGATTAATCGGATCAAGCTAATCGCGCCATAGAAGTTTTGAGCTAGGCCATATTGCGCTTCAGAGATCGTCGCCAAGTGCTGCCAAATTGCGATGTGATAGGCAAGCTCTGCCATCTGCCAAACCCAGAAAATAATTAACGTTGGTTTGGTTTTGATTGCAATCACTGCAAGCGCGGTTAACCAGAGTACATATTGTGGTGAATAGACCTTGCCCAGAATTAAGGCGCTTGCAAAGACAATAAATGAAACTTCGGCAAGAGTTGGAGTTGATTTAAGTCCAAATAAATAAACCATCACCCAAGATAAAATCGCTAACGTTCCGAGTAGTGAAAGAAAGTTTGTATTTCCAGAAGTTAGACCGAATATTTGTCCAACATTCCAGATTGAACCCCAATCCGGACCGCGTTCCATATTAAATTTATAGAAATGCCACCAACCAGTTGGAGTAGTTAGCGCAACCGGTAAATTAATCGCAAGCCATGTTCCGGTAAAGATTGAAAGATATCGAATTGGCAATCTGTTTTCTCTACCTGCAATTGCCAAAATTGGAATCAGTAGAAGTACCGGGAAGAATTTTGTGGCAACTGAAATCCCAAGCGCGATTGCGCTGTAATCAAATTTCTTTCGGTCATACCAATAAATAGCCAGCAACATAGTTGGAATTCCCCAGAGATCCCAATTAATAAATAAGGAGCCAATTACGGCAGGGGCGAGCGCATAATAAAAACCATAAACATTAATTCGTTGCGCGATAAATACCGTTGCAATAAATAAAAGCGCGAGTAAGAAAATATTTAGGAAGTAGTAATCGCGGATATCATTAAGTGGTAAAGCAGTTAAGTACATAACTACTCCCATCAAAACTGGATATTCAACGCTCTGATCGCCGCTTGCAAATGCCCAAATATCTTTATCAAGCCCGCGTTCGGTATATAAAGGTGCAATATCGGTATAACAAGCGTGAATGTAGTTATCCGGAGATTGCCAATCGTGCTTTTCGCAGTGTGAAAACTTCAAAAAAGAGAGCAAACTCGCCACTATTGCTAGGGCTAGTAATACGCGCGTATTTCTAAACAGCTTATTACTTCTTCTTTTTCATTGACTGTTTGCCACCGCTAGTCATAACTACCGGATCGGTGCCACCAATATTGACAGGCTTTGGGAATGAGAGCACTGGATCGCCTTTTAGCGCGCCCTTCATAAATGCAGTCCAGATCTTTGCCGGGAAAGTTCCGCCGGTAACTGAATTTAATCCACCAATTCCATTTAGTGTTTGCGTTGCATCATCTCTAAACATGGCAACTGCAGCAGATAGCTGAGGTGTGTAACCTGCAAACCAGGCAGATGCATTCTGTTCGGAGGTTCCGGTTTTGCCTGCAGCTGGTCGGCCAAGTCCAGCAGTTCCGAATGTTGCAGTACCGTTCTTAACAACTTCTTGTAATCCGTAAGTTAAGTCAGCCATCACATCTTTGCTAAATACTGTATTTGGTGAAGGTGAAGCTGCTTGATAAAGCACGCCACCATTTGAACCATTTACTTCTGTAATAAACCACGGTGCGGCATAAACACCGTTTGATGCGAAAGTTGCATATGCAACTGCCACATCAATTACATGTGGTGATGCAGCACCTAACACCACCGATGGAGTTGGCATCATAGCAACTGAATCTGGAATTCCGGCGCGACGTGCGACATCCACAACGCGGTCAGGTCCAACTTTGATTCCAAGTGGCACATAAATTGTGTTGATTGAATGCGAAGTTGCAGTTAACAAACTGACTTGGCCCCAACCTTCATCACCATAATTATTAACTTCATATGGTTTTCCATTGTCATCAAAATATTGTGGTGAATCACCATTCCACATTGAGGTAAGCGGGATGCCTGCCTCTAAACCTGCTGCGAGCGCAAATGGTTTAAAGGTAGAACCAGCCAAAGCAATTGATTGAGTTGCATCATTTAATTGGCGCTTTACATAGTCTGCACCGCCATAAAGTGCAATGATTTCGCCGGTTCCGGGGCGGATCGCCACTAATCCGATATGTAAATTCTCAGGTGCGCCTTTTGGAGTTAGCTTGGCAACTGCTGCAACTGCAGAGGTCTGCGCTTTTTGATCAAAGGTAGTTTTAACAATCAAACCACCTTTCATTAATTGATCATCGGTGAATCCGCGCTTAACTAACTCTGCGCGAACCATTTCAATTAAATAACCCTTAGGTCCAGATAGCCATCCTTCAGATGTTCCTGGCATGATGGTCGGGAATTTAGTTGCTTTAGCTTTTGCTTCTGTAATCCAACCGGCTTTAACCATTCCATCTAATACATATTGAAATCTAGCCTGCAAGCGTTTCATATTATTTTCGCTGTATTGCGGATCGTAGAAACCTGGCGAACGCAAAATAGATGCAATGACTGCAGATTGTGCAAGGTTTAATTGTTTTGCACTTCGATTGAAATATTGTTGAGATGCAGTCTCAACACCATAAGAGCCACGACCGAAATAAATGGTATTTAGGTAGTTCTCCAAAATCTGATCTTTACTTAACTGATTCTCTAACTTAATAGCGATAACTAACTCTTTGATCTTTCTAGTAATAGTTCGCTCTTGTGTTAAAAAGGCAGTCTTTGCATACTGCTGCGTGATGGTAGAACCACCGCCACCGCGTCCTAAAGTTTTTACGTTATCGATTACGGCTCGGGCAAATCCGCTAAAGCTAAAGGCGTGTTCGCTATAGAAATTTCGATTTTCGGCAGCTAATACTGCTTGACGTAAATGCAGTGGCATTTTTGCCAGCGGAACGATGGTGCGATTTTGCGCGCCGATACGTCCAATTTCTGAACCATTTGAATATTGGATAATGGTTGATTGGGTATTTACGAAATCATTTGGGTTTGGAATATTTACAGTGAAATAAGCCAGCACAAAGAGAGTTGATCCGGCAACAAATCCAAAGCCACCTAAAAAGATTGCAATTCGGGCTAATAAACGCTTGGAAATGCGGAACATGGCGAAAGGCTACCTGTAATCCTCATCTTCAATTGTCTTCTGCTTGCGGGGCGGTTTGCGCTCTTTGCCATCACCCAAGGTGAATGAATGCACCAAGTGATTCCAGTGGCATGATTTACAGACCTCCACCAGATAAACGCGGAACTCTCCGAATTCCAACTCCATCTGCATAAGTTCGGCGATGGTCTTAATTCGTCCCTGAAATTGTCCTAATTGATCTCCGTACGTATAACGAAGTTCTACCAATTCATCTTTCTTACAGACCGGGCAGTTGCGGTCAGCTCGCTCGCCGTGAAACTTAGCGGCGCGCAATAGATAAGGATCGGCATCGCAAGCATCGGTCGCACCGCGAAAGAGCGCAATCAAAGTTGCACGCTTATCCAGTGAATAATCGATGAACGAACGCTTAGACCTCACGAGGTAATTGTAATTACCTTATAAAGTTAAGTCATGCAGGAATTCTTTGGACTGATACTCCATCCGCGCCTGCGAAAACTATTGGCCGTTCGTTGGACTGGCCAATTAACAGATGGCATCTTCCAAAGTGCGTTGGCATCTTTTGTGCTTTTCTCTCCAGAACGACAACCAAGTGCAATGGCCGCAGCTTTAGGTTTTGCAGTGGTCTTAACGCCTTATTCAATTGTCGGACCATTGGTTGGAACAATTCTTGATCGAATTGCTAGACAACGTGCAATTCTTATCGCAAATGTTTTGCGTTCTGTTGATTTAATTTTAATTGCAATTTTAATTTTCTCTGGAACTACCGGAATTTTATTAACAATCTTAATTCTCTCTGCCTTTGGTGTTAATCGATTATTGCTCGCTGGACTTTCGGCAGGACTACCTTTAATGATTGATCGACCATCTTTGATTAAAGCAAATGCGCTCGCCGTAACTGGCGGTTCACTTTCAGTGGTAATAGGTGGTGGAATTGGCATTGCAATTAGAAGAATGATTGATGAATCTAATAGCGCCAATCACTCGGATGGCATCCTTATTTTGATTGCAGTTTTAGGTTATTTAGCAGCGACTTTCTTTAGTTCTCGGATCGAACGAAACGAACTAGGTCCACTGCCGCACGAAGAGCGGAAAGCAGATGGATTTGGCGAATTAGTTGAAGCGGTTAAATTCTTAAGAAATCATAAAGATGCTGCGCGAGGAATTATTGCGACCTCAATTCAACGCGGTGGATTAACGGCGCTAACAATTATTGGATTGTTATTGCAGCGCAATACTTTTAATGATCCGGCAGATACCGAAGCAGGTTTGGCTGGAGTTAGCATGGCGATTGCTTTTGCAGGCGTTGGGTTAGTAATTGGTGCGCTAATTGCACCGCTTGGTGTAGAAAAATTTGGTCGCCATAAATGGATTCGATTAATGGCTGCCACAAGTGCAATTACTCCTATTTTGTTAGGTTTGCTGCAAACCGAGTGGATGTTATTTGCCGCTGCGTTTTTTGTAGCTTTAAGTGGCCAAAGTATGAAAGTTACAAATGATGCTTTGATTCAATCAAAAATTACCGATGACTTCCGTGGGCGAACCTTTGCGCTAAATGATATGTCGGTTAACTTTGCAATTGTTGGTTGTTCGCTTCTTGCAGCATCAGTTATGCCAGATAGTGGAAAGACGCTCTTGGTTCCGGCGGTAATTACGGTGGTTTACTTGTTCAACGCATTTGTATTGCTGCGTCCAAGTAAATTCAGCGCGACTGCCACCAATTAAGTAATTCGGTCGTAGCGCGCTCCTTACCTAGCGGGCCATGTTCTAAACGTAGCTCTAACAGAAAATCCAAAGCCAAACCAACTTCGCGGGAAGGTTTTAATTTAAGTAGCGCCATAACTTCTGCACCATCTAAATCTGGACGAATCGCAGCTAACTCTTCTTCAGCAGCAAGTCGTTCGATGCGAGCTTCTAATTCATCATAAGTTTTTGCAAGGCGTTCTGCTTTGCGCTGATTACGCGTAGTGCAATCTGCGCGGGTTAATACGTGTAAATGTGTTAATAATTCACCAGCATCGCGCACATAACGACGGACTGCAGAATCTGTCCATTCGCCATCTCCATAGCCATGGAAACGTAGGTGCAGCGCAATCAGTGTTTCGACATCATCGATAACTTCATTTGAGTAACGCAGCTTCTTTAAGCGCTCTTTTGCTAGACGCGCACCAACTACTTCATGGTGATGAAATGAGACGCCGCCGCCAGGAATAAGCGCACGAGTCTTTGGTTTTCCAATGTCGTGCAATAAAGAGGCTAGCCGGATTACTAAATTCTTACCGCCTAAGCGATCTTCTAACGCAATTGCTTGGTCTAGCACTGTTAAAGAGTGTTCATAAACATCTTTATGGTGATGATGTTCGTCAATCTCTAGTTGCAGTTTTGGAATTTCTGGCAGCACTAATTCGGCAATGCCGGTGGCAACTAAAATTGCAATACCTTTGCGCGGATTATTAGACATTAGTAATTTTGTAAATTCATCGCGCACGCGTTCGGCAGAGATAATGTTGATTCGCTCCGCCATTTCAGTCATGGCCTTTAAAGCATCTTCTGAAACTTCAAAATCTAATTGCGCTGCAAAACGTGCAGCACGCATCATTCGCAAAGGATCATCACTAAATGATTGTTCTGGTGCTACCGGGGTGCGCAAAACTTTTGCACTTAAATCTGCAAGGCCATTGAATACATCAATAAATTCTGGTTTAGCACCAGTTAATTCAAGTGCCATTGCATTTATGGTGAAATCGCGACGTGATAAATCGCCTTCAATGTTCTCACCAAATTCAACTTCTGGTTTGCGAGAATCTAAATCGTATTTGTCGCTGCGATAAGTTGTGATCTCAACCGTGGTATCGCCACGTTTTCCTGCGATAGTTCCAAAATCAATTCCGATATCCCAAACATCTTCTGCCCAACTTTGCAGAATTTTCTTGGTCTCAAGAGGTTTTGCATCTGTTGTGAAATCTAGATCATTTCCTAAGCGACCAAGAATTGCATCACGAACCGGTCCGCCGACAAGCGCTAATTTAAATCCTGCTGCTTTGAAGGCTTGCGCGAGCGAACTAGCTAATGGTGCGCGCTCAATTAGCGAACGAATCGCTAATTCACCTGCGGCATCTAATGCGTTACTCACAGGGGAAAGGTTAGGGTACTCGCATGACCCCGGCACCTGGTGCTGGCGGCGATGCCTCTAATGCACAACCGGCGTCTAAGCCTCACCGCAAAAAGCGTTCTCGTAACCGTAAAAAGAAATCGACTGCTGCTGCGCACCCAAAAAATCGTTATGCAAAGCGGGTTGATGAAATAAGTGCGGGCGGATTAGTTATCGATTTCTCTGGCACCAAAGGGTTGCTAATTGGTCGCTTCGATCAAAAAGATGCCACGCGCGAACGCCTACTCTGGTCGCTACCAAAGGGACATATAGAAGAAGGTGAAACCCCTGAAGAAGCTGCGATTCGTGAAGTCGCAGAGGAGACCGGAATTCAATCTGAAATCTCTAGAGAGCTTGGGGTAATTGATTTCTGGTTTATGGCCGGTGGAAAACGTATTCATAAAACGGTTCACCATTACTTATTTAAAGAGGTAGGTGGAAATTTAGCGCCGCAAGAATCAGAGGTAGATGAAGCGCGATGGTTTCCGCTAGAAGAGATTGTTAATTTGCTGGCATATCCTGATGAGAAGAAGTTAATTGCCAGAAGTGGTGATCTTAAATGAAGAAATTTCTGATTCTAATTGCCGCGCTCTTTTTCACTCTTCCTGCACCGGCAGAGGCAGCTGGAAATACCATTTGGCTGGCAACAACAGCTAATCGAAATTATGTCGGTGAAATTACAAATAAGAACTTTGAAAAATCTTTAGCTCCCGAAGGTGAATTAGGAAAGTTAGTTTTTAATCCAGTTGCGCGTCCAAGAACTTGGATTATGGATGCCGCACTTTTAGAAGATGTGCAGCATTTAATTGAAAAAGAATCTACTTTGGCTACAAATTGGTTGGCGCAAGTAAAACGCGCTTCAAATCGCGACACCATTTATGCAACTGCATATGGCAATCCTGATGTAATTTATTTAAATTCTTTAGCGCCAACTGAATTAAATTTCTATTATGCAGTTGGTCTGCAGCATCTGCAGGCGGTATTACTAAAAAATGTACTTAGCGAAAAGGGCAGTGGCTACGCTTGGAAGCGAGCAAAAATCAATGATGAGGTGCGGGAATTCTTTAATGTCGCGCGCGCTGAATTTACGCTGCTTTCAACGGTAGTTAACCCTAAAGAGGTCGAAACAGATCGCGGACGAATTGCTCAGCTATTTAGCCCCTTACTAAGTAGCGAAGAGCGCGCAGCTTTATTAAAAGATTTCGAAAGTGGCCAAGCGAATGTAATTAATAAATTAAGGATTGTTAGTGGTCGCTATCAAATAACAACGGCAAAAGAGAAAATTCCGGTTACTTTAGTAAATGATTTCAATGTTCCGGTTACGGTAGATCTCTTCTTTACGCCTTTAAATAACCGTGTGGTCTTCCCGCAATATCGCCAAATTACGTTAAACGCTAAGAGCAAGATTCAAGTAAGTGTGCCAATTAAAACTATTGCAGCTGGCGATACCAATGTAATTGCACGTTTTGAAAATGGTAAAGGTCAAGTAGTGGGTTCAAATGGCATGATTGAACTATCTTCCACTCTTATTTCGCCTGCCGTTACCTGGTTTACCACTGGAGCTGGACTACTTTTAATACTCGCAGCGATAGCACAGAGCGTCCGTCGCGTTAAGAAGAATAGAGCAGAGAAGTGAAGAATCAAGATCTCTTCCGCCAATCAACTGTGATGGCGCTCGGCACTGTACTTTCACGTATTGCAGGATTTATTCGTAGCGTATTGACGGTTGCGGTATTAGGAACTGCGCTACTTGCCGATAGCTTTAACGTAGCCAATACGATGCCAAATATTATTTACAACTTAATGGTTGGTGGCGCGCTAACTGCAATCTTTGTTCCGCAGTTGGTAAAAAGTAAATCAGATGCAGATGGTGGTTTGGATTTTGCCTCAAGATTAGTAACCACAATTAGTTTAATTCTTGGCGCACTTGTAATTATTGGTGTTATTTTTGCACCAGCGTTGGTTCGAATTTATGCACCAGAATTTTCAGAACCAGGTTTTGAACATATTTATGAATTAACTCTGGCAATGATGCGCATCTGCTTGCCGCAAATATTCTTCCTTGGGTTATTCACGATGCTCGGCCAGGTCGCCAATTCTCGAGGATCTTTTGCACCAATGATGTGGGCGCCAATCGCCAATAATCTGGTTGGCATCGCGCTACTAAGTTATTTCATCATTTTGGTACCTAAATTCACGGCAGAGACCATCACTGACGCTCAAGTCGCAATACTGGGTTGGGGCACAACGGCGGGCGTGATTGTTCAAGCGTTATTGGTGATTCCAGCCGTAAAAAAGACCGGTTTTCATTTAAAGATTCGGTTTGGACTGCATGGGCTTGGCAAATCATTTTCACTTGCTGGCTGGACTTTAGTTTATGTATTAATTTCACAACTAGGTTATTTAGTAACAGTAAGTGTTGCAACCAGCGCTGCGGTTCGAAGTGCACAAGCTGGAATTACAACTGGTGTCGGCATAACACCATTTCAGAATGCGTATTACGTAATGATGCTTCCTTACGGAATTGTGACCATTTCATTAATTACTGCGTTACTGCCACATATTTCAGAGTTGGCAATTAAGAAAGATCGCGACGGAGTGCGTAATGAATTAATTCGTGCAATCCGAATGGTTGGCGTGATAACAGTGCCAGCGGGAATGGCATTCTTTTTACTAGGTCCATTAATGACCAGTACTATCTTTATTGGAATTCCATATGAAGATGGTTTGTATATGGGTTATGTTTTATCTGCGCTAGGTGTTGGTCTAGTGACATTTAGTATCAATATTATTTTGTTACGCGGTTTTAATGCTTTCGAAGATACCAGAACTCAAGTGCCATCGATTATTTTAATAAATGTAATCTCGGTGCTGCTCTCTTATCTTTTCTTAAATCTTTTAGATCCAGAATGGGTAACGGTTGGATTAGGCGCAGCGTTCTCTATTAGTTATGTACTTGGACTTCCTTACACCTTATTTTTACTTAAGCGTCATACCGGAACATTGCGAATTAGAGAATTCTTTGGTCAACATGTTAAGTTGATGTTGGCTTCATTTATTGCAATGTTTCCGCTTTATATAGTTGCCCAGTTCTGGCAGGGAATTAATCAATTTTCACCGCTGCCAATTCGAATACTAGAAGTGTTGGTATTCATTGTTTTAGGTGCGATTGGTTACTTTTTGGTAGCGCAGCGGATGAAAGTCGCTGAAATTGGTGTGATGATGGAATACTTGCCCGGCCTTCGTGGTTTAGGTAAAAGAAAGAAAGATAAGTGATGAGCGAAATTCATAACTTGGTAATTGTCGGATCAGGTCCAGCTGGATACACCGCTGCAATTTATGCAGCACGCGCACAGCTCAATCCGCTGGTCTATGAAGGCGCGATTACCGCAGGTGGTGCGCTAATGAACACCACTGAGGTTGAGAATTTCCCAGGTTTCACAGAAGGCATCATGGGTCCAGAGTTGATGGACAGCATGCGCAAACAAGCAAAGCGATTTGGTGCAAATTTAATTACTGATGACATTGTTGAAATGGATCTTGGTGGAGATGTTAAAACTCTAAAAGATGGCAGCGGCAATGTAGTTAAAGCAAAAGCAGTAATTCTTGCAACTGGCTCGGCATATAAAGAGATTGGTTTAGAGAACGAGAAACGTTTATCAGGTCGCGGAGTTTCTTGGTGCGCTACTTGTGATGGTTTCTTTTTCCGTGATCAAGTAATTGCTGTGGTTGGTGGCGGCGACTCTGCGATGGAAGAAGCAAATTTCCTAACAAAGTTTGCAAGTAAAGTTGTTTTAATTCATCGTCGCGACACTTTGCGCGCCTCAAAAATTATGGCAGAGCGCGCACAGAACAATCCCAAGATTGAATTTGTATTTAACACTGAAGTTACCGATGTACTTGGTGCAGATAAAGTCGAAGCGCTACAACTTAAGAATACAAAGACCGGAGAAGTCACCACTCGTGAATTCACTGGTTTATTTGTGGCGATTGGTCATTCACCACGTTCAGAGCTACTTGCAGGACAGATTTCTTTGGATGGCGAAGGTTATGTTCAAGTTGAGGGACGAAGTACTCGCACCAACTTAAAGGGTGTCTTCGCATGTGGCGATTTAGTTGACCACACCTACCGCCAAGCGATTACCGCAGCAGGCTCGGGTTGCCAAGCAGCCTTAGATGCAGAGCGTTTCCTGGCGCATTAGTTCTGGCGCATTAGTTATTGTTTACCAATTAGAAAGTTGTGAAATAGGAGTTAAAAATGGGAGCACCATCAGTTACAGCAGCAAATTTTCAGGCAGAGGTTTTAAATTCAGATAAACCAGTATTGGTTGATTTCTGGGCCGAATGGTGTGGGCCTTGCCGAATGGTTGCTCCAATTCTCGATGAGATTGCAGCAGAGCATGGTGAGAAGTTAAAGATCGTAAAGCTAAATACAGATGAAGAATCTGCACTCGCAATTCAGTATGGCGTGCAATCAATCCCTACTCTTCACGTATTTAAGGGCGGACAGGTCGTAAAGACTGTAATTGGCGCTAAGCCGAAGCCTGCGCTACTTAAAGATCTAGCTGAATTTATCTAGAGATTTACCGAAGAGCATGATCGAAGTCCTGCTTCGACCAGGCGATAGTGGAGATTTGGTAAACCAAGTCATCACATCGCTAAATCGAATCGGTTTATTGCATTCCACTCCAGAAGTTTTCGATAAAAGTGTTGCTGATGCGGTTGCGCTCTTTCAACAACAACGCGGATTAACTTCGACCGGAAATGTAAACGACCAGACTTTCCAAGCACTTGAAGAAGCTCGTTGGAAGCTAGGCGATCGCTCACTTTATTTACAACCTTCACCGTTAATGCGCGGTGATGATGTTGCGCAATTACAGAGCCGCTTAACCGATATGGGTTTTGATTGTGGGCGAGTAGATGGAATTTTTGGCCCTAAAACTGAAAGTGCGATTAAAGAATTTCAAAAATCTGTCGGCGCAGTGGTTGATGGTAAATGTGGTCCGGCAACAATTACCGCATTAATTCGATTAACAAAAACGGTTGCTGGTGGTGCGCCGACTAAATTACGTGAAGCTGCACGACAACAAAGTCGTGGACCAGCTCTTGCTGGAAAAGTAATTGTAATTAACCCAGCGCGCGGCGGTAATAATTTTGGTGTTGAAGCAAATGGTGTAAAAGAATCTGAAATTACTTACGATATTGCCACACGCGTTGAAGGACGTTTATTAGCTTTAGGTGCCAGTGTTTTCTTAACTCGTGGACCACAGAATGATCCAACTGAATCAGAACGTATTGCGCTAACAAATAAGAGTAATGCAGATTTGATGCTCTCTTTAAATTGCGATACTTACAAAAATGAATTAGCGCATGGTGTTGCAACTTATTCTTATGGCAGCGACGCACATGGTGTGCACTCTGTAGTCGGTGATCGTTTCGCATCTTTAGTACAGAGAGAGATTTGCGCTCGTACTGATTTACAAGATTGCGGAGTTCATTCAAAGACTTGGGATTTGCTTCGATTGGTTAGCGCTCCTGCGGTTCGAATTGATTTGGGGTATTTAAGTAACCCTGGTGATGCCGATCGATATAAGCGCGCAGAATTTAGAGATTTGATTGCAGAATCTTTGGTAATTGCAATTCAACGCCTCTATTTAGCAGCCGAAGATGATGCCAAAACCGGGACTTTGCGTATTTCTGACCTAAAACGCGCAGGTTTAAGAATTAATTAATTTCCACCAAGTTAATAAATATGGAAAACTATCCCAATGACTGAACTGCGCCACACGACTGGAGATTCACTAGAACTCGAGAATCGTTTTGCAACTCGAGCGGCGCATATGAAGCCTTCTGAAATTCGTTCTTTATTTGCAGTGGCATCTCGCCCAGATATCGTTTCACTTGCTGGTGGTATGCCAAATTTATCTGCGCTACCAATGGACATGATGGCGGAAGTTGTTCGCGATCTTGTTGCCACAAATGGCACTGAAGCTTTGCAATACGGTAGCGGTCAAGGTCATCCATTACTTCGCGAACAAATCTGTGAAGTTATGGCGCTTGAAGGAATTCGCGCTAATCCTGATGATGTAATTGTGACAACCGGTTCACAACAAGCATTAGATTTAATTTCTAGAATCTTTATTGATCCAGGCGATGTAGTTTTGGTAGAAGCGCCTTCATATGTTGGTGCGCTCGGAACTTTTTCGCAGTATCAGGCAGCGCCGGTACATGTTGAAACAGATGATGATGGCATGGTCCCAGCGGCGTTAGTTGAGGCAATCAAGTCTGTTCGTTCGGCTGGCCGAAAAATTAAATTCTTATATTTGATTCCAAATTACCAAAATCCAACTGGCGTGATGCTTTCTGCAGATCGTCGCACTGAAATTTTGGAGATTTGTGCTCGCGAAGAGATTTTTATCGTTGAAGATAACCCTTACGGACTTCTAGGTTTTGATCGACCATCACCAAATGCGATGCGTGCGCAGGATTCTGAGAATGTCATCTATTTAGGTTCATTCTCGAAGACCATCGCATCAGGCCTGCGCGTTGGTTGGGCGCTGGTGCCACAGTCAATTAAAGACAAGATTGTGATCGCATCAGAATCTTCAATTCTCTGCCCTTCTAATTTCACACAATTAACAATTTCTAGCTATTTGAAGGATCAGCCTTGGCGCGATCAGATCGCATCTTTCGTTGATTTATACCGCGTTCGCCGAGATGCAATGCTTGAATCATTAGAAGCGCATTTTCCAAAGGAAGCTACTTGGACTCGTCCTGGTGGTGGATTTTATGTTTGGATAACTCTGCCGCCTGAAATTGATACTAAAGCGATGGTGCCAAAAGCGATTGTGGCAAAGGTTGCTTATGTTCCTGGTAGCGCATTTTATGCAGATGGTTTTGGTTCTTGGCAGATGCGACTTTCATATTGCCACCCAACGCCAGAACGTATTCGTGAAGGTGTAAAAGCTTTGGGTGCGGTTGTAAAGCAAGAGCTAGCCTCGCGCGCTGGATATCAACTTAACTAAACGTTTCAAATCTTCAGCGCCTGAGTATTCGACAATAATTTCACCTTTGCCCCCTGCGCTTTGGATTTTAACTCGGGTATCAAGTACATCGCCTAATTGCTCGCCAAGCTCTTTAAGCTCTGGGCTCTCTTTCTTGCCGCCACCAGATTTATTTTTCTTGCTTGAAGGTTTGCTAATTGCGATGATCTCTTCAACGCTTCGAACCGATAAACCTTCGGCAACAATTCGGTTTGCAAGTTTTTCTATCGCAGCGCTATCTGCCAAACCAAGTAGCGCGCGGGCATGACCAGCACTAATTGTGCCGGCGGCAACTTTCTGTTGAACACTAGTTGGCAAATTCAGTAAGCGCATCATGTTTGTAATTACAGTTCGTGATCGACCAAGTTTCTGTGCCAGCTCTTCTTGGGTGCAATTAAAATCATTTAGTAATTGTGAATAGGCCGCACCTTCTTCGAGTGCGTTTAATTGTGAGCGATGAATATTTTCAATAAGGGCTTCGCGTAATAATTCATTATTTGGAGTTTGGCGAATAATGACCGGAATTTGCTTTAAACCCGCTAGTTTTGAGGCGCGAAGTCGACGCTCTCCCATGATTAATTCATAGCGCGCACCAACTTTACGAACTACTGGCGGTTGCAGAATTCCGATTTCTTTTATGGATGCAACTAATTCTTGTAGCGCTTCTTGATCAAATACAGTTCTTGGTTGGCGCGGATTTGGATCAATTAAATTGATATCGATTTCATCTTGTGCGCCAACAATTTCTGGCACATCGTTATTGTTTACAGTTAATGGAATTAGCGCATCTAAATTTGTACCTAGTCCACCGCGTTTAGCCATTATGCAATATCCCCTGATTTGTTCAGTAATTTGTAATCTATTCGCACTACATTTGAATCAAAAGCTTTTCCGCGTTCTGCAATTTCACGAGCAACTTGCATATATGCAACTGCGCCGGTTGATGATGGATCGTAAGTCATAACAGTTTGTGAATACGATGGCGCTTCAGATAAACGAACTGCACGCGGAATAGGGATATCAATTAATTCGCGTGGAAAATGTGAACGAACATTTGCAACCACATCATTTGCAAGTCTGGTTCGTGAATCAAACATGGTTAAAACAATGGTTGATAAAGTTAAATCTGGATTTAATCGCTGTTTAACAATTTTGTAAGTTTCTAATAATTGTGACAAGCCTTCAAGTGCGTAATATTCACATTGAATTGGAATTAAAACTTCAGTTGCCGCAGAGAAGGCATTAACTGTTAACAATCCTAAACTTGGTGGGCAATCAATAAAAATATAATCGTAATTTTCTTTAATTTCATTTAGCGCATCTTTTAACCTTGATTCACGTGCAACCATTGAAACTAAATTAATTTCAGCTTGCGCTAAAGACGTATTTGATGGAATGCAATCTAAAGCTGGAAAACCTGCGCACCTTTGAATTACATCTTTAACTTGCGCGGTGCCCATCAATACTTCGTAAACACCCATCGAAACGCGGTGCTCTACCCCAAGTGCGGTTGAGGCATTTCCTTGAGGATCTAGATCAACGACCAGAACCCGAAGGCCCCCCATAGAGAGGGCTGCGGCTACATTTACTGCGGTAGTAGTCTTACCGACCCCGCCTTTTTGGTTTGCTACGACAAAGATGCGCCCTTTAGCGGGTGCTGGCATGGGTTCTTTTAAGCGGCGCGTTCCGACAACTTTTGAAGTTGTTTCACGTGGAACATCTACCATGTCCCGAACTCTAGCGTTTTACTTCGACAACTCTCGCCAACGGGATGCCTTCTAACTCAATTTCATGCACGATCGCCCCTGGAATTTCAGCTGCCTCTGCCGCGGCAGCCTCACCTTTCATCGCCAAAAGGGAGCCGCCAGGCTTAATTAGGTGTTTTGAGATCGCCCAGAGCTTGGATAATGGGGCAACTGCGCGGGCAGTTACATAGTCATACTGCCCTTTTTCGGATTCAGCCTTGCCTCTTTTAACTATTACCCCAAGCCCTTGGACCGCTTCCTCTAAAAAGGTTACGCGGCGTTGCAGGGGTTCTAGCAAGGTTACCTTTAAATCCGGGCGAGCAAGCGCGATTACAATTCCCGGCAAACCAGCTCCCGAGCCAATATCAATGACCGAGGCCCCATCTTTCATAAGGGTTGAGACAGGGATGCAGTTAAGTATATGGCGCTCCCAGATTCGATCTGCTTCGCGGGGACCGATTAATCCACGCTCAATTCCAGGCCCTTTTAGGAATTCGGCATAGGCCTGCGCCTCTGCCTCGCGCTCTGGAAAGTGTTTCACGTGAAACCTAAATTTAATTAGGGAAGATAACTACAAAACGGTTTGGGTCTTCGCCCTCAGACTCTGAAGATAGCCCAAGATCCTGTATGCGATCGTGGACAATTTTCCGCTCAAATGCGTTCATTGGGGCTAGTTTGATAGGTGCGCCAGATGCCTTCGCCTCTGCCGCTTTCTCATCAGCTAGCGCCTTTAAATCTGTACGGCGGTTCTCGCGGTATCCGCTGATATCGAGCATTAGACGGCTACGGTCGCCGGTTGAGCTCTGAACTGCTAGACGAGTTAGCTCTTGGAGCGCATCAAGGACCTCGCCATCGCGGCCAACCAGGTTATCGAGCTTGGCTCCCACGATCGCTACCGATGCGCGGTTATTCTCTACATCGATATCGATATCGCCATCTAGATCAGCAATATCTAATAGCGCTTCAAGGTAATCAGCTGCGATATCGCCCTCTTCTTCAAGCTTAGCGACTGGCTTTACCTCAACCTCTTTAACTGTCTTTTCTGTCATGATTTATCCTTTTTGATAGGTTTATACCTAAATGCCCTTATTTATCGGCGTTTATTTACGCTTCTTCTTTTTTGGCTGCTTTCGCTGGCCTTGTGGTGCCTGTGGTTTTGGCTCTTCGGTTGGAAGCTCAATTAGCCCTTTGGCTGCCTTCTTCTTCTGCAACTCTTCATAAGCAGGTGAACCTGGGGTTGGGTTTCGTTTGATCACGTAATACTGCTGGCCCCATGTCCAGAAGTTTGTAGTCGACCAATAAATTAAAACACCGATTGGGAAGTTAACGCCTGAGATTGCAAAAATAATTGGAAATAAATACAACATAATTTTCTGTTGTTGCAAAATCATGTTGTTTGGATCGTCATTTTTTGGCATTCCTTTAACCATTAACTGACGTTGTGTTGTGTAAGTTGATGCAGACATCAAAATAATCAAGAACACAGTTACAAGTTTTACGGTGGTGCTTGATGATCCAAGGAATGTTTCAGAAATTGGTGCACCTAAAAATTTTGCATTAGCAGCTGATTCAACATCTGCCATTGTTAAAACACCGCGAGGTTTTGCTTGGCCAATTCCATTAAGCACTGTAAAGAGCGCGAACATGATTGGTGCCTGCGCAAGAATAGGGAAACACGAAGCTAATGGATTTGTTTTGTGATCTTTGTAAAGCTTCATCATCTCTTCAGATTGCTTTTGGCGATCATCTTTGTAGCGGGTTTGAATCTCTTTCATTTTTGGCGCTAGCGCGGTCATAGCTCTTTGGCTCTTAATTTGCTTAACGAAAAGCGGAATTAAAATGATACGAATTAATAACACTAGGCCAATAATTGAGAGCGTCCAAGTAACACCACTGCCTGAACCAAATACTGGAGTTAGGGCATCATGAATAACCATGATGACCCAAGAAACGGCTGTGTATAGCGCATTCATTATGCTGCCCATTTATTTGCTCCCGTACTACTGAATTTGCCTTGTATTTGTGGGTTTTTTACATAGTTTTCAAAATAGTTTTCTGAAACATAATCAACACCGCCGTGTGAAAATGGATTGCACCTTACAAGTCTCCATGCAATTAGTGGC
>VEQG01000003.1 GCA_018883345.1 Candidatus Nanopelagicaceae bacterium
CAGCAACTTCGCGAACTTGGGTTACGCCACCAGGTGCGCCTTCGACAGTTGTGGATCCAATAGTTTGGATGGAGTCGATAATCAATAGTTCTGGTTGTACGGAATCTATATGTGCAATTACGGCAGATAAATCTGTTTCGGCTGCTAACCAGAGATTTGGATTTACTGCGCCAATTCGTTCGGCGCGAAGACGTACTTGAGAAGCGCTCTCTTCGCCAGAGATATAAAGTGTATGTACGCCATTAGTTGCTACCTGTGCTGCGACCGTTAGTAACAATGTTGATTTACCAACGCCAGGTTCTCCGGCTAATAAAATCGCAGCGCCAGGAACAATTCCGCCACCCAAAACCCGATCTAACTCATCGATTCTGGTCGGACGAGCTTTTGCAGTTGCTAAATCAACATCTCCGATAGGCGTTGCTGGTTGGGTAACGTGGCCGGCAACTAAAGATAATTTCTTTGGTGCGCCAACTTCTTCGACGCTACCCCAAGCTTGGCATTCGCCGCATCTACCAACCCATTTGGTGCTGGTCCAACCACATTCACCGCAGCGAAATGGGTCTTGCTTTACTTTTGCCATGGCCCAAGATTAGTCGGTACCGGCGACGCTCTATAGAATCACACAATGTCTAGAGCCGCGTTAGAAAAGTTCCCGAAGGTAAATCTCCTATTCGGAAAGTCTCCAATCCATCGCCTTGATCGTTTAACTGAATATTTAGGCGGGGATGTCGAAATTTGGGCAAAACGTGAAGATGTAAATTCTGGTTTGGCTTATGGTGGCAACAAAACTCGCAAACTCGAATATCTAGCAGCTGACGCCTTAGCTAAAGGTTGCGACACTTTAGTTTCAATTGGTGGCGTTCAATCAAATCACACTCGCCAAGTTGCAGCAGTTGCTGCGCATCTTGGATTAAAAGCAGTACTGGTGCAAGAGCATTGGGTTGAGTGGGATGAAGTTAATTACGAAAAAACTGGCAATATTTTATTGTCACGGGTCATGGGTGCAGAGGTGCGTTTAGATCCAGCTGGTTTTGATATCGGATTTCGCGCTTCATGGGAGAAAGCGATTCAAGATGTTATTGATCGCGGCGGTAAGCCATATGCGATTCCGGCTGGTGCAAGTGATCACGAATTAGGCGGCCATGGATTTGCGGGTTGGGCTTTTGAAGTTGAAGATCAAGAGAAAGAACTTGGCTTCAAATTCGATAAGACTATTGTTTGTTCAGTAACTGGTTCTAGCCAAGGTGGAATGATTGCAGGTTTCGCGCATTCAAATCGCGCTCAAGATGTTATTGGTATCGATGCCTCTGCAACTGTGCAACAGACATGGGATCAAATCAAACGAATTGCATCGCGTACTGCAAAATTAATCGAATTAGGCCGTGAATTAGAAGATTCAGAAATTGTGCTTTTAGACCGCTGGCACGATGGTATTTATGGCGTGGCTAGCGATCACACCATCGAAGCAATTCGCTTAACTGCAAGCTTAGAAGGCATGATTACCGATCCGGTTTATGAAGGTAAATCAATTGCTGCGCTAATTGATCTAGTTAAAGAGGGTTATTTCCCTAAGGGTTCACGCGTTCTTTATTGCCACCTTGGTGGACAGCCAGCGATTAACGGATATACAACCGCTTTTGCCAATTAAAGTGAAGCTGGGTGCTGGATTACAAATAGCGGAAGATTTTTCTTTTTAGCTTCTTGCATTCCAGCGTAACGCTTATCGCAAATCTCTTTAAGGATGTCGTAATTGCGCTTACCCATAAGTGCAATTAACTCCTCTGAATTGGATAGATAAACCGGTTTCTTGCCAACGTGTGCATCGGTATCACTTGTGCAATACCAGTCAAAATCATCGCCGCCGTCGCCCCAAACCAGACGTTCATATTCACCAATTACAGTGATGTTGTATTCGCGCTCGCCATGTTCGCGAACCTCAAAGGATCGTCGAATTGGTAACTGCCAACAAACATCAGGTTTGACATCCAAGAAGTGCGAACCTTCCTTCTCTGCCAAATGATGTAAAACGCATCCGAAAGTCGAGAATTCACCTTTGCGATTTAGAAAAATACAAGAATTATTTACAGTACGAGTTTTGCGTTCGTTGTCTTCATCAACTTCTGAAATATTTAAGCGACCTTTTTTATCGTGCGCAATATCGTAGAACTGCCACATATCAGGTGTTAATCGGGCAGCAGCTTTTAATACTCGAGCTTCGTCAGCCTCATCTGTATACATTGCGCCTTCAGTACAGCAACCTGCATTTGGTTGGTCAGCAAAAACGCCTTTGCAGCCATCTCCATAAACGCAAGTCCAGTTAGAGGTGAGCCAAGTTAAATCACATTTAAAGATTTGCTCATCATCTTCAGGGTCGAAGAATTCAACCCAATCACGAGCAAATCCTGCTGAAATCTCAGACATAGTCGTGAAGCCTACGGGTAATCGCGCATTAATGCACATCGTTATCGTTTGAATTTTAAGTAAACTAACGGCATGAGAATCTCAGTAATTGGCGCCGGAGTAATGGGCGAAGCGTTGATTGCTGCCTTGATCAAAGCAGGGCATGCACCCGCCCAGATAGAAGTTATTGAGAAGCGAGCCGAGAGAGCTGCTGAGTTAGTAAATAAGTACGCAATCAAAATTGGTTCAGATTTAAGTAACGTTGATGTCTTGCTTTTAGTGACCAAGCCGCAAGATGTCGATGCAGTGCTTGCCGACATCAATGGAAAAGTTAAAGCAGGGGCATTAGTTGTCTCATTTGCTGCCGGTAAGAAAATCGCAACCATTGCAAACGGCCTAAGTGGCATGAATCCAGTAGTTCGAGTTATGCCAAATACGCCGACTTTGGTTGGCAAAGGTGCCGCAGGTTACTCACTTGGTTCTGGAGTTACAGATCATCAAAAAGAATTCTTAATTAATTTCCTTGGCGCAGCAGGTATTGCAGTTGAGGTAAAGGAAGAGTTACAGGATGCGGTTACTGCAACCAGTGGCTCTGGTCCAGCCTATTTCTTTGCTTTTGTTGAATCCATGGTCAAAGGCGCAATGGATTTGGGTCTAACCGAAGATGTTGCAACACAACTTACAGTGCAAACAATTATTGGAGCGGCCGAACTTCTAGCAACTTCCGGAAAAAGCGCTACCACCTTGCGTGAAAATGTCACTAGTCCAAACGGAACCACCTATGCAGCTCTGCAATCATTTTCAGCCAGTGAATTAGAAGTTATTGTGGCGAAAGCTATGAAAGCAGCCAGAGATCGTTCAATCGAGTTAAGTTGAAACGTTTATTTCTTGCTTTAATACTAATTTTTTCGGTTTTGCCCACTGCAAATGCAGCTATTTCTGCAAAATCAATGGTGCAGTTGGCACAGGTTGATAACGCGGCAACTGGCCTAGTTGCTTTCGGTAGTCAAATTGCTGTTTACGGAAATCGTGAAACTAATGGTTTTGCACAATTGGTTAATGGCCCAACCATCGAACTTACTTCCGGCGTCGAATCTTTCGTTAGCGCTGCAACAGTTGATGCTTCAGGAAATTTCTATTTTGCTGGCGCGAGCTCAAATCCAATTGTCGGAACGCTTCCTCCGGTTCAGGGTGTGCTAAATCCGGATAACGTGATTTCTGATCCAGTCAGCAGCAATAAAAGTGATGCCGTCAATTTAATTTATTGGAAAGTCGATAGTTTAGGTGCGCTAATTGAATCTCAATCGATGGTGATGCCGGCGGCGGTAATTCCTAATGCAATTCTTGTCGATGCTACTGGAATAACAGTTGCTGGTACTTCCTATGCAAACCCTGGCAATAAAGCATTTGTAGTTAATTGGAATGGTAAACCTGTTTTTATCGGAAAGAGCAATACCCAAATTCACGCAATCACTAGGTCTCCAGATGGCGGATTAATTGCAATAGGGCAGAGCGCGGATAAGTTACTCAACACAACTTTGCGCGGCCGCGTGGATGGATTTCTTGCCAAAGTTGTAAATGGCAAATTTACTTCAGTAGTTAGAAGTTCCGAATCAAATTCCAATCGAGCTTGGCGTACTTCAACTTCGGCTCTTTTCTTAGGCGGCAATTCAAATAGCACTGCTGCAATTACCAAGTTCAATACTAATTTCGTACCAACTTGGACAGATCGATACCCATCTACCGGTAGTGCACTTACTGCTACCGTTGGAAAAGTAAATTACGGAGCTTTTGTTTCTGCCGGAGCATTTAAAGCGCTACCCAATTGGAAAAGGAAGAATGCAATTCTGGTTTTGACTTTTGATTCCAAAGGGGCAATTACCGCGGCAAACTACGTAAATTCGACCGTAATGAATGGATTTACCGCGACCAGCGCCTTGGGGCCGATACTCCTATCGGGTGGTTTTTTATATCGAGCCTAAACGCGCTAATCTTCGACCTTAATGTAAAGGCTCTCTAAGGAGATTTATGGGTTCGGTTATCAAGAAGCGTCGCAAGCGTATGGCTAAGAAGAAGCACAAGAAGCTTCTTAAGAAGACACGCATTCAGCGCCGCAACGCTAAATAGTTTTAAGGTTTTAGCGAAACAAGTTGTCCGTTTATTCCGGCAACTAGATTACGAACCCCATTCAAAGTAATCCAACCATTTTGAATTGGATCATCACTTTGCCAACCGCTAATTAATGAGATTTTCTTTGAAATAGTGTCCAAAGCGCATAAACGCTTCTGGCAACCTAAAATTAAAGTAGAACCGTTTAAATTAAGTGGCGCACTTGGTGTACCAAATTTAGCTGTGGTGTGAATTGTAGTTTCGCCATCGAGCGCACGAATTCGAACCTGGCTTGGATTTGGAAGAGTGGCACCTGTTGCCGCTAACCAACTGCCCAAAATTTTCGTACCGACTTTATTGATTGATACATCAAAGCCCAGAACTGACGCGCTATTGCTAGGAGAATCTAGAGTTTCATAAATCCAAGTATTAGCACTGGCGCCATCACGAGAAGCCAATCTGATCTCTCCAGAAGTTACTTCACGCTTTTGGTTAAAAACTAATACCGAGTCATAAAGTAAATAAGTTGTAGCGCCCGCTAAATATGCCTTTAGATGGAATGCCACATCTCCGGTAGTTCTGCCTTCAGTTTTGCGATCTCCATCAATAAGTTCGTAGCTCCATTTATTCGCTCGCTTAACTGCACCTAGCAGCACTCCTTGACTCTCATCTCTATAAAAGACTTGCAAAGTTGTAGTTGATGCCACGCAGGCACTTGAATAAGAAACATCGCTACCAGTTCGCACTCGGGAAACTTGATCATATGGCTGAATAGCTGAGGCATTTCCATCAACTACTTCAAAAGCATTCGAGGTGTCAGTTACAGTCGCATGGCGTAAATCGTTATTGACAATATCTCCATAAAAGAGATGAATTACTTGTCTAGTTCCGCTACCAGTTGAGCAAAGCGTTAAGTGACCGCCCAATTTGTTGGCTGTACGACCAGCGCTACCGCCCATTCCATCAATTACAGTCTTTTTCCAAGCGCCGTTTACAAATACTGCCGTTCTTAAAGTGCCGGTCTTGCTGCTTATGTAAGCAACAAAAGGTTTGTTATTTAGCATTGCCGAAGCTACAAATTTTGCATCGCTGGCGCTATCAATTACCGACGATTTCCAACTCGCAACAGGCGTTACCACCTCACTAGTTGTGGGTTCTGAAGTTCCATTGTTGTTGATTGCAGTAACAGCGAATGAATATGAAGTTCCGTTCTTAAGTCCTTTGACTGTGTATGGACTTGAATTTGCATAATCAATTACGCCAGTTTTTATATTTCGAATGGCATAACTTGCTACTTGAGCAGTACGAACATTGGTAGGCGGGTTAAAAGTGATTATTGCAGTGGAATCTCCCACAAGAACTTGAAGATTACGGACCGGATTTGGAATACCAACTGCAATTCCTGCAGGTGGCTTATTGCGCATATCTTCGAGCATGCCTAGCAATAGCGCACCTGGTTCGCGGAAAACTTCACCAGCATCGAGGTTTGGTGTCATTAATGAGTTAGCGCCTGCGCCTTGAAAAGTTGCTTCATCTAAATGCGAAACTGATGATCCACTCTCATATCTATTTGGTGCATAAATTTTTGGCTTAACACCGCCATTTGCAGCAATTCCTTTTGGACCAGACCAAGATAAATTTGAAGTCAGCGCTTTACCTAATTCAAGGCTAGGTGAAGGCAAATCGCTCAAACGTCGACCATCATCTAATTGAAGGTAAGCATCATATGGAGTTGGTTGTTCTATAGATCCATATCCGAAGAAAGGGTCATAAGAATCTGTTGATAGGAAACCAAGTCCATGACCCATCTCATGAATAAATACTGATTGCAGATCAAATTCAGAGCCTGAAGGTTTTCCATCGCCGCGAGTATTCCAAGGCGCAGCTGAATTTACTTGAATAACCATCTCAGGATTGTTCTTATCTAAATCACGTCCAGCTAGCGCATTAGCCAAAGCAGATGGATACCAAAGAGTTGCATCTGGCGCACTTACAAAATTACTAAAGTAATTACCTGGACGGGCACTTCCTAATAATCCGTAAACTGTAGATCGACCCCAAGTGGCTTCAACTTTGATTGGAACGCTAGATTTGAAATTAGCAGCCCAAACATCAACCGCCGCTTGAATTTCACTCTGCGCCCAAGCGGGAAAATTATTGTAAGTAACTTCAAATTTAGATTTTGCTTCAAGACTTGCGCCACTATTTGTAGTTGCGTTATAAGTTTGAACATTTGTGGCGCCAGCAAAGATGTGGCCCCAAACGGTTGATTCACGTTTGTAAAAGAGGGCTGATGCAGGAGGCGCGAATAATGGCGCCAGCAAAATAGTGGCGATTATCGCGGCTAGGCTCCGGCGCTTCACGCATGAAACCTACCAAATAGAATTAACTCCATGAAGCAGTCCATAGTCACGATATATGGTCGTACTGGCTGCCATTTATGTGAAAACGTTGCGAATTTGCTCAAACCACTCGAAGACTCCCTAAACATTAAAATCGAAGAGCAATTAATTGATGGAAATAAAGAGTTAGAAGATCTTTATGGACAATTAATTCCAGTGGTTCATATTGACGGAAAACATTTTTCACATTTCCGAGTTGAACTAGAAGAGTTTAAAGCTTTCCTTGAAAAACATCGTCAGCATCAATAATTTTATAACTATAACCTTGTTCTGCCAAAAATCGCTGACGGTTCTGTGCAAAGTCTTGATCAACAGTGTCTCGGCTTACAATTGAGTAGAAACGTGCACCACGTCCATCTGATTTAGGCCTCAAGATTCTTCCTAATCTTTGTGCCTCTTCTTGTCGGCTACCAAATGCACCACTTACTTGAATTGCGATTGTGGCGTCTGGCAAATCAACCGAGAAATTCGCAACTTTTGAAACTACCAAACATTTAAGTTCGCCAGTACGGAAAGCAGCAAATAATTCTTCACGTTCCTTTACTGGAGTTTCGCCTTTAATCACTGGAACCCCAAGCTTCTCACTTAGTTCATCGAGCTGGGAAATATATTGTCCAATTACTAAAACTTGATCTTCCGCATGCTTCTCTACGAGCGCCTGAACAACTTTAGTTTTTGTAGCAGTAGTAGCACACATACGATATTTCTCTTCAACTTCTGCAGTTGCATATGAAAGTCTTTCGGTTTCAGAGAGCGTTGCACGTATTTCAATGCACTCAGCTGGTGCGATATATCCTTGAGATTCGATCTCTTTCCAAGGAACATCAAAACGCTTCGGGCCAATCAGTGAGAAAACTTCACCTTCCATTCCATCTTCGCGAACTAAAGTCGCAGTAAGCCCTAAGCGACGCCGAGATTGAATATCTGCAGTAAATCTAAAGATAGGTGCAGGCAATAGATGTACCTCGTCATAAATAATCAGACCCCAGTCATATGAATCAAAGAGATCTAAATGGGCATAAACACCATTCTTCTTTTTGGTCATAACTTGGTATGTAGCAATAGTTACCGGGCGAATCTCTTTCTTTGCACCGCTATATTCGCCGATTTCATCTTCATTTAAGGTGGTGCGGCGTAGCAATTCATCACGCCATTGACGAGCCGCAACGGTGTTTGTCACCAGAATTAAGGTAGTCGCTTTTGCATGTGACATTGCGGCCGCACCAACAATTGTCTTACCGGCACCGCAAGGTAGAACCACCACACCGCTTCCGCCATGCCAGAAACCTTCTGCCGCATGTTCTTGATATTGGCGAATATTCCAACCATCTTGGTTTAAATCAATTGGATGAGCTTGGCCATCAACATAACCTGCAAAATCTTCGGCTGGCCAACCTAATCTAAGTAGGTGCTGTTTGATTGCACCTCTTTGTGATGGATGCACCGCGATAGTTTCTTTATCAATTCTGGCGCCTAGCAACGGTGCAATTTTCTTTGCACGGATTACTTCTTCCAAAACAGCGCTATCCGTTGTTACTAAAACTAATCCATGGATTGGATTTGATTCTAGACGTAAGCGACCATATCTAGACATGGTCTCAGCTACATCCAGAAGCAATGAATGCGGAACTGCGTAGCGAGAATATTTAATTAAAGTATCAATCACATTTTCAGCATCATGCCCTGCAGCTCGAGCGTTCCATAAACCAAGATTTGTTAATCGGTAAGTATGGATATGTTCGGGTGAGCGTTCTAGTTCTGCAAAAGGCGCAATTGCACGTCGGCATTCAGTTGAATTTGGATGATCAACATCTAGCAGAAGAGTTTTGTCGCTCTGGACAATTAAAGGCCCATCGCTCACTTTAATAACTCCTTAATGAATGCGTGGAGAAAATTCTTTCGCTCATCGATTGCTTTGACACTTGCCCATTCATTTGCAGCGTGTGCTCCGCCACCAATAGCGCCTAAACCATCTAATACGCGGGCGCCGGCTGCTGCCGCGAAATTTCCATCACTTGCGCCGCCAACTTCAGCTGACCCTAACGGCGCCATTCCTATTGATTTAGCTACATTTTCTGCAATTTCATAAAGTTCTTTACAAGAAGCAGGTTCTAGTACCGGACGATTTAAGCCGCCAGTGATTTCTATTTTGGCACCAGGTGTAATCGCAGATAAAGATTGAATAGCACGATCAACTCTTTCAAGATCACTTTGGCTAAATGAACGAGCATCAATCTCTAAAGTAGCTTCTGCGGGAACGGTATTTGCAGTAGTACCGCCCTTCAGCATGGTTGGTACCACCGTAGTTCCAAATTCCGGATTTTCTAATTCTTTTAATTTTAGAATTTGCGCAGCAATTTCAACTGTGGCATTAATTCCTTTTTCGGGTTCGAGACCTGCATGTGAAGCTAAGCCAACTGCTTTCACAACATACATAGCAGTGCCCTTGCGCCCTGTTTTAACTTTGCCATCCAATGAAGCTTCAAGAACCAAAACCGCCTGTGCAGTTTTAGAAACTTGCATAATTAAATCTTTAGAGGCATGGCTACCAATTTCTTCATCAGTAGTTGCAATTAATGCAACAGATCCTTGAATACCCTTCAGCGCATAAAGAGCTTGGACAAATCCAACTTTCATATCGAAAGTTCCTGGACCGCGCAGTACATCACCATCAATCTGCCAAATTGGATTGAAGGAACCTATTGGCCAGACTGTATCCAGATGGCAGAGCAGAACTACTTTGGGATTCTTATCTCCCCACCAAAATAATGGACGGCCATTTACTTCAAGAATCTCAGCCGTAGCACCTAGTTCGCGAGTAGCAATTTCATTTGCTAGTTGGACTACTTTGTTACAGGCAGATAAATCATCAGATGGTGATTCACAGCGAACCAAACTTTCTAAGTCCTGCAACATAGGGGTAATTCTGCCAGTTTCGAGGGTCATAGCGGGGCGACCCCCGTAATGCGTATGATTTTGAAGGTTTGCAGCTCACCAGAACTGTGATCGCGAGCTAATAGCACACCATTGGCAATTTGTTGTGGGTCAACAATTCGATGCGAAACACCACCATTGTTATCTGCATATCCAATCGAAAGTGTTCGATTTAAATTCTTATTTAGAATTTCAAGAGTTTCATTAGCGGTAGTTCTTGGTATGGCTCCACTATTTCGCAGTTGGCTCTGTTTCGCAGTGGATTTTTCGCCAACTTTAATTGCGCGAATTGCACTTGCTATGGCTTCGGCAGTAGGAGGTTCAATCTCGCCAACAATTCGAGGTGGCTTTGGTCGGTTCTTGACTCGCTTATTATGTGGTGAGCTAAGCAGAATACCTTGGGCGCTTTCAGCAGCAGGAAGATATCCATTGCTTCTTAATACATTCAATACTTCTTCAATGTCAAAATCTGAAACTAAAACAGTTGGTGCAATTTGGCGCAGGGCAACATCAATTCTTTTGTCTGCCAAAATTTCTGATAGCACGGAAGGATCTTCACACCTTAAATAACAATGGATTGCGCCAACGCGCAACTGGCCATGTTTACGTGCCGTATCCGTAATCATGTAATCAAGCGGTTGCGGTAATGAACTCTTGGAAATTCTGGTTAAGAATTTAATAATTTCAGAACTTGATTTTCCGTGGTCAAGGCCTCTGCGAATTGAACTTTCGGTAAATCGATAAACTGTTGCTGCGCCACGGCTTTCGATGTCTGCAATCTGGCTCATCTCTACCGCCAACTCATGTTGCAATGGACCTGGCGCAATTGCAGTTTGATCGCTTTGAATCGTTATGAAGTCAATCGGTGTTGGTAACGCTGCGTTAACACCTAACTCTTCATCTCCTTCTAAAAGTTCTGCACCGAAAGTAGATAGCGCGCCTAAACCGGTGATCCCAAGCCACTCACACTCTTCTAAACTCCACTTGACCAAATCATCACGTAAATTTGCGCCACGGCGAAGCGGTGCCAGCCATTTCATGCGCTCAGTAAATGAACCGATAGAAGGGGAGAGTTCGATATTGCTGCGAAGTTCCTCAAGTACACGAGAACGGATATTTGCAGCGCTAACGCGATCTAACTCTGGTCCAAGCGCAGAGAATTTCTGATCACTTCTACCTACTAAGCCAGATACCCTAGAAGTGATTAACCATAGTGAAACAATATTGCGCCACTTAGTTTCGAAATCTTGCGTTAACCAAATATCAAATGAATTAGTTGGAGCAATTGTTTCATCTGCATCAATTGCAACTAAACCAGATAGATAACAGAGCTCTGCAACAAATGCGGCGCATCCTTCTGAAACTCCTAGATGTTGTGCCACTTCTTTTAGATCTCGGACTCCGACTCCGCCTGCTCGAAGTGCGGTCGGGGCAGTTTCGCCCCAGAAGTTAAGTAGCTCTTCGCACCACCTCAGTACATTTGAAATATTTGCAATTGCAGCGCGATCAATATCGCTCTGGTTATATTTCTTTCCATCTAACTCTGGCGCTTTATCTGCTAAATCTTTATGAACTTTGCCGCCACGTAAATGAATCGCAACCTCAGCAGGCATGACCACATGTCGCTGATCTAGTGGTACTACAAAATGGTGTTCTAACAACCAAGCAATTCCCGGTCCGGGATTCTTGATGTCACCTACGCTGCCACGTGGTGGACCCCAGCAAAGTGCGCTCATAACTTTCTTGGCACTTTCTGGTGCATCATTTAATTTCTTTAAATCTAATTTAGTTAAAGAGCGCGGACCTAAACCTGCAGGTTCGGCGCCTATAGATTCTCTTACTTGAGTTGGAATTACTCCTTCATAAATTAAAGCCAAATCTTCGAATTTCGCGTATGCAAATCGAGCTGAAGCAGAGGTGATTTTCTCAAGCTCTTTTACCTTTATGGGTTCTTCTAAAACAAGCAACGCTTCAAGAACTTGAAGTTCAAAAGCATTTAGTGAATCAATTACTCGAGCGATACTTGGACCGCTATTTGCGCGAACAGAAAGCGCTGCATAATCAGGCGGAGTTGGCGAGATTAAATCTGGCCTTAAAGCAAAAAGTCGCTCCAATGACGCATCATCTAGTGAGCGCAAATAGTCGGCAAAGGTGCGATACATAACCTGCCAATATTAGTCGCTTCTCTTATCTCCTCGCGACCTGGGCGTGATCCAAGCGCCTAATGCAACAAATCTGCTTACGGTCGGGCCAAGCCAACGGTTCAACTTTCGGAATCTTCGAAAATCTACAATCTCCCAATTTTCAGCTAAAGCCTTGATGCGAAGGCGCGCATCTGGATTGATTGCATGAGGTGTGCCAACTGATTGCAGTAATGGAAAATCACTTGCGCTATCAGAATAGGCATGACAATTAAGTAAGGAAAAACCGCGTTCGGCGGCAAGTTCGCGAACTGCTCGCGCTTTTTCAACGCCATGAAGAATACTGCCATTTAGATGTCCAAGATATTTTCCATTTTCAATTGCAACTTTAGTTCCAATAGCTCCGGTGAAACCTAATCGATCTGCAATTAATTTGGCCATATCTTCTGGAGCGGCTGTAACTAACCAAACTTCAGTACCTTCTTGCAAATGTTTCTTAGCAATATCAATAGTTCCTTGTATCAAAGCAGGTGACACATATTCGTCATATACAGATTGTGCAATTGTGTAGATTTCATTGACATCATGTCCACCAATAAAATCGGTGGCTGCTTTTTGAAATCTTGCAATAACTTCTGGTTTCTCAGTTCCCGTTAAGCGAAATCTGACATTTGCCACTACGAATCTAGAGATATCTGCTTTAGTGAAGAATCCACGTTGGTACATCGCGCGGCCGAGGAAGTACAAGGTGGAACCTTTGACCATGGTGTTATCCAAGTCAAAGAATGCAGCGCTTCTGGCGGCCATGCCTTAACCATAAACGCTTTATGATTTCCCAATGGCAACCGTGCACGTAGTTCGACATGGCGAGGTCGAGAATCCCAACAAGATTCTTTATGGCCGCCAAAGCGGCTGGTTTCTCTCTAAGCGCGGCGAAGAGATGGCTAAGGTTTTGGGTGATTGGGCCAAGCCTTTAAATATCGCCGCCGTTCATGCATCACCACTCGAACGCGCGCAGCAGACTGCAAAGCCAATGGCTGATGCACATAATCTTGAAATTAAAACCGATGAAAGATTAATCGAAGCCGCAAATGTTTTTGAAGGAAAACCATTTGGAGTCGGTGATGGCGTACTTCGCCAGCCATCCGCATGGCCAAAATTATGGAATCCATGGAAGCCATCATGGGGTGAGCCATATGTTGATCAAGTAAATCGAATGCTAGCTGCAGTCTTTGATGCCAGGGTTGCTGCAGATGGCAGAGATGCAATCGTAGTTTCCCATCAATTACCTATTTGGATTTTGCGAAGTGCAATTGAAGGTCGACGTTTTTTGCATGATCCACGTAAACGCATATGCACATTAGCTTCAGTAACTTCAATTCACTTTGATGACGATGGAATGATTGCAGACTTAACTTATACAGAACCTGCAAAGCATTTATTACCTTGAAAAAATTTATTGCAATCCTATTTGCCACCATTGCTTTGACTGCATGTGGCAATAGCAGCCAGGTTGCAACTAAGAGTTACATTGCCGGTAATGGCGCAGTAACTTTCATAGAACCTGAAGACCGAAAAATGGGACCTACTTTTTCTGGCAAAACCCTTGATGGCGATTATTTTGAATTACCAAATGGGGGAATCGTGGTTCTTAATGTATGGGCATCTTGGTGTTCACCATGTAGAGCTGAAGCACCAACACTTGCCGCACTCGCTAATAAATATAAAGGTGTAGTTTTCTTGGGTGTTTTAACTAGAGATTCAGAAGTTGCAGCGCGAGCATTCCAGAAACGATTTAATTTGCCTTATCCAACATTGGTTGATGATTCAGTTTTACTGGGATTTAGAGATACTTTAAGTGCGAATGCAATTCCAACCACTATTTTGATGGATCCAAAGGGTCGAGTTGCAGCGCGAATTTCAGGCGAAATTACAGTTGCCTCACTGAGTGACTTAATTGAGAAGTTGCATGCTGAATGAGTACAAATTTAGCTAACTTCCTACTCTCTGGAAATTTAATTCTGGCACTTCCAATTGCGCTTCTGGCCGGACTAATCTCCTTTGCATCACCATGCGTAATTCCTTTGGTGCCTGGCTATTTAACTTATGCTGCTGGATTCTCTAAGAATCGTGGCAAACTCCTAATTGGTTCACTGCTTTTTGTACTTGGTTTTACTGCGCTATTTGTGGCTTACGGTGCGCTATTTGGAACTCTCGGAAACACCATTTCTGCAAACCAGAGAATTATTTCAACGGTCCTTGGGTTGTTCACCATAATTATGGGGTTAATTTTTATGGGACGCATTAATTTGATGCGCTCCTTTAAATTTAATAAATCTGCAAATAGCGGCTTACTTGGTGCGCCGATCTTGGGATTTCTATTTGGATTGGGTTGGACACCTTGTATTGGCCCCGCGCTTGCTGCAGTTCAGACTCTTGCAATTGATAGTGCAAGTGCAACGCGTGGTGCGGTGCTATCTGCTGCATATTGCATTGGACTTGGCACACCTTTTATTTTAAGTGGTCTTTATCTGGATAAATCAGAGAGCATGAGAAAATTCTTAGCGGTAAATGGTGATCGAATTTCTAAAATTGGCGGAATATTCTTGATTGTCATCGGATTGTTGCAAATTACAGGCACTTGGAATCATTTAATGAATTCATTGCGTGGTTTAATTTCTGGATTTGAGCCAATTTTATGAGCGACATTCAACTCGGGTTTGTAGGTAGCGCAAGATACTTATGGCGCCAATTGACCAGTATGCGTACCGCATTGATTCTTCTGCTCTTGACTGCACTAGCCGCAATCCCAGGTTCTCTTCTTCCGCAGAGAACTAATGGACCGATACCGGTTAGGGATTTCTTCAACGCTAATCCCGAATTAGCCAAATTCCTCGACAAATTATGGCTTTTTGATGTTTATGGATCACCTTGGTTCAGCGCTATTTATATCTTGCTATTTATATCTCTAATTGGCTGTGTAATACCTAGAGTAATTGAACATAGTAAATCTCTATTTATTAAGCCACCGGCTGCGCCAAGCAGGTTAGAGAAAATGGAATTTTTTCAAACTTTCCCAGGAGATTTGGAAAAAGCGGAAACATATTTAAAATCGAAGCGTTTTCGGATCAGACGAGAAGCAGATTGGATAAGTGCCGAGAAAGGTTACTTGAGAGAGTTCGGCAATGTGCTTTTCCATTTATCTCTAATTTTAATATTGATTGGCGTAAGTATTGGATCTTTATTTGGAATGCGTGGTGATTCAATTGTCAATATCGGGGAGCGATTCACAAATATTCCAACAAATTACGATTCGCTAACTTATGGCAAACTTTTTACGGATAAGAGTTTGCCACCGTTTTCAATCAAAGCCGAGAATTTTGTTGCTAAATACAATCCAATTACCAATATGCCTGAAGATTACACGCTTTATGTTTCAGTCGCAGACAATCCTGAATCAAAACCAGTAAGAAAAATTGTAAAAGTCAACTCACCATTAGATTTTGGTTCTACCTCTGTGTATTTACAAGCTAATGGATACTCGCCGTTGGTAACTGTAAGAAATGCTGCAAACGAAATTGTTTTTCAGGGTCCGGTTCCGTTACTACCGCAGGATGCCAATTTAACTTCCACTGGTGCGATAAAGGTTCCGGATACCTCACCCCAAATCGGTTTTGTAGCTACATTCTTCCCAACTGTTGAACAGAGTGAAGGTGTGCCAGCAAGTAGTTCGTATCCAGAAGCGTTAGACCCAATGTTGTATTTAGGAATCTATGTTGGAGATCTGCAAATAGATAACGGAATTCCTCAATCTGTTTATCGATTGAATACTGACAAGATGAAACAAGTGGGCTTAAAGTCGCTAAAGATTGGCGAGAGCTACGAATTCGAAGTTGGCTCCATCACTTTTGAAGGATATGTGCCTTGGGTCAACCTAAATATTGTGAGAGACCCCGGAAAGCAGCTGGCTCTAATTGGTGGAATTTTGGCGATTCTAGGATTATTAGCTTCGCTATTTACCCGTCATCGTCGTATTTGGATTCGGCGAAAAGGTGAAACGTTAGAAATAGCAGGTTTAGCAAAGAATGCAGCGCCAGGATTAGAAGCAGAGATTGAAAGAATAGTTAAGGAGCTAAAGTGAACGCAAAGGATTGGGCTTACCTTTCTAATGATTTAGTTTATTCAAGCATGGCTGTTTTTACTTTAGCGTTCCTGGCACATGCTTTCGAAACTGCATGGTCTCTTCGCAATCCAGATGCTGCAGATAGTTCAACTGGAAATTTGTTAAACAAGACTTTGGATTACACAAAGACCGAGAAAGCCGCCCGTATTGCGACAGCTTTGATGATTCTAGGTACGGTAATTCTTTTCGGCGGTGTAGTGGCTCGAGGACTTTCTGCAAGCAGAGTTCCTTGGAGCAACATGTATGAATTCTCAATTACCGGCGCACTAGCTTTTTCTCTTGCTTATTTATTAACTTTGCGTAAGTACGACCTTCGTTGGCTTGGTCTTCCAGTATCAATTTTCGTACTGTTGGTTCTAGGAACAGCAGTAACGATTTTGTATCGGCCAAGTGCACCACTAGTGCCTGCCTTAAAATCAACTTGGTTGGTAATCCACGTATCAGCAGCGATTATTTCTGGCGGAGTTTTCTTCTTAGCTAATGTGATTTCCGGAATGTATTTGTGGCTAGATTCAATTGAAAAGCGTGGCGGACGTAATCCTTGGGCAAAGCGATTGCCAGATTTAGAAACCTTAGATCAACTTGCCTATCGTTTAGTCGCATTTGTATTCCCACTTTGGACATTTTCAGTTATCGCAGGCGCGATATGGGCCGAACATGCATGGGGTCGGTACTGGGGTTGGGATCCAAAGGAAACTTGGGCCTTCATTACTTGGGTTGCTTATGCCGCATATTTACATGCACGAGTGACTGTAGGTTGGCGCGGCCGCAAAGCAGCATGGTTATGTCTAATCGCAGGCTCAACATTTATCTTTAACTATGTTTACGTAAATATCTGGGGAACAGGCAAGCACACTTACTCGGGTCTATAAGCCTTTCAAGAAATCAGGGTCATCATCTGGACCCTTTGGACCTCTACCTTTTGGTGGTTTACGGTATCTAGTTTTTCCGGCAATCAACCAGGCAATAGGGCCAATTACAGAGACAAATATCGCGATTAAAAACCAACCCCATTTTGGAAGCAATTTGATTCTTGATTCATCGGTTCGGGCAATATCGGCAATTGCATAGATTGTTAATGCAATCGGCAACACGTACATCAAAATTCGACCCATTAATTCATCACCAACGTTCCAACTGATAGGAGGGCAGCAAGAATGAGCTGGAACTTACCCGTAGCTCCGAGCACTTCAATCAACTCCTTGCCTTTTTTAAACTGTATCTGGTTTAACAACCGCATGGCTGGAAATATTGCCAAGGCTGCAAAGATCGTGACCGTAAAACCAGTGAAAATCGCAACAAAGATTAGGAACATATAAAAACGTCGAGCTCGAGTATCGCCCAGTCGGACCGCCAAAGTTCGCTTGCCAGCTCGGGTATCGCCCTCTATATCTCTGATGTTGTTTACAGCCAGAAGCGCGCAAGAGACGGCACCGTTTGAAATCGCGGCCATGATTGCGGCAATCGAAATAGTTCCGGTCTGACTGTAGAAAGTACCTAGAGTTGCGACTAGGCCAAAGAAAATAAAAACATAAATTTCGCCAAGCCCTCGATAGCCATACGGATTCTTACCACCGGTATAGCGCCAGGCAGAGATGATGGCAGCCGCGCCAATCGCGATAAACCAATATGAAGTTCGGGTAGCTAAGAAATAACCAGTTAATGCACCTATTGCAAAGAAAGATAAGGCCGCCTTTTTTACCTCATCAGCGCTCGCTAAACCACCAGCTACCAATCGAGTTGGGCCAATTCGATCCACGTCAGTACCTTTGATTCCATCTGAATAATCGTTGGCAAAATTGACCGCAATCTGCAGAGATAAACCCACTATTAGGCAGAGTAAGGCGTTGAGTAAATTAAATTCAGGAAGCGCAATTGCCACCGCAACTAATACTGGAGCGATTGCAGCAGGAAGGGTGCGAAGCCTTGCACCAAGAAGCCATTTGTTCATGAGGAGATTAATTTACCAAGCGCTTGGCGATCAATTTTCTCAAGCGCAGTTCTTGGAATTTCTTTTATTCTGAAGATATTTAGTGCTTTCACACCAAACTTAACCGAAAGAATTAATTGAATTTCTTCATCAGAAGTTTGACTGGTTGTAGCGATATTCAGCGCAGATCCCCATTCGCTATTTTCGGAACCAAAAGCAGCAAACTGCTCTCCGAGAGCGTATTCAACTTTACTCAAAGAAACTTTTTTACCACCGCTGTTTATAACATCATCTGCTCTACCGAGAATAATTAATTTACCGTTTTCAACTTTCCCTAAGTCACTGGTAGCAAAGAAACCATCCGTTAATGGAACTTTCGCCAACATTGGTCCTTTTATTTCAATAGTTTCACCAATTCTGATTTCAACTCCAGGCAATGGTTCTCCGTTGTAAACACAACCACCCGAAGTTTCAGTCATGCCGTAGGTGGTAATGCAATTAATCCCTAAATTTTTAGCTTGTACCAAAAGATTTTCATCAGCATGAGCACCACCAACCAAAACCGCTTTACAGCCTTGGAGATGTTTTAGTAATTGCTCATCGCCATTTAGCGCCCTGAATAATTGTGTAGGGACAATTGCTGTGAAATCTGCGCTTTCGGTTTCACTAACTGGTGCCGTTCCTAGTTCGATAGAGCGAACTAGCACGTTAATCCCGGCAGTGTGTTCTGGCGATAGCAAAAGCGACCAGCGATCTCCGGGTTTTGCGCCTAGAAATAAATTTGAATTTCTTGCACTAAAAATCATGGCGCTTGCTGGAATTAGAATTTCTTTAGGCGCACCCGTCGAACCACTTGTGGAGATAGAAACATCCCAGCCTTGGGCAAGCGCGGTAGCCAAATTCTCTAAAGTTTGTGGAATCGACCACGAATGTTCGTATTTGAATACGCCTGACTTTGCACTGGTTTCCATGACCCCCGTAGGCTAAGGCGCATGAGCAAGCCAATCAAGCGTGAGTTCCCAAGTCGTCAGATTCCTAATTGGGTTGATGAGGGAAGTAAGCGCAATTTCCAGGATATTCGTTATGAAACCGCGGAAGGCATTGCCAAAATCACGATTAATCGACCAGAAGTTAGAAATGCATTTCGCCCACAAACAATCATCGAATTAAAGGAAGCTTTTGATATCGCTCGTGATGATGAACAAATTGGCGTTGTAATTTTCACCGGCGCTGGAGATGAAGCATTCTGTTCAGGTGGCGATATTAATGTCCGCGGCGATGATGGATACATTGGCGATGACTCTGTCGGTTCCAAAGGAATTGGCCGATTAAATGTTTTAGATTTGCAAATACAAATTCGCAGAATGCCAAAACCGGTAATTGCAATGGTTGCAGGATGGGCAATTGGCGGAGGACATGTGTTGCACGTTGTCTGCGATTTAACAATTGCAGCAGAGAATGCGAAATTTGGGCAGACCGGTCCGATGGTCGGATCATTTGATGGCGGATACGGTGCCGGATTATTGGCAAGACATGTTGGACAGAAAAAAGCACGTGAAATCTGGTTCTTAACTCGTCAATACAATGCCAAAGAAGCGCTAGATATGGGCCTTGTTAATACTGTTGTACCAATTAAAGAACTAGAAGCTGAAACAGTTCAGTGGGCGAGAGAAATGCTACAGAACTCTCCATTAGCACTTCGATTATTAAAGGCGGGCTTAAACGCTGCCGACGATGGTTTAGCAGGGGTTCAGCAATTAGCAGGCGATGCCACTTTGCTCTTTTACATGACCGAAGAAGGGCAAGAAGGTCGCGATGCGTATAAAGAGAAGCGCAAGCCAGACTTCGGAAAATTTCCAAAGCGTCCGTAATGCTTAACGAAATACTTGCAACTCTGCAGGTGCTATCTCTGCCTACGCGCACCAATTTTCGTTCCGTAACTAAACGCGAAGTCGCGCTCTTTAAAGGTCCAAGTGGCTGGGGCGAATTTTCACCTTTTCTTGAATATGGGAAAGATGAAGCCGCCTATTGGTTGGGTGCAGGGATAGAAGCTGCCTTTGGAGAATTGCCAAAATTACAGCGTGATGAAATTGAAATAAACGCCACCTTACCTGCAGTAGATTCTCAAATAGATGTAGAAAGAATATTGAGCTGGTATCCAGGTGCGAAAGTTGTAAAGATAAAAGTTGGCGATGATTTAGAAGCGGATTTAAACCGAATTCAACATGCAATAAACTTTAATGACAATCTCAAAATTAGATTAGATGTAAATGGCGGTTGGTCAGTAAAGCAAGCCGAAGATTCAATTGCACAAATTGTCCAAAGATTTGGACTCGAAAGATTTGAATATATCGAACAACCAGTAGCAACATTGCAAGAACTAAAAGAATTAAATTTACCCATACCGGTTGCCGGAGATGAGGTAATTCGAAAAGCAAAAGATCCATTTTCAGTAGATCTGCAAGGTGCCGTTGATATTTTGATGTTAAAAGTTTCTCCGCTGGGAGGAATTGCACGTTCATTAGCAATCGCAAAGCATCACAATTTGCCGATAGTGGTTTCGAGTGCGTTGGAATCTGCGGTCGGTATTTCTCAAGGAATTAAATTGGCGGCCGCTCTACCGCAATTGAATTATGCATGCGGACTAGCAACCGGAAAGTTGCTTTCAAATGATGTGGCTGAACTTCCGATAATTGCAGGTCGCATGAAGGTATCTGAAGTCCACCCAACAGGAATGTTGAATTTCCAAGCTGCCCCTGAGCGCATTACTTGGTGGAAAAATAGAATTCGCGATAGTTTTGAAGTATGGCAAGCACGGAATTAGCGCAAAGAGTTATCCGTGACTTCATAGAGCATGGAATTACTGAATTTGTTTTAAGTCCAGGATCTCGAAATGCCCCATTGGCGATCGCGCTTTATGAGGCTGAGCGCCAAGGTTTAGTCAATTTACATGTGCGAATCGATGAGCGAACTGCTGCTTTCTTTGCTTTGGGCATCATTAAGGCAACCAGAACACCTGTGGCAGTTGTCTGTACCAGCGGTACCGCGGTAGCTAATTACTACCCAGCTTTCCTAGAAGCGCATCATTCAGATCTTCCATTAATTGTTCTAAGTGCTGATCGCCCTGCACGATTACGTCAAACTGGAGCCAACCAAACTACCAATCAAATAAATCTATTTAATTGTGGAAGATTCTTTAATGGAGATAATTACAAATTACATAAATTTGGTCCAACTCACATTAATTTAGAATTTGATGAGCCATTACTCTCTGACGCGAAAGAAGAGTGGCTAGATAATCTCTCTACCAAAGAGTTGCATGATGAAGATGCAAAAGTAGAAAACTTTGAAGTCCCCACAGGTAAAGGTTTAGTGGTAGTTGGACATGATGGAATAGATGTTTCTGAATTTGCAGATTCTTTAGGAGTTCCAGTAATTTCAGAGAATCCACTTTCATATGCAAAGGCAATACCTCATGCCTCTTTGTTCAGCGCACAACTAGATATTGATTGGGTAGTGGTAGCGGGCAGAACCACGTTATCAAGAAGTACAAACTCGTTAATTTCAAAAGCAAAGGCAGTTTTTGTAATCGATCCACGTGCCTCAAAGGTTGACCCAAAACGTTCGGCGACGAAGATTTTCAGCACCATTCCACAAATTATCGGAAGTGCAGAGAAATGGAATCTCAGTAGCGATTTAATAAAAATTGATGGCTGGAGCGAACCGGCTGCAGCTCAATGTATTGCCGAGAATCTTCCGAATGGTTCGACTTTATATGTGGCCTCCTCACGTCCTATTAGAGATTTGGAAGCTTTTGCAGCGCCAAGAGCTGGGGTAGAGGTGTTTGCTAATCGTGGATTGGCGGGCATTGATGGCAATCTATCTACCGCTTTGGGCATTGCCAGTAAGCGTGAAAGTGCCTTTGCAGTAGTTGGAGATTTAGCATTTTTGCATGATTTAACGGCTTTAGTTAATCAAGAAAAAATCAAATTAAAGCTATTGGTTATCAACAACGATGGCGGAGGTATTTTTTCAACGCTTCCTCAAGCAGGAGTTGCAGGATTTGAAAAGATTTTTGGAACTCCACATGGTCGCGATTTGTTTGAAATTGCTAAAGCATTTGGGTTGCCTGTAACTGAAATAAATGATTTGAAGAGTTTAAAATCTTTTATATCACCACCAACTAAATTTGAGATTGCAATTTTGCAGATGCCTGATCGTGAAAGCAATGCGGCGCTGATTAAAGATCTAGCGAAGCGCGTTAATTATCGGTAAAAATTTGGCTTGACTCTCCGCAACTTCTCTATTTGCATCCGAGCCAGCGACAATTCCACATCCAGCAAAAGCGTGAACTTCTTTTCCGTTGATATAACCGCAACGAAGTGCAATACCAAGTTCGCCATCTCCTTTGGCGTCAATCCAACCAATTGGTCCGGCATATCGTCTGCGGTTGATGCCTTCAATTCGCTTAATTAAGTCCGCAGCTTTAGAAGTAGGTGTGCCACAAACTGCGGCAGATGGATGTAATTTTGAGATTAGGGCGAAGATGTCTACTACTTTATGGGTATTTTTAATCGCACCTGTGACATCGGTGGCTAAGTGCATAACATTGGATAGATGCAAGACAAACGGGGCATCAGGAACATTTGTAGAAGAACAAAATGGCGCTAGCGCTTCTGCTACAGATCGAACCGCATATTCATGTTCTTCCAAATCTTTTGATGAGCGAGCCAGTGATGCAGCAAGCGCTAAATCTTTATCGTCATCGCCAGTTTTGCTGATGGTTCCTGCTAGTACACGCGAAACCACCATTGAATTATTTAGACGAATTAGTAGCTCAGGAGTGGCGCCAATTAAGCCATTATTCGAATAGACCCAAGTGCCTGGATATTCACGAGCTAGATTGCGAAGCACGGAACGTACATCAATTTCACTTTCGGAATCAGCAGTGATTTCTCTAGCCAAAACCACTTTATCTAAAGAATCTTCTTGAATTTCAGAAACTGCAGTTAGAACTTTGGCTTTCCAGGTATCAATATCGCTCTCACGCCATTTAATCTTGGGAATTGAATTAGCAACGGCTCTCTCAATTAATTTTGGCTGATTACTTTTTCCAAACCACGTAATCCAAGTTGATTGATTACGTGTACCAACAATTACCTCTGGAATCACTAGTTCGCTCTCTTCATTTTCATCAAAAGCGAAAGAGGCAAATAAAACCGGACCAGTTCCGGGACCATGTACTTCATTGTTAATTTCAAATGTATCTAAATGTTTATGCCACCAATTTCTGGCATCTTCAAAACGATTTGGCCCTTTAACAGTGGTAGATGCATAAATACCCCAGCCAACTAAACCTTCACCATTTCTAACCCAGGTATAAGGATTTTGATCAGGCAGTAATTCCAATAATGGAAGATGCGCACCTAATCTGGAGGTATTTACAAGAGTGCTAATTTGAGCGACCAACAACCTTCCATAGTGCTGGAAGTGAAGTTCCAGCAATAACAATCTTTAGAATCTCACCGAAAATAAATGGTGTAAGTCCAGCGCTAAATGTCCAAGCCCAATCTTTGCCAGTGTATTCATGTAACCAAATTAGACCGAATGTAAAGATGATGACATTTCCAATAAACATCGTAGTTATTGCTGATAAAAAGCGTTGATCCCACTTACGTCCAGCTAGTGCACCAAGTACCCAAGAAGCAATCAACATACCTACTAAATAACCACCAGTTGGTCCTATTAATCTTTCGATTCCGTGGCCTTGATTTGCAAATACTGGAGCGCCTGCAAGCCCGATTAATAAATAGAGCGCAAATGTTGCTGCACCTAAATTTGCACCATAAGCAGTAGCTAATAAGAGCACGCCAAGTGTCTGGCCAGTAACTGGCACCGGTGAGCCTGGCACTGGAATTACTACCTGCGCGAGCGCTGCTAGAAAGAGTGCGCCACCGAAGACGAGTAGCCCTTTAGAAATTGCAGTAGTTCTAGGCAATACCGTTGCTGAAAGGTTTGAAGGTGTAACTGTGGACATTTAGAAAGTGTATAGCGTGAAGTGAAACCATAAAAAATAGGGCAGAATGGGCTCCATGTCACGCGCAAATATGGATAAGAATCCAGATGAAGTCGCTGCAATGTTTGATGGCGTCGCAAAGCGCTATGACTTGGTAAATGATCTTTTGAGTTTGGGCCAGACTAAATCTTGGCGCAGAAAAACCACCGCAATCATCGGGCCAAAAGCTGGAATGGAAATTTTAGATTTAGCAGCTGGCACAGGTTCTTCTTCAGTTCCATTGGCACAAGCCGGTGCAAAGGTAATTCCAGCTGATTTTTCCGAAGGCATGTTGGAAGCCGGTCGCAAACGCCATCCACATTTACCTTTCACAAAAGCTGATGCGCTAAACCTGCCATTTGAAGCAAAGCGTTTCGATGTTGTGACCATCTCCTTTGGTCTTCGAAATACCGTTGATTTTGATAAGGCGCTCGCAGAGATGTTGAAGGTGACCAAGCCAGGGGGAAGATTGGTGGTCTGCGAATTTAGCCAGCCAACCTGGAAGCCATTTCGAATCCTCTACCTGAACTACCTAATGAAGGCCCTACCAAAAATCGCAAAATGGACCAGCTCCAACCCGGATGCCTACATCTATTTAGCCGAATCCATCAGGGCTTGGCCAGATCAGGCGGCCTTAGCGGCTCGAATTGAGGCGGCAGGCTGGGTTGGCGCCCGTTGGAAGAACCTGACCTTCGGAATTGTTTCAGTTCACAGCGCTAGCGCTCCCGTTTAGTTTCTCGTATTCGTGGCCCACGCTTAGGATTACAGCGTGAATCCATACGTGCCAATTCTGGTTATCGGTGCCATCGGACTCGGCTTCGCAGTATTTTCAGTAGCCGTAGCTGCCATCACTGGACCAAAGAGATACAACCGAGCAAAGCTAGATGCATACGAATGCGGTATCGAACCTTCACCGCAAGCCGCAGAAGGTGGGCGCTTCCCAGTTAAGTACTTCTTAACTGCGATGCTATTCATTATTTTCGATATTGAAATTGTCTTCTTGTATCCATGGGCAGTTACATTCGATCAGCTTGGTTTATTTGGACTCGTAGAAATGATTCTCTTCATCGGAACCGTGTTTGTTGCATATACGTATGTGTGGCGCCGCGGTGGATTGGAATGGGACTAACAAGTGGGCTTAGAAGAAAAATTACCTTCAGGCTTTTTACTAACCACCGTTGAAGGACTTGCAAATTACATGCGCAAGTCATCGGTTTGGCCTGCGACCTTTGGTCTTGCATGTTGTGCAATCGAAATGATGGCGGTTGGTTCGGCTGCAAAATATGACATTTCACGTTTCGGTATGGAACGTTTCTCTGCAACACCTCGTCAAGCAGATTTGATGATTGTTGCGGGTCGTCTTTCTAACAAGATGGCGCCAGTACTTCGCCAGATTTACGATCAAATGCCAAATCCAAAATGGGTTATTGCAATGGGCGCATGTGCATCTTCTGGTGGAATGTTCAATAACTATGCAATCGTGCAAGGCGTCGACCACGTAGTGCCTGTAGATATTTATTTGCCAGGCTGTCCACCTCGCCCTGAAATGTTGCTCGATGCAATTTTGAAATTGCACGAAAAGATTGGCGAATCAAAACTTGGCGTAAATCGCGCTGAAGTAATCAGAGAAGTTGAGGCTGCAGCGATGGCTGCAATTCCTACTCAGGCACAGAAAGGACTTCTGGCGTGAGCGAAGATAAAGGAATGTTTGGTGTTCAAGGCACCGGAGATACTTCTGGTTATGGCGGTTTAGAGCGAATTCAAGTTACGCCAGGCTCTTCAGAACGACCATATGGCAGCTACTTTGATGAAGTTGCAGATGATTTAGAGCGTGCATATCCTGAATTTTCAGATGCCATTGAAAAGGTTGTGGTTGATCGCGGCGAACTAACTCTTCATGTAAAGCGCGAAAAGTTAGTCGATGTTGCTCGAGTACTTCGCGATAAATTGTTATTTGAAATGTGCATGGGTGTTAATGGAGTGCACTATCCAAATGAAACCGGTCGCGAACTTCATGCGATTTATCCATTGCTATCGATTACAAACAATCGCCGAGTTCGAATAGAAGTAGCTTGCCCAGATTCTGATCCACACATTCCTTCACTTGTAGAAATATGGGCGGGAAACAATTGGCACGAACGCGAAACTTTTGACATGTTCGGAATTATTTTTGACGGACATCCTGCGCTGACTCGAATTTTGATGCCAGATGATTGGCAAGGTCATCCTCAAAGAAAAGATTATGCACTTAATGGAATTAATGTTGAGTACAAAGGTGCATCTACACCAGCTCCGGATAATCGAAGGGCGTACAAATAAATGACAACATTTGATCCATACGCTTCGTCGCGCGAAACTACTGAAGGAACTGTTTATTCAGTTACCGGCGGTGACTGGAATGAATTAACGGCCGAAATTGGTTCTCAAAAAGAAGAGAAGATTGTTGTAAACATGGGACCGCAGCACCCATCAACGCATGGTGTGCTTCGATTAGTTCTCGAACTTGAAGGCGAGACTGTTTCTGAAATTCGTTGTGGAATTGGATATCTACATACTGGCATCGAAAAGAACACCGAGTATCGCACTTGGACTCAAGGAACCACTTTCGTTACTCGTATGGATTATTTATCTCCATTATTCAACGAAACTGCATATTGCTTGGGTGTTGAGAAACTCTTAAATATCACTGATCAAATTCCAGAGCGCGCCTCTGTAATTCGAGTAATGATGATGGAACTAAATCGCATCTCATCACATATGGTTGCTTTAGGCACTGGCGCTCTTGAATTAGGTGCAATGGCCCCTATGTTTAACGCTTTCCGTGAGCGCGAAAAGGTATTAAGCACCTTCGAACGGATTACCGGTCTGCGTATGAATATGGCGTATATCCGTCCAGGTGGAGTACAACAAGATTTGCCAGCAGGCACAGTTCAGTATGTTCGTGACTTGGTAAAAGATTTACGTATTCATCTAAAAGATAACTCTGATCTTTTGGTTGGAAATACCATTTGGATGAAGCGCACCGAAGGAATTGGATATTTAGATTTAGCAGGCTGCACCACACTTGGTGTTACCGGACCAATTCTTCGCTCTGCCGGACTTCCTTGGGATTTGCGTAAAGCACAACCATATTGCGGCTACGAAAATTACGATTTCGATGTGGTTACTGCAGATACTGCTGATGTCTACGGTCGTTTCTTGGTTCGTGTTAATGAATTAGAGCAATCACTTCGAATCATCGAACAAGCTTGCGATAAGTTAGACAAACTAGATGGAGCACCAGTTATGGTGGCAGATAAGAAAATTGCTTGGCCAGCACAACTAGCAGTTGGTGCGGATGGAATGGGTAATTCTCTAAACCATATTCGCGAAATCATGGGTTCATCTATGGAATCTTTGATTCATCACTTTAAGTTAGTTACCGAAGGTTTCCGCGTTCCAGCAGGTCAGGCTTATGCAGCGGTGGAATCACCTCGCGGCGAACTTGGCGCATATGTAGTTTCTGATGGCGGAACCCGTCCTTACCGTGTTCATTTCCGTGAACCATCATTTAACAATCTGCAATCAACATCAGCGATGTGTGAAGGCTCTATGGTCGCCGACATCATTGGCGCTGTTGCATCAATCGATCCAGTTATGGGAGGTGTTGATCGCTAATGTTCAATGACCAAGATCTTGCAGTAATGGATTCAATAATTTCTCGTTACCCACGTAAGCGCTCTGCCATCATGCCGCTTCTGCATTATGTGCAATCAAAAGCCGGTTATGTAACCAATGAAGGCATCGAATTAATTGCACAGAAATTAGAGATTGAAAGTGCAGAAGTAACTGCAGTTTCAACCTTCTATACGCAGTATTTAACGCATCCTGCCGGCGAATATCACGTTGGTGTATGCATCAACACTCTTTGTGCGGTTATGGGTGGAGATGCAATTTGGGAGAGCGTTACCGAACATCTCGGTATTGGTAATCATGAAGTTACTGCGGATGGAAAAGTTTCACTCGAAAGAATTGAGTGCAACGCAGCTTGTGATTATGCGCCAGTTGTTATGGCTAACTGGGAGTTCTACGACAACATGACTCCGCAGAAAACTAAAGATTTAGTTGATGGCGCACGAAATGGAAATCCACCAGCGCCAACACGTGGTCCAAAGAAGCTGCCTACCTTCAAAGAGAACTCAAGAGTTCTTGCAGGTCTTGATGATGGATTAGCAAACGAAGGCGTATCTGCGGGAGAAGCAACTTTGCTCGGTCTGAAATTAAGCAAGGAGGGCAAATAATGTTAAAGCCAGTTTTATCTGCTCACTGGGATGAAAGTGATTCATACACAATTGATGGCTACAAGCGTCATGGTGGTTATGAAGCTGCAAAGAAAGCGTTGGCAATGGATGCCGATGCCGTTATTCAATTAGTAAAAGATTCTGGATTGCGCGGCCGCGGTGGCGCAGGTTTCCCAACCGGTATGAAGTGGGGATTCATTCCGCAGAACGATGGCAAAGAACATTACTTAGTTGTTAATGCTGACGAATCAGAACCAGGTACCTGTAAAGACATGCCATTGCTAATGGCTAATCCACATGTGCTTATTGAAGGAATGATCATTGCTTCTTATGCAATTCGCGCAAAGCATGCATTCGTTTATCTTCGCGGCGAAGTTGCGCACGTTGCTCGTCGTGTAAATGCAGCAATTGCAGATGCATACAAAGCAGGCTTTTTAGGCAAGAATATTTTTGGAACCGGCGTTGATCTAGAACTAACCCTTCACATTGGCGCAGGTGCATATATCTGTGGTGAAGAAACTGCATTGCTAGATTCGCTTGAAGGCTTCCGTGGTCAACCACGCCTTCGCCCACCATTTCCCGCAATAGCTGGTCTGTATGCACGACCAACAGTGGTTAATAACGTTGAATCTATTGCTTCAGTGCCGGCAATTGTGGCAAATGGCGCAGATTGGTATCAGCAATTCGGAACTGAAAAATCAAAGGGCATGACCCTTTATTCACTTTCCGGTCACGTAACAAACCCTGGTCAATTTGAAGCACCACTTGGAATTACTTTGCGTCAACTACTTGATATGTCTGGCGGAATTCGCGCTGGACATAAGTTGAAGTTCTGGACACCTGGTGGTTCTTCGACGCCAATGTTTACTGACGAACATTTAGATGTTCCGTTGGATTATGAAGGCGTTGGTGCCGCAGGTTCAATGCTTGGCACTAAAGCACTTCAAATTTTTGATGAAACCACTTGCGTGGTGCGTGCCGTACTTCGTTGGGTTGAGTTCTACAAACATGAATCATGCGGAAAGTGCACACCATGTCGTGAAGGCACCTGGTGGTTAGTTCAGGCCATGAAAGATATGGAAACTGGAAAAGCAACTGAAGCTGATTTGGACAAATTGTTAGATCTTTGCGACAACATTATGGGTCGTTCTTTCTGTGCACTTGCAGATGGTGCAGTTAGTCCAGTTGCATCTTCAATTAAATATTTCCGTGATGAATACATCGCACACATTACAAATAAGGGTTGCCCATTTGACCCAGTTGCATCAACGCTATTTGCAGTCAGTTCACAGGAGAACGCATGACCACACAAGCTGAAAAACCTTCTGTAGAAGCAGTTGAAATGATTGCCGTTGTAATCGACGGTTTTGAAGTATCAGTTCCAAAAGGCACACTGGTAATTCGTGCAGCCGAAAAACTTGGCATTCAAATTCCACGTTTCTGTGATCATCCACTGCTTGATCCAGTTGGTGCTTGTCGCCAATGTTTAGTTGATATCGAAATCAACGGACGTAAATTCCCAAAACCACAAGCATCATGCACCATTCCAGTCGAACCTGGAATGATCGTAAATACTCAATTGACATCCGCTGTTGCTGATAAAGCACAGAAGGGAATCATGGAGTTTTTGCTGGTAAATCACCCACTTGATTGCCCTGTTTGCGACAAGGGTGGCGAGTGCCCACTACAAAACCAAGCTATGGCTAACGGAAATGCGGAGTCACGTTTTACCGGTTACAAGCGCACCTTTGAAAAGCCAATCAATATTTCTTCACAAGTTTTGTTAGATCGCGAACGTTGCGTGCTCTGTGCGCGTTGCACTCGTTTTGCAGATCAAATTGCAGGCGATCGCTTTATTACTCTCAATGAACGTGGCGCTCTGCAGCAAGTTGGAATTTACGAAGAGCAACCTTTTGAATCTTACTTCTCTGGAAATACAGTTCAAATTTGTCCAGTGGGCGCGCTAACCGGAGCTACATATCGTTTCCGTGCTCGTCCATTTGATTTAGTTTCAACACCATCAGCTTGCGAGCACTGTGCATCAGGTTGCGATATGCGCACAGATGTACGTCGCGGTAAAACATTGCGACGTTTAGCCGGTGAAGATCCAACTGTTAATGATGAATGGAATTGCGATAAAGGACGCTGGGCATTTAAGTACCAAACAGCGCAAGATCGCATCACCACACCATTAGTACGTAATGCTGCCGGAGAACTTGTTCCAGCATCATGGCCAGAAGCGCTAGAAGCGGCAGCTGCAGGTTTAACAGCTGGACGCGCTGCAGTCTTGGTAGGTGGTCGTGCAACCGTTGAAGATGCATATGGTTATTCAAAATTTGCTCGTGTCACTCTAGGAACAAACGACATTGATTTCCGTTCTCGTGTTTCTAGCGATGAAGAGCGTGCATTCTTGGCAAGCAATGTAATCGGCAACGAAACTTCATATCGAGATATTGATAATGCAGATCAAGTTGTATTGGTTTCATTCGAACCAGAAGAAGAATCTCCAATAGTTTTCTTGCGCCTTAACAAGGCTTTCAGAAAGAGAGCTCTAAAGGTTCACGCAGTTGCTTCAAAACTTTCTATTGGCAACGAAAAATTAAAGGCAAACTTTATTTGCGTGGCACCTGGCAATGAAGTTGCAGGTTTATCTGGACTTACTTTGACTGAAAAATCAGTTATTTTGGTCGGAGAGCGCGCTGCTGAGACTCCAGGATTGCTTACTGCAGTATCTGGTTTAGCAGCTCGTGCAAATGCAAAATTGGCATGGATTCCACGTCGCGCAGGTGAAAGAGGTGCAATCGAAGCAGGCGCTATCGGAAATCTTCTGCCAGGTGGCCGTCCAGTATCTGATGCGGGAGCGCGTGTTGATATCTCTGCTGCATGGGGTGTGCATGGTTTACCAGAAGCGCGTGGACTTTCAACAGATGAAATTTATGCCGCAGCAGCAAATGGAGAAATTAATGCGCTGCTTGTTGGCGGCGTAGATCCACTTGATGGTTCGAATCCAACAATAGCTTTAGATGCATTGCAAAATGCATTTGTAGTTTCACTTGAGATGCGACCATCTGCGGTTACAGATCGAGCAAATGTAGTACTTCCGGTTGCCGCAGTTGCAGAGAAGAGTGGCACTTTCTTAAATTGGGAAGGTCGCGGTAGAAGTTTTGACATCGCAATTCCTGATTCAATTCAAAGAAGTGATTTGCGAATTCTTTCGGTATTGGCAGATCAAATCGGTCGCAAAATTGGAATTTCTACAGTTTCACAAGCTGCTGCTGAATTAAATTCAATTGGCACATGGGATGGTAAGAAATCTGAATTTGGTGGAGTAAATGCAGCACCTGCTGCAACTCTTACAGGTGAGCAGGCGTTACTTACTTCGTGGCGTCGACTTCTAGATAACGGTTCTTTGCAAGATGGAGAAGCGAATCTAGCTGGCACCGCCCGTAAGACGGTAGCTGTGATTTCACCAAAGCGCGCCAGTGCAATTGGTGTTACAGATGGCGATCTAGTAAAGATTTCAAATGGAAAAGGCGCTGTGGTGCTACCAGTATTAATCGAAGCCATTCACGATGACGCTGTCTGGGCGCCACGTAATTCAGCTGGATCGGAGTTACTACGCACCTTAGGTGTTGCTTCAAATTCAGTAGTTACGGTGGTGAAGGCATGAATTCATTAACAAATGCACAACTAATTGCTGGTGATCCAGGTTGGTTAATTGTTATCAAAGCTGTAATCACCTTTGCAGTATTGGTGGTCTTTACGCTCTTAGCAATTTGGTGGGAACGTCGCTTCATTGGATTTATGCAAGAGCGTCCGGGGCCAAACCGAACTGGCCCGCAAGGTTTATTGCAATCATTGGCTGACGGCGTGAAGTTGGCTCTTAAAGAAGACATCATTCCTAAAGCTGCCGATAAAGTGGTATTTATTTTGGCTCCAATCATCGCGGCTTCAACCTGCTTTATGTCATTTGCCATCATGCCAATGACTGGCGAAGTACAGATGTTCGGCAAAACCACTGCAATGCAGATGACCGATTTACCAATCGGCGTTCTATATGTACTTGCTGTTGCTTCAGTAGGTGTTTACGGAATTGTGCTTGCTGGTTGGTCTTCAGGTTCGACTTATCCACTTCTTGGTGGACTACGTTCAAGCGCACAAGTTATTTCTTATGAAGTAGCGATGGGTCTTTCGCTGGTTGCGGTATTTATTTATGCCGGCTCTATGTCAACCGGGGATATCGTCGCTGCGCAAAATAAGTGGTGGAACGTGGTGGTGCTATTTCCTTCATTTGTTATCTATTTGATTTCAATGATTGGCGAAACTAACCGTGCACCTTTTGACTTGGCTGAAGCGGAAGGCGAATTAGTTGGTGGATTCCATACTGAATATTCATCACTTAAGTTTGCGCTCTTCTTCCTAGGCGAATACATCAATATCGCAACAGTTTCAGCTCTTGCAACGACGCTCTTCTTCGGCGGATACCGAGCACTTCCTGGCCTTGGATTTACAGAGCAATGGCTTGGTGGATGGTTCGGCATGGTCTGGTTCTTTGCCAAAGTCTGCTTCTTCTTCAATATTTTCGTTTGGGTGCGTGCGACTCTGCCACGTATTCGTTATGACCAATTTATGAAGTTTGGTTGGAAAGTTTTGATTCCATCATCACTAATTTGGATTCTAGTTGTAGCAACTCTTCGTGCACTTTCTGCAAATGGTTCATCACGATTTGTGATTGCAGGATTTGCAGGCGGTGTAGTGCTTTTGGTTATGGCGCTTAGCTCAGCTTGGGATAAAGCAAAGCAAGAAGCAAAGATTCCACCGGTACTTGATGTACCGGCCCCATCATTTCCTGTTCCTAAGATGCCGGAGGGTCGTTAATGTCTGACAGATCAGAGTTGGAACCGAAGAAATTTGATATCGATAAGGTATCAACTACTCCGGTTGGACCAGCGCGCGAAGGTTCATTCTTAGAACAAGCAAAAGGTTTCTGGGTAACACTTAGAAATGTTGGACGTCCACGAATCACGGTTGAATATCCAGAGGTTAAAGCGCCAACCGAGGAGCGTTTCCATGGACGCCACCAACTAAATCGCCACCCTGATGGTTTAGAGAAATGTGTTGGTTGCGAACTGTGCGCCTGGGCATGTCCTGCTGATGCGATTTATGTAGAAGGCGCGGACAACACAGATGCAGAACGTTTTTCACCAGGAGAGCGATACGGCAAGGTTTATCAAATCAATTATCTGCGTTGCATTTTCTGTGGCCTTTGCATTGAAGCATGTCCAACACGTGCTCTAACAATGACAAACGAATATGAATTAGCAGATCGCACTCGCGATAAATTGATTTTTGAAAAAGAGGATTTATTGGCTCCACTTCGCAGTGGAATGTTGCAACCTCCACATCCAATGTATCCAGGTACTGACGAAGGCGATTATTACCGCGGAAAAGTTACCGAAGCGCACTCTGCTCAAGTTAACAATCAGGAGGCCAAATAAATGAATTTGGTGCTTGAAAATTTAGGTACTACTGGCACGCCTGAAGCAGTTCAGTTTTACATCATGGCGCCGCTAGCAGTTGCTGCGGCTTTAGGGATGTTAATTGTTAAGAAAGCAGTGCACTCTGCAATTTTGATGGCATACGTGATGCTTAGTTTGGCCTTCTTCTATATTGCTCAAGATGCGCCATTCCTAGGAATTGTTCAGATTGTGGTTTATACCGGCGCGGTGATGATGCTCTTCTTATTCATTTTGATGTTAGTTGGCGTTGATTCGAAAGAATCCCTCGTCGAAACCATTAAAGGAATTAGATTTGTCGCAATTTCAGCATCACTTGGAATTGGTTTACTTTTAGTGGCACTGATTGGTAAAGCAACATTTGGCTTCCCGGCAAATGGTTTGGAAAGTGCAAATGCAGATGGCAACGTACAGGCAATTGCATACAAATTATTCTCAACTTATGTATGGGCATTTGAAGTGGTTTCGGCGCTGTTAATTACCGCAGCATTGGGCGCGATGGTTTTGGCGCATAGCCAACGAGTAACTCCTCGTGCAACGCAAAGAGAGTTGGCAGTTCGTCGTTTCCGTGGCGAAAGTCTGGGCGATGCAGCTGGCAAGCCAGCACCTGGTGTATTTGCTCGTTACAACGGCGTTGATGTTCCAGCCCTGCTGCCAGACGGAACTCCTGCTGTTGAATCAATTAATGACACCTTGAAAGCGCGCGGCACCATTCGTGATCCTCGCCAATATTCGTTAAATGAAATTGCGAACACCGAAGGAGAGGAGCGCTAAATGAATCCAATCAATTACCTTTATTTAGCTTCAATTCTCTTTACGATTGGCGCAGTCGGAGTAGTAGTTCGACGTAATGCCATCGTGGTGTTTATGTGCATCGAATTAATGCTCAACGCTGGCAATCTAGCGTTCGTAACTTTTGCGCGCATCAACGGAAATATTGAAGGACAAGTTGTTGCCTTCTTTACGATGGTGATTGCGGCTTGTGAAGTAGTTATTGGTCTGGCGATTATCGTGACGATTTATCGCTCCCGTCGATCTGCATCTGTTGATGATGCAAGTTTGTTGAGTCGATAATGATTGGTTACTTAATCGGATTACCTTTGCTCGGCGCAGCCACGCTTCTAATAGGTGGACGTCGCACAGATAAGTGGGGACACCTTCTTGCAACTGCGCTATCAGGATCTTCATTCCTGCTTGGACTGAAGCTATTCAACGACATGTTGGCGCTACCAACCGAAGATCGCGCAATGACTCAGAAGCTCTTCACCTGGATACATGTTGGTGATTTCCATGTTGATGCGGGGTTGTTACTAGATCAACTTTCTATTTGCTTCGTCCTGCTAATTACTGGCGTCGGCACCTTGATTCACATTTATTCAATTGCTTATATGTCTCATGATTTAGATCGCCGTCGCTTCTTTGCATACCTAAATCTCTTCATCTCAGCGATGTTGCTTCTAGTGTTAGGCGATTCCTATTTAAATCTTTATGTAGGTTGGGAAGGCGTTGGTCTTGCTTCATACCTATTAATTGGTTTCTGGAATCAAAAACCTGCCTATGCAACAGCAGCTAAGAAAGCTTTCGTCATGAACCGCATTGGTGACATGGGGCTCTCATTTGCAATCATGATTGCATTTGTAACTTTCGGCGCAATTTCATTTGAAGAAATTGAAAATCAAGCACACAAGGCTTCTACTGCAGCGCTTACTGCAATTGGAATCATGTTGCTAATTGCCGCAACTGGTAAATCTGCGCAATTCCCGCTTCAAGCATGGCTTGGAGATGCGATGGCTGGCCCAACGCCGGTGTCGGCTCTTATTCACGCAGCGACCATGGTTACAGCTGGTGTTTATTTAATAACTCGATCTAATTTCATTTTTGATTTAGCTCCTAATGCGCAGACTGCCGTCGCTGTAGTTGGCGCCATCACACTTCTATTTGGTGCATTGGTCGGTACTGCTAAAGATGACATCAAGAAGGCATTGGCGGCATCAACAATGTCGCAGATCGGTTACATGATTCTTGGTGCCGGCCTTGGCCCAGCAGGTTACGCATTTGCAATTATGCATTTGCTAACTCACGGCTTCTTTAAGGCAGGAATGTTCCTAGGTGCTGGTTCGGTGATGCATGGAATGAACGATGAAGTAAATATGCGCAAATATGGTGCGCTTAGAAAGTTCATGCCAATTACTGCGATTACCTTTGGGTTTGGTTATCTAGCAATTATTGGCGTGCCGCCATTTGCAGGCTTCTATTCAAAGGATAAATTAATTGAAGTTGCACTTAATGCTGGTGGCATAAAGGGCTATCTATTAGGTGGTGCGGCGCTACTTGGTGCTGCAATTACTGCCTTCTATATGTCCCGCGTTGTAATTCTTACTTTCTTTAGCAACAAGCGTTGGGATGACAATGCTCATCCACATGAATCTCCGATTTTGATGTGGTTGCCAATGGCGATTCTTTCAATTGGGTCAATCGCATCTGGTTTCCTATTTACTAAAGGTGATGCGCTACAGAATTGGCTAGCACCAGTGGTGGCTTCGCATTCAGAACATGCTGAACATCATGAATTGCTACCTCCACTTACGGTTAGCTTAATTGCACTTACTTTGGTTGCAATCGGAGTTGGCTACGCAATATTCAAATATCGCGCAGAATCTAATCCGAACGCACCTGAAAACGTCTCAGTATTTACGCGAATTGCTCGTAAAGACTTGATGCAAGATGCATTCAACGAAGCGGTATTTATGCGTCCTGGTCAGGCATTAACCAAGTCACTGGTATCAATCGATGAAAATGTCATTGATGGTGCAGTGACCGGGGTTGGCAGTGCCGCAGTTGGATCAGGGCAACTACTTCGCAAGTTACAAAATGGTTTTGTTCGTAGCTATGCAGCCATGATGTTGGTTGGTATAGCGCTTCTACTTATTGCAATTTGGGTGGTATCACAATGAGCTTCTTGACGGTATTGGTATTGCTGCCACTAGTAGGTGCAGCGTTAATTGCGACAGTGAACAAAGAGAAGGAAGATGCCATCAAGAAGATGGCCTTCCTAACTACTTTGATTGTGGCAGTAGCCGGAATCGCACTTGCGTTGCAATTTGATCGAGGCGATGCAGGACTGCAATTTGTAGAGAAGCGTTCTTGGATTCCGGCATTTGGAATCAATTACGCAGTTGGAATAGATGGCATCGCCCTAGTACTAATTTTGATGTCTGTAATTTTGGCACCAATCGTGGTGCTTGCAGGCTGGAATGAAGCAACTGGTGGTCGTTGGTCAGTAAAGACTTTCTACATTCTGATTCTGGTTTTAGAAACCATGATGATTGGTGTTTTTGCGGCAACAGATGTCTTCCTGTTTTACGTATTTTTCGAAGCAATGTTGGTGCCGGTTTACTTCCTAATCGGTGGCTACGGAACGGGCGAACGTTCTCAAGCAGCGGTTAAATTCTTGCTTTACAGCTTGCTTGGTGGCTTATTGATGTTGGCATCAATCATTGGCTTGTATGTAATTGCGGGCTCACAAGTTGGACGCACCTTTGATATTGGTGCGTTATCTACGCTCCAGATTTCACCATCAACGCAAAACTGGTTATTCCTAGGCTTCTTTATCGCCTTTGCAATCAAAGCTCCGTTATGGCCATTCCATACTTGGTTGCCAGATGCTGCTAATTCAGCAACACCGGGAACATCGGTTTTGCTACTTGGTGTCTTGGATAAAGTCGGAACTTTCGGAATGATCCGTTACTGCTTAACACTATTTCCAGATGCAACCAAGACTTTCACCCCAGTAATTTTGGTGCTGTCAGTAATCTCAATTATTTACGGTGCGTTCTTAGCAATCGGTCAGCGCGACATTAAACGACTAATTGCATTCACTTCGATTTCTCACTTTGGTTTTATCACCATGGGAATCTTTGCGATGACCTCACAAGGACATAGTGGTGCAACTTTGTATATGTTTAATCACGGCTTCTCAACTGCAGCGCTCTTCTTAGTTGCAGGCTGGATGGCATCACGTCGTGGATCTTCAACCATTTCAGATTTTGGTGGATTACAGCGCGTTACTCCGATAATGGCTTGGTCATTCTTCTTGGCAGGAATGTCATCACTAGCATTGCCTGGACTATCAAGTTTCGTGAGTGAGTTCTTAGTATTAGTCGGAACTTATACACGTTATCCAGTTGCAGCCATTATTGCGACCTTCGGAATAGTTTTGGCGGCACTTTATATATTGATTCCAGTACAAAAAGCGCTGCACGGACCAACTACGCCAGGTAATGAAAATCTTCCTGATTTAAATATCCGCGAAAAAGTTGCGATTGCGCCAGTAATGGCAATCATCATTGCACTTGGATTCTTCCCAGCTCCGCTACTTAATGTAATTAACCCAGCAGCAGAGGCAACCATTTCCGCGCTTGGATTTAGCGATCCAGCACCAACTATTGACTCAGTAGGAGAGCACAAATGAGCGGCTTCATAGCGCCAGTACTAAATTACGCAATTCTGGCGCCAATTATTGTTGCGCTTGCCGGCGCTGTGATTGGCGTTTTAGTTGAGGCCTTTGCATCCCGATCAAAGCGTGCATCTCTACAGTTGGTAATCACATTAGCTACATTATTTGGTTCGCTCTTCTTTGTACTTGTAAATCGTGGCAAAGAAGTTACAGATGCCGCAGGCGGTTCAGTTACATTTGATGGTGCTGGATTTTTAATTCAGCTGGCTATCTTGATTATTGCAATTCTCGGAACTCTACTTTTAGCAGATGAAAAGAATTTCACTGCAGTTGCATCAGCGCTACCAGGTTCAATTGAAGAACAAGAAGCATCTGCAGCAGGTTTACGAGTAACAGAGGTATATCCACTATTTCTATTCTCTGTAGCAGGCATGCTGCTATTTCCGGTATCAACAGATTTGATAACTCTCTTTGTGGCACTTGAGATGCTTTCATTACCACTTTATTTGATGACTGGACTATCTCGACGTCGTCGTTTGATGTCCCAAGAAGCAGCGCTTAAGTATTTCTTGCTCGGTGCCTTCGCATCAGCATTCTTCTTATTTGGTGCCGCATTCCTTTATGGATCTTCAGCGAGCATTACCTTGGGTGGAATTCGCCAAGCAGTTGTTGGCGGAACCGGAAACAATGTTTTCTTGCTGATAGGAATTGTCTTCCTTTCTGTGGGATTATTATTTAAAGTGGGTGCAGTTCCTTTCCATGCTTGGACTCCAGATGTTTATCAAGGTGCACCAACACCTATTACCGCATTCATGGCAGCCGCGACCAAGTTGGCAGCATTTGGCGCCATGCTTCGCATTTATTATGTTTCATTTGCAAATGCCGAGTGGTCATGGCGTCCAATCATCATGGTTATCTCAATTGCAACTATGGCTCTAGGATCTTTGGTAGCCATTGCGCAACGAGATGTGAAGCGAATGTTGGCTTATTCTTCAATCGCTCATGCGGGATTCTTGCTAACTGGCGTTTATGCGCTTACCCAAAATGGTTTGAGCGCAACTATTTTCTACTTAGCAACATACGGGCTAACCACTATCGGTGCTTTCGCTCTAGTTACTTTAATTCGCGATGCAAATGGTGAAGTTACAGACTTAAATCGTTGGGCTGGTTTGGCAAAACGTTCACCTCTTGTGGCATCGCTATTTGCTGCCTATTTACTTGGATTTGCTGGAATTCCATTGACCGCAGGTTTCATTGGAAAATTCTCAATCTTCTCAGCAGCATATGAAGCTGGTGGTAAGTGGTTAGTTATTGCGGGTGTTCTTTCATCTGCAGTTGCGGCTTTCTTCTACATTCGAGTAATTGTGTTGATGTTCTTCAAAGATGCCGTAGAAGATGGCACCACAGTAGTTATTCCAACAGCTCTTACTAGAAACGTTGTTTTGGTTAGTGGTGTGGCTACGGTTCTTTTTGGCGTAATTCCACAACCATTAATCAACTTCATTAATACTTACTCAAGTTTTATTCGATGAATTAGTCATTAAGTTATGTCTAAATTCGGTATCCCAAGCCTTTCGCCTGATCTTGAGGCGGTTATTGCTTCGGGTCTAAGCGATACCGAAAAGATTCTTAATGAGCGTATCGAAGGCAAATACTTATTTGCAAATGAAACTGCTAGACATTTAATCGTGGCAGGTGGCAAACGGTTTCGGCCATTGATTACCATTTTGGGATCTTTAGTTGGAACTGGTGTAAATGAACGCGTAATAAAAGCGGCCGCAGTATGCGAATTAACTCACCTGGCGACTTTGTATCATGACGATGTAATGGATGAGGCTCCACTTCGCCGCGGTGTAGAAAGTGCAAATAGCCGTTGGGGAAATTCTGTTGCCATTCTTACTGGTGACTATTTATTTGCAAAAATGTCACAAATTTTGGCTGAATTAGGGCCAGAAGCCGTGAAATTACAGGCTGATACCTTTGAAAGATTGGTGATTGGCCAGATATTGGAAACACAAGGTCCCGGCAATGGTGTTGATCCGTTAGAACATTATTTGCAAGTAGTTGCAGATAAAACCGGTTCCTTGATTGCCACTTCATTACGTTTTGGTGCCATGTTTTCCGGATGCAGTAAAGCCGAGATTGAAACTCTAACTGAATTCGGTGAAAAAATTGGTGTTGCCTTCCAATTGGCAGATGACATTATTGATATTGCTAGCGATTCATTGGATTCAGGTAAGACTCCTGGCACAGATTTACGCGAAGGCATACCTACCTTAGTAACTTTAAATGCCATGAAATCAGAGGATCCAAAGGATGCCTCATTGAAATTGGCGCTATCTGGTCCAATCAAATCTGAAGAAAAAGTTCAATGGGTAATTCAAGAACTTCGTGGACATAAGTGCATGGCGGAATCACGAACTCAATTACAAACAATTGCAAAAGAGGCGCGCACGGCGCTTGGCCCATTGCCAATTAGTGAAACTAGTACGGCTTTATATTCTCTTTGCGATTTAGTTATTGACCGTATTGGTTGATTTAACTAGATCAAACGCTAAAGCAACTAGTGCACACCAAATAATTAAGAACCCAACCCAACGGGCAGCTGGCATCGCTTCATGGTTTATCCAAACTCCGATTGAAAATTGCAGGGTTGGCGTGATGTATTGCAGTAGACCTAATGTTGAATAAGGTAATCGGGTGGCAGCGCCATTAAATAAAAGTAACGGTATTGCAGTGACCGCACCTGCCGCAGTCAAGAGCAGAGTTAATCCAAGATTATTTCCCCATTGGCCTTCGCCGCGACTGCCCAGATAGAACAAGAATCCTGCATAAGGGATAAATGAGATCAAAGTTTCGATTGCTAGACCTTCAAGCGCCCCTAGATTTAAGCGTTTTTTGATTAAGCCATATGAGCCCCATGAAGCGGCAAGGGTAAGTGCAATCCATGGCAAGCGACCATAATCAAAAGTTAAAACCAATACGCCGAGCGCACCCATTCCGACCGCCAACCACTGCAATTTGCGCAACTTCTCTTTTAATAAAATTACGCCAAAAGCAATGATAAATAAGGGGTTTATGTAATATCCAAGGGCAGCTTCGACTACATGACCATTGTTTGTTGCCCATATGTAGACCAACCAATTAATTGAAATTAAAGCAGAGGCAATAGTTAATCTAAGAAAAATTCGCTTTGTAAACATCAACGCAAACATATTGCGAAGTTGTTTCTGGAAAGCCAAAATCAAAATACAGAACACAGAGGTCCATGCTGCTCGATGCGAAACGATTTCTTGCGGTGAAGCTGGTTGCAATAATGGCCAGTAAAGTGGAAACAGTCCCCAAAGAACGTGGGCCGATACTCCGAAAGTTAAACCGAGTTTGTATTTATTCAATTTAATTGTCGTTAATTATCGATAGTTAACAAACTGAACAGCGAAGTCAAGAGAGGCGTTCTTAACAAGTGCAATTACCTCTTGTAAGTCATCTCGAGATTTACTGCTAACTCGAAGTTCATCACCTTGAATCTGCGTCTTAACTGCTTTGGGACCTTCATCTTTGATTAGCTTGGCTACTTTTTTAGCGTTCTCAGTCGAGATGCCCTCTTTGAGTGGAACATTTATTTTTGTCAGCTTGCCAGATTGCTGTGGCTCAGATGGATCCAGATGTTTTAAGGAGACATTTCGTTTGATCATCTTCTCTTTTAAAACTTCGAGGGCAGCTTTGGCGCGCTCTTCGGTTTCGGACTCAATTTTTATGGTTTCGCCCGCCATCTCTAGCTTGGTGCCGGTGCCTTTAAAATCGAATCGGGTATCTAGTTCGCGGGATGCTTGATTGACCGCGTTATCTAATTCCGCGCGATCAATTTTTGAAACGATATCGAAACTGCTATCAGCCATGTGTGCAACGCTATCAAAAGAAAAACCCGCCTCACGCATGAGGCGGGTTTAACTACGAATGCTTACTTATAAAGCGTTACTGTGCTTTACCAAGAATGCGGTTCACCTTGGTGCCGCAAACTGGGCAGATGCCCTGCGCCATGCGACGACCAGAGTCAGAAACCTTTACGGTTCCTTCGAATTCACGCTTCTCCTTGCACTTTACGCAGTAAGCGTCACCTTTATATGTCTCTGCCATATGTACCATCTCCAATCGACACACCCGGGTGGACCCCTCGGCGTTCAGATAGAAGATTACCCCTCACCACGCACAAAACCACGCTCATTTGGGGGAGGTTGAGCGTATTTCTCATGGATTTGAGCCTATTCGCCCCTTCAATTACCCTAAGCCTTAGCACTCGGGGGTCGAGAGTGATAATTCGGCCCAACATTAAAGAAACTTATACAGAACGCATAAGGAGATAAGCAATGGCAAAGCAGATTGCCTTTAACGAAGAGGCACGCCGCGGTCTAGAGCGCGGAATGAATGTATTAGCTGATGCAGTGAAGGTAACCCTTGGACCTCGCGGACGTAATGTGGTCCTTGAGAAGAAGTGGGGCGCACCAACGATCACCAATGATGGCGTTTCAATCGCTAAAGAGATCGAATTAGACGATCCATATGAAAAAGTTGGCGCAGAGCTAGTCAAAGAAGTTGCAAAGAAGACCGACGATGTTGCTGGTGACGGTACCACCACCGCAACTGTGCTTGCGCAAGCACTAGTTCGCGAAGGTCTACGTAACGTAGCTGCGGGTTCAAACCCAATGGGTATCAAGCGCGGTATCGAAAAAGCGGTTGCGGCAGTTACTGATGAACTTCTTAAGATGGCAAAGAACGTCGAAACCAAAGATCAGATTGCAGCGACAGCTTCGATCTCAGCAGCAGATACCACTATTGGTGAAATGATCGCTGAGGCAATGGATAAGGTTGGCAAGGAAGGCGTTATCACAGTTGAAGAGTCAAACACTTTTGGTCTTGAACTGGAATTAACCGAAGGTATGCGTTTTGATAAAGGTTATATCTCGCCGTACTTTGTAACTGATACAGATCGCATGGAAGCAGTGCTTGAAGATGCTTATGTATTAATTGCAAATTCAAAGATTTCAAATATTAAAGATATGTTGCCAATTCTTGAAAAGGTCATGCAGACTGGCAAGCCACTTGCAATTATTGCTGAAGATGTTGAAGCAGAAGCGCTCGCAACTCTGGTAGTTAATAAGATTCGCGGAAATTTCCGTTCTGCAGCGGTTAAAGCTCCTGGCTTCGGTGATCGTCGTAAGGCGATGCTGCAAGATATCGCAATTCTTACCGGTGCAACTGTGATCTCTGAAGAGGTTGGTCTAAAGCTAGATGCAGCTGGTATCGAATTACTAGGGCGCGCTCGTAAGGTAGTTATCTCTAAAGATGAAACCACAATTGTTGAAGGCGCAGGCGATGAGGCTCAAATTAAAGGTCGCGTAACTCAAATTCGCCAAGAGATTGAAAAGTCTGATTCAGATTACGATCGCGAGAAGCTACAAGAGCGACTAGCAAAACTTGCTGGTGGCGTTGCCGTTATTAAAGCTGGCGCAGCTACCGAAGTTGAATTAAAGGAGCGCAAGCACCGCATTGAAGATGCAGTTCGTAACGCAAAAGCTGCAGTTGAAGAAGGCATCGTTGCTGGTGGTGGCGTTGCTTTGATTCAAGCAGGTGCAAAAGTTTTCCCTAACTTGAAGTTAGAAGGAGAAGAAGCAGTTGGCGCAAAGATTGTAGAAGCAGCTATCGAGGCACCTTTAAAGCAGATTGCAGCAAACGCTGGTCTTGAAGGCGGAGTAATCGTAGAGAAAGTTCGTCACCTAGAAGCTGGTCATGGATTAAATGCAGCAACTGGTGAATATGTAGACATGATCAAAGCTGGAATTATCGATCCGGCTAAAGTAACTCGATCAGCGCTACAGAATGCTGCTTCAATTGCAGCGCTCTTCTTAACAACTGAAGCGGTTATCGCAGATAAGCCAGAGAAGGCTCCAGCAATGCCAGCAGGTGCTGGTGGAGATATGGATTTCTAATTAATTAGATTCCAAACTGAAACTGCGTATAAACTTCCCCTATGTCTTTTGATGCAACCGATTTAGCTCTTAGCGCTGCTGTCGAAACAGCTGGCGCGAAGGAGCTGGTCGGTGCATTCATTAGCGTTGATTATGATGATGAAAATCGTCTAGCGAATTATCTTTTTGAATCAAATCTGCCTGGTTATAACGGTTGGCGTTGGTCTGTAACCATAACTAAGTTAGATGAAATTTCACCTGCAACCATTTGCGATGTAGTTGTAATTCCAGGCCCAGATTCTTTGTTAGCGCCAAAATGGATTCCTTATGCAGATCGGTTGCAGCCTGGCGATGTTGGCGTTGGCGACATTGTTCCAAGCCAGCCTGATGATCCTCGTTTAGTTCCAGGATTCGCAGCACTTCCACAAGATGAAGAGCTAGATCCAACTCAGTTATGGGAGTTAGGTCTTGGTCGCTTAAGAGTGTTATCAATCGAAGGTCGCGACCAAGCAGCTAGCCGTTGGTATGAAGGGGACCGTGGTCCTAATGCGCCAATTGCGAAAGCTGCTCCAAAACCATGCGGCTCATGTGGTTACTTTCTGCCTATTGCAGGCTCATTGCGAAGCGCATTTGGCGTTTGTGCAAATGCAATCTCTCCCGAAGATGCAAAAGTGGTTTCCGTGGATCACGGATGCGGTGCACATTCGGAAGCGACCGTTTAAGTCGTCTAAATCAATAAGTTAGAATTTGTCTCTCAATTCGCAGATCAAAGGAGCTCGCTATGCCAACAGGTAAAGTGAAGTGGTTTAGCCTGGAAAAGGGCTTTGGATTTATTGAATCCGATGAAGGCGAAGATGTTTATTTGGCAGCAACTGCTCTCCCAGAAGGTGTCACAACGGTAAAGCCTGGCACCAAACTTGAATTCGGTGTTGCTGACGGTCGTCGTGGCCCACAAGCGCTCTCTGTGCGTGTAATTGAAGCGCCAACATCTTTAGCAGCTTCATCACGTGCTGCAACCGATGACTTAGCTTCAATTATCGAAGACTCAATCAAAATTCTAGATCGCGTCGGTAACAATATTCGTCGCGGTAAATACCCAACTACAGTTGAAGCACAACGTTTAGGTAAAGTGCTTCGTGGTATTGCACAGCAAATCGAAGATAACGCTTAGGAACATAAGCAAATGTTTAGTTACGTCAAAAAAGTTTGGCGTAAATTGCCGCACCCGCTTCGCTGGCTAACTGCTGCTACTGTCGGTTTCACATTGCTGGTACTAGGCATTGTGTTCTTAGTTATTCCTGGCCCAGGAATTCCATTGATAATTGCGGGTCTTGCGATTTTGGCTACCGAATTTACATGGGCTGAAATTTGGTTAGCGAAAACCAAGGGACATGTAAGTCGCGCCGTAAATCGAGTTAAAAAGAAGAAGTCTTAAAGACCGCTGCGTCGATCTCTGCGCACGGTGTAGATAATTCCTACAAAGCCAAGTGCTGCGCCAACAACGCAAGTCCAAATGAATTTAGATTCTGCATCAATAAGCAGGCCGATGATTCCAGCAACAATCCAAGCAATTATGCCTGCGATTATTAGCGTTACCATCTTTGTTTTCATGCGATGAGTGTATTCTCATCTCAATGTTTTCGAAAATAAGCCCGCATGGAAACTGGAGAGCGCTTCGCCATCGCAATTTTCGAATACTTTATGGAGCAAGCGTCTTAACAAATATCGGAACTTGGGCGCAACGTATTGCCCAAGATTGGTTAGTGCTCGAGCTAACCAACAATAACGGCACTTACCTTGGCATTGTTACCGCGCTGCAATTCCTGCCGGTAATGCTTTTAAGTATGCAAGGCGGGGTTTTAGCAGACAAAGTAGATAAGCGAAAAGCCCTGATTATCACCAATTTAGGAAGTGGGCTGACTGCGCTTTTACTTGGCGTGTTAGTAATCTCAAATGTAGTAACAATGAACTACATTTATATTTTAGCTATTTTACTGGGCGTATTTAGTGCAATCGATGCACCGTTTAGATCTAGTTTTATCATCGAAGTCGTGGGTAAAGATGATCTTACAAATGCCATGAGTTTAAATAGCGCAAATTTTCACTTTGGCCGTCTGGTTGGTCCAGCTATCTCTGGTTTTCTGATCGCTGGATTCGGAACTGGTCCATCATTCATAATTAACGGCATTTCATTTATCGTAATTATGTTTACCTTTATGGCGGTAAGGCAGCACGAACTGCATTTGCCTGAAAAAGAGAAAACCGCAGGCACTCTAAAGGAAGCATTTGCTTACATCAAGAAGCGTCCTGATTTGCAAATGATTATGCTTACTATTTTCTTTGCCGCAAATTTCGGATTAAACGCACAGATTTTCAATGCATTAATGGCGACAAAAGAATTTGATAGAGGTGCCGCTTCCTACGGAATTTTAGGCACTGCCATGGGCATCGGAACCTTAACTGGCGCCCTTTATTCAGCGCGCAGAGATCGAACCGGAAAGCCACTCTTCGTTCCTTTAGCTGCAATGAATTTTTCAATCTGGGTTTTGGCCTTAGCGATAGCGCCGACCTATGAAATCTATTTGCTTTTGCTTCCGATTAATGGATTCAGTGCATTAACCACAATGATTTCAGCCAACACCTATATTCAGGCAAACTCCGATCACGCGATTCGAGGTCGGGTAATGGGTATTTATATGTTCATATTCATGGGTGGCACGCCCATAGGTTCTCCGATTATTGGGTTCACTGCCGAACATCTTGGCCCACGTATAACAATTGCGGGTTGTGCGCTTATCACTTTTGGTGCCGCGCTCTTTGCCTTCATAAAATACCGAAAAATAGCGAAAATTCCGGCAGATATTACGGTTTCGTCAGTACTTCAGAACTAACTTTATGCACTGCTAAATAAGCGATTGCAATATAAACGGGCACAATTAAATACGCTCGAGAAATTCCAATGTAATCACCGATAAAAGCTAGTAAGAATGGGGCAGAAGCAATTGCAATTCCAGCCGCATAAGCAGAATACCCCATCGCTAAATCTGGACGATTATCGCTTAGTCGAATCAATCTAATTGAGATCATTGCAAATTGTCCGCTGATTCCTAATCCAATGAAGAGTAAAAGCAAAATCGAGATAGTTAAATTATGTGACAACCAAAATGCAGCAAAAGATGCCATCTGTAAAATCAAAAATATTTTTACACGCATGTCGACTGAGAATTGCTTTAACACCACCGGACCAAACCATCGGCCTAAACCCATACCTGTGCCAAGCGTGGCAATGCATAGAATAGAAATCGCAGGATTGGCACCAGTTCTATCCATAATTAAAGTCGCAGCCCAAAATGCCGTTGCAAATTCCGATGAAATAGAAGCGTAGAAACCAAACCATGCGATCCAATATGATTTACTTAATTTGCCAACTTGTTTTGGTACATCATGGTCATGAGCGCCCTCAATTTTATTACGGCCAAGGAAATAAACCAGGATCACCATTGGTACGCAGGCTAATAAACCCAACCGCCAAGAGATGTCATAGAAAGCTAATGTGCCAACAATTACAGTTCCGAAAACATATCCTGCTGAGTTAACCCCATTCATTTGAGAGATAGCTAAATCAGAATTCTTAGGATAATGATGTGATAGTTGCGTGATTGCATTATTTATTGTGATGGTAAAGCCGGTGCTTAAGAAGAGCGTTGCAGGAAGAGTGACAGCTACAGAATTTCCGGTGGCAAAAATGGGAACGCCCAGTGCGAAAATAGTTAAACCAAGCCAGGCGGAATTCTTACGGCCAAATCTATGAACCAAGCTGGTTTGCAGCGCGCCAGCGATTATTGATGCTAGTCCCATCATGGTTCCATGCAAACCAGCAATCGTGAGTGATGTGTTCTGCTCTACGCGCAATAATGGTTGCGCAGGGCCAAAACCACCTAGAAAGAAATTAAGAATTGTGACTTGGCCAGTGATTGTCCAAAAAGTTGTATCACGCTTTAATTTATTCAACTAAAGGCTTTCAACTACATATTCGATTGACTTAGTTAGACTCTCAATATCCGCAGGTTCTATAGCAGGGAACATACCGATTCGTAATTGGTTCTTGCCAAGCTTTCTATATGGTTCGGTATCTACAATTCCATTTGCCCGAAGTGTCGATGCCACCTTGCTTGCATCAATTGATTCATCAAAGTTTATGGTTGCAACAACATTTGATCTCATTGCAGGATCTGTAACAAAAGCAGATGCGTAAGAGGTTTTTTCTGCCCACCCATACATAATTTCGGCGGATTTAGCACTTCGGCCTGCCGCAAAAGATAGGCCACCATTGTTATTGAACCATTCAATTTGTTCAGCCAATAAAATCAAAGTAGCTAGAGCCGGAGTGTTATAGGTTTGATCTAATTTCGAATTTTCGATTGCAATAGTTAAATCAAAGAACGCTGGAATCCATCTACCGGCTTCTTTAATTTTCGCAGCTCGCTCAAGAGCGGCAGGACTCATTATGGATATCCATAAACCGCCATCTGAAGCAAAAGATTTTTGGGGTGCAAAGTAATATGCATCAAATTCCTTTGCATCAACCTGTAAACCACCGGCAGCAGAAGTTGCATCAACTAACACCAATGCCCCATCCGTGCCAGCAGGACGATTGATTGACATCGAGACTCCGGTAGAAGTTTCGTTATGCGTTAGGGCGTAAACATCTACGCCTGATTCGGCAATCGCAACTGGATGTGAACCAGGCTCTGCTTTAATAACAGTCGGTTCTTCGATAAAAGGATTTTCCTTAGCGGCCTGTGCAAATTTCGATGAAAATTCGCCGAATTGAAGATGTTGAGACTTTTTTTCAATTAAACCCGAGGTTGCGATATCCCAGAAAGCGGTTGATCCTCCATTGCCGAGCACCACCTCATAACCTTCTGGCAAGTTAAATAGCGAATTTAAACCGGTTCGAACTCGATTAACAACGCTCTTGACAGGTTTTTGACGATGCGATGTTCCAAGAATTGATTGCGATTTCAATAAGTTATCTAGCGCTTCTGATCTGATTTTTGATGGCCCACAACCAAATCGACCATCTTTTGGTTTCAAGTTTTCAGGAATCTTGATATCGCTCATGGGCAAACTTTACGGGTAATAACGGTTTGCGTTCCAATCGCAGCTAATCTCTCCCGAATTTTGAGACCGTTCAAATCTAATTCGGTCATGAAGACGAGAATATCTGCCTTGCCAGAATTCAATTGTGAAAGGTGTCACGAGATATCCACCCCAATGTGGCGGTGTTGGAACTTTACTTCCTTCTGGCCATTTCTCAGCAGCGCCCTTAAATCTGTTTTCTAATTCTTCTCGATTTGCAAGTGGTGCAGATTGTTGTGAAGCCCAAGCACCAATTTGTGATGACCATGGTCGAGATTGGAAATATGCATCTGACTCTTCTGCAGAAACTTTACTTGCATATCCTTGAACAATTACTTGTCTTTCGATTGGATACCAAGGAAAGAGCAGAGAAACTTGAGAATTTAATTCGAGTGCTTGTGCTTTCCTTGAATTGTAATTGGTAAAAAAAGTAAATCCTGCTTCGGTAACATCCTTAAGAAGTACGGTACGACTGGAAATTATTTCTTCCGAACCTAAAGTCGATAGCACCATGGCGTTAGCTTCAACGATTGATGGAACTTCGCTCGCCTCCTTGAGCCAAATTTTGAATGCACCGATTGGGTCAGTTTCGGGCAGGGCTAACTCTCGCTCGCTGTATGAGCGGCGCATGGCTTGGATCTCTTCCCGGTTCATGTATCAAAGGTCACTTTACTAGCGCTTTATATAAGCCAGCTAATGGTTTTTACCCCTAAAAAACAGGGGCAGAATTAGCCCCATGAGCGAAGATTTTAAGCCTGGTCTCGAAGGCGTAATTGCATTTGAATCTGAAATTGCCGAACCAGATAAGGAAGGTAGCGCACTTCGTTATCGCGGCGTAGATATTGAAGATTTAGTTGGCCGAGTCTCTTTCGGAAATGTTTGGGGATTATTAGTTGATGACCAATTTAATCCTGGATTACCTCGTGCCGAAAAATTTCCACTCCCTGTGCACTCAGGTGATGTTCGAGTAGATGTGCAATCTGCAATTGCAATGTTGGCACCAGCTTGGGGATTCAAACCATTATTAGATATTACTGATGAAGAAGCTCGCGATAATTTAGCCCGCGCATCTGTAATGGTACTTTCATATGTAGCTCAATCAGCTCGCGGATATGCAATGCCTGCAGTACCAGAATCTGAAATTGATAAGGCGCATACAGTCACTGAGCGAATGATGATTCGTTGGCGCGGTGAACCAGATCCAAAGCATGTCAGAGCAGTAGATGCTTATTTTGTATCTGCAGCCGAGCATGGAATGAATGCATCTACATTTACGGCTCGTGTAATTGCATCAACAGGTGCAGATGTCGCGGCTTCATTGTCAGGCGCGATTGGTGCAATGTCAGGTCCACTACATGGTGGTGCACCTTCTCGTGTTCTACATATGATCGAAGAAGTTGAAAAACGCGGTGATGCGCGCGCATATGTAAAAGAGTTATTAGACAAGAATGAACGTTTGATGGGATTTGGTCATCGTGTTTATCGAGCACAAGATCCACGTTCACGTACTCTCCGTCGAACATGCGAAGAATTGAATGCACCACGTTACGAAGTTGCGAAAGCGCTGGAAGAGGCTGCCCTAACTGAATTGCGTGAACGTCGTCCAGATAGAGTTCTAGAGACAAATGTTGAGTTCTGGGCTGCAGTACTTCTTGATTTTGCGGAAGTGCCACCACATATGTTCACACCAATGTTTACCTCAGCACGTACCGCTGGTTGGTCTGCACATATTTTGGAGCAGAAGCGCACCGGCCGCTTAATTCGTCCTTCCGCACGCTATATCGGCAAAGGCCCACGTAAGCCTGAAGATGTAACTGGCTGGGATGATTCTGTAGACCAACTACATAAGTAACTCTTCGCGGAGTTAACAATAAGATGTCGGCATGTTACTTGAGCCGCATCATGATGGAAGTGAACTTTATGTAAGCAACTCTGCCCCCAAATTGGGTCAGAAAGTGACATTTAAAGTTCGAATACCAAATACCTATAAATTTACTGACGCGGTAATGCGGTATTACCATGATGGCGAACCTCGCACTGCACACCTTAAGCGTTTAAAGAAGAGTCGTGCCGAATCATGGTGGGGCGTCACTATTCCTATCATTAATTACGAAACCAGATACCGGTTCTTATTTGCGGGGAACGGTAAGTATGACTGGCTTTCTGCCGCGGGTTTATTTGATCACGATGTTCATTCAAATACAGATTTTCAATTAATTGCACGACCTGAATATCCAAAATGGTTGAACAGTTCCGTTTTTTATCAAATTTTTCCAGATAGATTCGCAAAAACTTCAGAGAAGAAACTTCCAAATTGGGCAGTTGCACGCGATTGGAATTCTTTGCCAAGAGATAAAAGCAAGAACACCGGAATTGAAGTCTATGGCGGTGACTTAAAGGGCGTTGAAGAACACCTAGATCACATCACTGAACTTGGTGCTAACGGAATTTATTTCACGCCATTCTTTCCTGCTCGTTCAAATCATAGATATGACGCTAGTAGCTTTGATGAGATTGATCCAATTCTTGGTGGCAATGAAGCCTGGTTTAACTTAGTTAAAGCGGCAAATAAGAAGAAAGTACGCTTGGTTGGAGATATCACTTCTAATCATTGTGGCGCTGGACATTACTGGCTTGAAAAAGCGAAGAAGGATAAAAAAAGTAAAGAAGCAGGCTATTTCTATTGGAATAAAAATTACAAATGGGGATATGAAGGTTGGTGGGGACTTGAGTCACTGCCTAAATTAAATTACGCATCTAAAGAACTTAGAAAAGCTATGTATGAAGCCCCAAATTCAATTATTCGCAAATGGTTATCTCCTAAATGGGGAATGGCTGGCTGGCGCGTAGATGTTGGAAACATGACCGGCAAATATGGCGAAATAGATATGCATGACGAAGTGATGTACGGAATTCGCAAGGCGGTGGAAGAGACAAAACCTGATGCTTGGTTAGTCGCTGAAAATGCTGATTTTGTCGCAAATGATTTAGCAGGACTTGGTTGGCATGGCACAATGAATTACCAAGGATTCTCACGCCCGTTATCTTCTTGGATGAACGAATCTGCAAAGTTGAGTGGGGGTTTTCAGGGCCTCCCAATTGATGCGCCAAGAATTACCGGCAAGCAATTTGTCGATACCATAAAGAATTTCAACGGATCGATTCCTTGGAGAGCTCTTATTGCATCTATGGTCTTGCTTGATTCTCACGACACTCCAAGATTTAGAACCATCGTTGCAGGGGATAGAGCAAAGCATCTTGCGGCGATGTCTATGTTGATGACTTATCCGGGTGTACCTTCGATCTTCATGGGTGATGAACTTGGATTTGAGGGTCTTTCCGGTGAAGATGCACGTAGAACTATCAATTGGGAAGATCGCAGTAATTGGGACCAACCATTTTTGGCTGAAGTTAAGAAGCTCACCAAGATTCGTAGAACTGAAGATGCGATTATTAATGGCGGATTAAGATGGGTTGCGGCTGAAGATAATTATTTGGCTTATTTAAGAGAATCAAAGAAGAGTAAAGTTTTAGTGGTAATCGCAGCCAAACCTTGCACTGTCGATATTGATTTATCTAAGTTGGGCTATAAAGTATCAAAGACTTTATTTGGTCAAAAAGCTACAGGTACCAGAATTAAATACAAAACTAATACTGCAAATCAAGGCATTTGGAAGCTCTCATGAAGAAATTAGTAGCGTTAGCAGTAGTTGCACTCTCGTTTTTAACTTATTCCTCTGCCGCAGAAGATTTGACGGCGCTAGCCAGACCAACCATCAGAGGTGGTGCCGCTGATTCTCAAATATATTTTGTAATGACAGATAGATTTGCAAATGGAGATGTCAGCAACGATGAGGCAGGATTAACGGGTTTTCCAGCAGTTACGGGGTATGACCCTTCGGATATCGGCTATTTTCATGGCGGCGATTTCAAAGGGTTAACTTCAAAACTCGATTACATCCAAGGTTTGGGTTTCAACTCGATTTGGATCACACCGCCAGTTAAACAGCGGTATGTTCAAGGAGACTCAGCCGCGTATCACGGTTACTGGGGTCTTGATTTCACAACAATCGATCCGCATTTAGGAACCGAGGAAGATTTCAAGAATTTTGTTTCTGAGGCTCATAAGCGAGATATGAAAGTTATTGTAGATATTGTCATAAACCACACCGGTGATGTAATCAAATATAAGGGGGATGTTTATAGTTACTCTGAAATTTCAGAATATCCCTACAAAGATTGCAGCGGAAAAAAATTTGATCTGAATAAATTCATCGGAAAAGCTAATTTCCCAAAATTATGTGCGGCCAAATCTTTCCCAGTACCACCAGTAGTCAGTGATAAAAATAAGAACATCAAAGCCCCAGCATTCTTAAATGACATTACCAATTATCACAACAGAGGAGATTCAACATTCAGTGGAGAATCTTCAACATTCGGAGACTTCTTTGGACTAGATGATGTCTTTACAGAAAAACCAGTAGTAATTGCAGGATGGACCAAAGTCTGGCAAGACTGGATTACTAAGTTTGATATTGATGGATATCGAATCGATACTGCAAAACACGTAAATTCAGAGTTTTGGAAAGTATTTCTACCAGCAGTATTAAAAACCGCAGCTGCAGCTGGCAAAACTTCATTTCCAATATACGGTGAAGTATGGGATACAGATCCAAACTACCTAGCTAAGTATGTTACTGATTATAAATTTCCTGGCGTCTTAGATTTTGCTTTCCAAGCGGCCGCTTCAAAATATGCAACTTATGGAAATGGCGAGAGAGATCTCCTTGAAATCTTTAATCAAGACGATTTATATACGACCGCGACCACCAGTGCATATGGTTTAACGACATTCCTAGATAACCATGACATGGGGCGAATCGGAATGTTTCTACAAGGCAACACAGATGCAACGGCTTCACAATTAGTTGAACGTGCCAATTTTGCGAACGCTCTACTTTTCCTACTTAGAGGCGGGCCAACTGTTTACTATGGTGATGAAAAGGGTATGACCGGTTTTGGCGGCGATAAATCGGCTCGCCAAGATATGTTCCCAACACAAGTATTGGATTGGCAAAAAGAGGTTCGGATTGGCGGAGAACCAATTGGAACAAAGAGCGCATTTGATGTAACCAATCCAATTGAAAAAGTTATGTCTGAACTGCAAGCTCTAACGAAAAAATATAAAGCTCTTCGATCTGGCACTCAGCAACTTAGATATGCAAACGATGGATCATTTGCGGTTAGTAGATATGCAGACAAGCAAGAATTCTTGGTGGCCTTTAACGGGCGAGATGCTGATGCAAAATTAAACCTAAATGTTTCTACTGACAATTCAAAATGGGCAATAATTTCAGGTAAAGCGAACGATGTTTCAATCACTGGCAAAAACGTAACTTTGACGCTCCCTGCCCGAAGCTGGGTGGTCTTGAAAGCAGATTCAGAATTTGCTCCGACTTCTAAATTGAGTATTACTTTAAATAAGCCAATAGTTGATATTCGCACATACGAGCAATATGTAGCGTTAACAGCTGCAGTGCCAGGTAATGATTTCAATGAAGTTACCTTTGCGGTTCGCCAAAAGGGAAAGCCATGGAGCATTGTGGGAACTTCTGATCGTCGCATCCTTGGAGTGACTGGATTCAAAGATGGTTTGTACCGTGTTTACTTGCATCAAGATAAATACAAAAAAGGTACCCAGCTGGAAATTGTCGCAATTGCAGTTAATGCAAATGGCGAAAAAATCGCCTCAGGATTGCAGAGTTACTTAATCAAGTAGCCAAAATTCTAAGGCGTTAGAAATCTGCTTGGCCCAAGCCCTTTCATTATGCCCGGCACCTCGATAGACCGTGCTCTTGAAATTTGAATTCCAACCAAGTTGGCGCATCAATTGATCGGCGTAATCCTGATCATTCTTATATGTGCTATCTAGTTTCTGATCTCCACGACTCATCCAAACTTTATGGGTACCTGGCTTTGGCAAATCATTAAGCACGTGATCGACTAAAGGTTTGCCGCCTATTACCCAATGCGGCGAAAATGCTAAAGCGGTCGCAAAGAAATCTTTTCTAATTCCTAAGGCGTTTAAAGTTGCCAAACCACCCATGCTCGAGCCAACCATTGCGGTATTTTCAAAAGTTGGTTTAAAGTTTATGGATTCAGTAATTAATGGAACTATTTCTTCGGCAATTAATTGATGGTAAGTGTCTCCATGCAGATCATCAATATTCAGCTCAGTTTTTACCAGTGGCTTTACTGGTCCTTGGAAAGCACTCTGTGGCGTTAAATCTTTAAAACGACCGTGTGGGTTCTCTTTGGTGCTTGAGTGAAAAACTCCAATAATTGCAGGTGGCGTTAATTCATGTTTTTCAAAAATCTTAATGGCATTTTGCGCCATTCTCCAAGTAAATCTCCTCGTGGCGGTCCGTGGGTCAAATACATTTTGGCCATCATGTGCAATCAGCAGGTGGGTTGGGTTTTTCGGTGCCCAATAATCGACCAATCGACCATTAAAGCTGACACGGCGCACTTGGCCCGGAACATTTCTTACTTGGAAATGCGAAATCTCCTTCATGATGAAACACTAGCACTGTGAAGCGAAACATTATGTGGTTCCGTCGAGATTTACGTCTTGGTGATAATCCAGCACTTTTGGCCGCGATTGAGAATTCTGATGAAATAGTTCCGCTCTTTATTTTGGATCCAAAGCTTATAAAGCAAGCAGGCAATAAGCGATTGGCGTACTTAGCAAATTCATTGCGATCACTTGATGAATCGCTTGGCGGCAAGCTTCATGTTGTTGCAGGGGATCAAGTTGAGGTGTTGAAAAGCTACAAAGCTGCCGAAGTTCATATTTCAAAAGAGTATGAACCTTATGGGGCAGCGCGTGATCAACGAGTAGCAGATTCAGGTATCAACTTGATTGAGACCGGTAGCCCATATGCAGTTGCGCCAGGTCGAGTCCGAAAACCTGATGACACAAATTATCGCGTGTACACGCCTTTCTATAAAGGCTGGATGGCACATGGTTGGCGAAATCCAGTTGCAGCACCAAAAGAAATAAACGCTTTCGGGCCGAATAAAGCACAACGAGAATTTCCAGATTGGAAAACTGATTGTGAAATACCACTTGCGGGAGAATCAAACGCGCTGGCACGTTTTGCATGGTTCAAAGCCAATGCTTTAGATAGTTATGACGAACAGCGCAATATGGCTGGAATTGATGGAACTAGCAAGATGAGCGCACCATTAAAATTTGGCGAAGTTCATCCAAGAACTTTGTTATTTGGTTTAGGTGCGAGCAAAGCTCATGATACTTTCCGCAAGGAAATTGCTTGGCGTGAATTTTACGCGGATGTACTTTTTCATAATCCAAATACAATCGATGAGTATTACACTCCAAAATTTGCAAACATGAGATATGACCAACCTGGAGAGAAATTTAAAGCTTGGTGCGAAGGCAAAACCGGTTATCCATTTGTCGATGCTGCAATGCGTCAACTCGTTACAACTGGCTGGATGCATAATCGCACCCGAATGGTGGTGGCATCATTTTTGGTAAAAGATTTACATATTGAATGGCAACATGGTGCTAACTTCTTTATGGAACATTTAGTTGATTTTGATCCTGCCAGCAATTCACATGGCTGGCAGTGGACAGCTGGTTGCGGCACAGATGCCTCTCCCTATTACAGAGTATTTAATCCGACCGAACAAGGCAGAAAATTTGATCCGGATGGCGATTACATTCGCAAATACATCCCAGAACTAGCCGCGCTACCAAATGAATTAATCCACGAACCTGGCCTTTCATACATCGCGCCTATCGTTGACCACAAAGTTGAACGTTTGGAATCTTTGGCACGCTTAGATGAGATTAAGGGTTAAGTTTCACCGCTAAACCTCACCCCAATATGGCTCGCCAAGGGTGAGTTTTTCCATCACCCTTAGGCCATGGTTTATAGCGAGCTTCGAGATTTTGCATATAAGGCTAAGGGTGATGAACTGCGCAATTATGCAGCTCAGCTCTTAAAGCAAGATCCCAACCTCGTTCATGAAGCAGATTCTCTTGAATTGGTCGCATTCTTAGTTGATACAGATTTTGCAGGGGCGGAAGCAAAACTTGAAACACTCCAATTTAAATATTCCAATTCACCACAAAGTCAACAAATTATCTCTACGTCAAATTTGGTTAGGTCTCATTTAAATTTCGCTTTTGGGCGTTTTAAAGCTTTGCAGATAAATGTTGAAGAAGAGTTGAAGTCTTTCGAATCTGGAATTTCAAAAATTGAAGTCGCCGATATTCTTCAAATGCTTAGGTTGAGTTCGCAAAAAGACTTAATACTTAATGATTTCGTATCTTTAAGTCGAATCGCGAAAACGCTAGAAAAGTCCCTAAATTCTGAAGATAAAGATCAAGTTTTCTATTTGAGAAATTCTATTTTAGCTATGACAAGGGCCTCCGAAGGCGAACACCGAAAAGCATTAGAACTTGCAAATAAAAACATAAAAATTGCCGAGCAAAATAACTACACTGGCATTCTTTTTCCCTTTGATTCACTATATGTAAAGGCAATCTCTTTGATGGCCATGGCATTACCTCAAGAATCGCTGCTAGTTTTTGAAAAACTTAAGAGTGAGTCACTCAAATATGAGCAGTGGCCTTGGTATTACTTGGCTGATGGTTATTTCTCGCGAGAGCTGGCAATAAATAATAAATTGCCTGAAGCTCTGTCCATAATTCGTGAAGAGCGTGAATTAATTTCAAAAATGAATTTACAAAACGAACTATCTTTTTTCCCTGATTCAAGCGAACTTTTTATTCGATATTTAATTAAGGATATTGAACGAATTGAAATTCTTACTAATCGATTACCTAATACAATTTTGGTACAACAAATTCGCGCTCTCAAAGAGGAGTGGAATGGGCGTGACATGCTTGAGTGGATTAAGTCTCTTCCAGAAAGCACTGCTAGAGAAAGAATTTACAAATTGGTGGCTCTATCGGACTATTTTTCAGATCGAGAGAGTGTTGCCGTTGATTACATGCGACAAGCCTTAAAACTGGTTGAAGAGACTGGTGCAATTGAATTCTTGTTAAGGCAACATAAGCTTTTCGACATCATCATAAAAGCGGCACATCAATTATCAACACCGTTTACAGAAGATATTGCACGCAGAATCACGGATCGTGCTCGAGAGAATCAACAAAATAGAAGTGGATCGATTCCGGTTCCATTAACTACGCGCGAATTAGAAGTAATTAGACATTTAGCAACCGGCAAACCAATCAGTGCTATATCAGAAGCGCTACACGTCTCGATGAACACCATGAAGACCCACTTGAGAAATATCTATAGAAAGCTGGATGTAGATGGCCGTGAGTCTGCGGTTGAAAAAGCTAAAAGCCTCTTCTTAATTTAGTTAATTTGGCCCGATTTTTCCCTAATCCGTAACCCTGATAACCTTACGCCGCTTAACGGTAGATTGCCCGAGCGGCCAATGGGAGCGGACTGTAAATCCGCCGGCTCTGCCTTCGAAGGTTCAAATCCTTCATCTACCACCAAAGCACAGAAATGCGTCGCCTTTATGGTGGCGCTTTTCTGATTTCAGGGATAACTTCACGTCATGGCTTTTGACGTAAATCGAATTCGCAAAGAATTTCCATCGCTTGAATCGGGAATAGCTTTTTTTGATGGACCAGGTGGTTCGCAAGTTCCAAAAAGTGTCGGGGATGCAATTGCGAAAGCAATTGTGCAGCCAACTTCGAACCGAAATACAGTAACGATATCCGAACAGAATGCTGAGAAATGTGTTTTGGATTATCGTCAAGCTGTTGCAGATTTATTAAATTGCGACCCCAAGGGAGTAATTTATGGCCGCAGTTGGACACAATTAATTTATGACTTATCTCGAAACTTGGCAAAGAGTTGGGGGCCAGGTGATGAAATTATTGTTACTCGACTTGATCATGATTCAAATATTCGACCATGGGTACAAGCCGCAGAATCAAAAGGTGCCACCATCAAATGGGCAGAATTCGATACCCAAACCGCCGAATTGCCCGTGGAAGCAATTTCAAATTTACTTTCAAGTAAAACCAAATTTGTGGCATGTACCGGTGCTGCAAATACTCTAGGAACTAGACCAGATATTGCTGCGATTGCAAAGGCCGTTCATGGAGTTGGCGCTTTATTCTTAGTAGATGCGGTTCATTTAACGCCACATGCGGTGATTGATTTCAAAGCAATTGGCGCCGACTTTATAGGTTTTTCTTCATACAAGATTTTTGGACCACATTGTGCTTCTTTGGTTGCGGATCCTGCTTTGCTGGAGACCATTAAGAATGACAAATTAGCTCCATCAACCTTGGTTGTTCCAGAACGATTTGAATTTGGCACGTTGCCGTATGAAATTATGGCTGGAGTTACTGCCTCTATTGATTTCATTGCAGGCATGGATCATGAAGCCACAGGCTCTCGGCGAGAGCGAATAGTTAAATCCATGCAAGCTTTAGAGGATTACGAACATCCGCTATTTGAATATATGGAAAATCAAATAAAAAGACTGCCTGGCGTAACTACTTATGGCCATGCTAAACATCGCACCCCAACTTTGTACTTCAGTTTTGCAGGTAAGAATGGCGTAGATATTTATAAACATTTAGCAAAGACAAAGGTCAATGCTCCTTGCCATAATTTTTATGCATTCGAAGCATCACACAAACTTGGATTAGGAGATGGCGGTGCTCTGCGTGCAGGTTTAGCACCTTATTCAACTAAAGAAGATATAGATCGTTTAGTTGCAGGTTTAGAGAGCTTTTAAAGCAGAGACAACTTTGGTAAGCGATGCTTTTGCATCTCCAAATAACAAAGTTGTCTTTGAATCATAAAGCAATTCATTTTCGATACCAGCAAAACCTGGGCGCATTGAGCGTTTCAAGAAAATGATATTCGCTGCTTGATCTACATCCAGAATAGGCATTCCATAAATTGGTGCCCCAGGTGTGGTCTTAGCTGCAGGATTAACTACATCGTTTGCGCCAACCACTAACGCGACATCAGTTTGTGCAAAAGTTGGATTAACTTCTTCCATTTCACTTAATTGTTCGTAAGGAACATTTGCTTCAGCAAGTAGCACATTCATGTGCCCTGGCATTCGACCTGCTACTGGATGAATTCCGTAAGCAACATCAATGCCTTTTGCAGTTAGTAGATCAGCCATTTCACGAATAGTGTGTTGAGCTTGTGCGACCGCTAAACCATAACCAGGAACAATAACGACTCGCCTTGCGTAATTAAGCAAAATTGCCACATCGTCAGGGGAACCACTTCGAACTGGACGTGATTCTTGTTCGCCACTTCCAGCTACAGCCTTTGCGGTGAATGCTCCGAAAAGTGTGCCAAACAGAGAACGACCCATTGCTTCTGCCATCAATCTGGTCAAAATAGTTCCAGATGCACCTACTAAAGTTCCAGCAACGATCAAAAGAATATTTTCAAGTACATATCCACTAGCTGCAACGGTCAAGCCAGTAAAGGCATTTAAGAGTGAAATTACGATTGGGACATCGGCGCCACCTACTGGAAGCACAAATAACACGCCAAAAATCAGTGAGAGCAGAGCAAGCAATTCAAGTAATGAATTGCCTCCTTGAACGATCACATAACCGGCATTCACAATTATTGCGACAAGTGTGCCTGCAATTACAAAACGTCCCCCAGGGAAAATAACTGGGCGAGTAGTCATTAACTCTTGCAATTTTAAGAAGGTAACGACCGAACCGCTAAATGAAACACAACCCACAACAACTGTGAATACTGTTGCAATAACTGCAAGAGTAGAAGCTGAATTACCAAGATTTAGGTATTCGACTATCGCCACCAAAGCGGCTGCGCCACCTCCGACACCATTAAATAGCGCAACCATCTGTGGCATCTGCGTCATTTGAACCATACGCGCAGCTGGTACGCCAACTGCAATACCTACAACTAAGGCACCAATAATTAGTGGCAGATTTTGTAAACCTTTTCCATCTTCTCTATAAAAGAAAACCACAAATGTGGCGACACCTGCACCGGCTGCTCCAATTAAATTTCCACGGCGTGCGCTCTTTGGGTGAGATAAACCTTTAAGTGCCAGAATAAATGCAACAGATGAAAGCAAACCAAGAAGGTCATAGAGATTTCTGCTCATGGTTATTTCTTTCCTTTGAACATCTCAAGCATTCGATCTGTTACGACGAATCCACCAATCATGTTGATAGTAGCCAAAACAATTGCGATCACACTCAGTGCTAACTCAAGACCGCCCTCTGCGTGACCTGCAACCAATATTGCTCCTACCAAAATAATTCCGTGGATTGCGTTGGCACCAGACATCAGTGGAGTATGTAGAGTTGTGGAAACTTTCGAAACCACTTCAAAACCAACGAATACTGCAAGTGTAAATATTGCTAACAGTGCTAAACCATTGCTCATGAGTTTCTCCTTGAACCATCGTGTGTCAGCGCCGAAGCAGCCACTATTTCATCTTCAAAATCGATATTTAAGGCTACTTTTTCACCATCTTTTGCTGGTGTTGTAATTAGGGTCAATAGATTTAGTAAGTTACGAGAATAGAGACTTGATGCGTGGAATGGCAGAGAACTTGGCACATCTTTTCCACCCCAAATAATCACACCACCGCTTGTCGTAATAATCTCTCCTGCAACTGAGCCTTCGACATTTCCACCTGTTTCTGCAGCGAGATCTACTATCACCGAACCAGGAGTCATTGCATCAACCATAGCTTTGGTCATTAATCTTGGCGCAGTCCTACCTGGCACTGCTGCGGTTGTAATGACAACATTCGATTTAGCAATATATGGAGTAAGTAAATCTTGTTGCTGTTTCGCTCTCTCTTCGGTCATTTCTCTTGCATATCCACCTGCGCCCGCAAGTGATTCCAATTGCAAGTCAATAAAAGTTGCTCCCATTGATTTAACTTCATCAGCGGAAGATGGGCGAACATCGTAAGCGCTAACAACTGCACCTAAACGTCGCGCAGTCGCAATAGCTTGAAGTCCGGCTACGCCTGCGCCTAAAACTAAGACTTGCGCCGGAGTCACAGTTCCCGCTGCAGTCATTAACAGCGGGAAGAATCTTGGGCTTAGCTCTGCACCAATTAAGGCTGCCTTATAACCTGCACAAAGCGCTTGTGAAGTTAATGCATCCATTGATTGAGCTCTAGAAATTCTAGGTACTAATTCCATTGAAAAAGCAGTCGCACCCACTTTTGCGAGAGCATCGATATTTTCTACGGCAGTAGTTGGTGAAAGGAAAGAAATTGTCACTGCACCTTTTTTCAAACTAGCTGATTGTGATGGCGATAATGGTTGCACCGAAAGTACAACATCGGCATCCCTTAAAACTTCTCCCGCGATTTTTGCACCGGCCGATTCGTAGTCTTTATCAGTTGCTTGCGCATGAATTCCTGCGCCGCTTTCGATAATAACTTCAAAACCAAGCTTGGTGAATTTATTGATGACGTCTGGGACTAGCGCTACGCGCTTCTCTCCAGCCCTGATTTCTTTAGGAACTGCAACACGCATGTAGCAAATGTACTCAGCAAGCGCCTTACTTACTAGTGATTGCTACTTAATTTCCCTTTAATTCACCACGCGTTAAGTGATAGAGCAGAGCTTGAATTGTGGTCCGGCGATGGAATGCTTCACGCCAAATAACTGATTTATCTCCATCAATTACGCTTGCTTCAACTTCTTCTCCACGATGCGCTGGTAAACAATGCATAAAAATCGAATCTTTTGCAGCGTGTGACATAAGAGACTCAGTGACTGCAAAAGGTGCTAGCACTTTCATTTTCTCATTACGTTCAGACTCTGGATCTCCCATCGACATCCAAACATCTGTATAAATTACAGAAGCGTCTTTTGCGGCAGCAATAGGATCATTTGTTAACTCAATAGTTCCACCATTTTTGTTTGCAATTGCTTTTGCCTCTGCAACTACATTGGAATCTGGCGCCCACTTGCCATCAGGTGTGGCTGCAACAACATGTGCACCCATAATTGCTCCCATGATTAACCAAGCATGAGTCATGTTGTTGCCATCTCCAAAATAAGAGAATTTACGACCAGATATATCTTTTCCGAATACTTCGCGAATAGTCAGCCAATCAGCAAGTAATTGAGTTGGATGATCATCATCTGTTAAAGCATTGATTACTGGAATTGTTGAATTAGCTCCGAGTTCGTTTACATCAGATTGTTTGAAGGTCCTGATGATTAGCGCATCACAAAAGCCACTGATAATTTTTGCAGTATCTGCAATGGTCTCACCGCGACCTAATTGAAGTTCGTCACCTCGAATGAAAATAGGGGTTCCGCCTAGATGCGCAGTTGCAGTCTCTGAGGCCAAACGAGTCCTTGTGGACGGTTTGGTCATATAAATCGCTACCGATTTATTTCTCAGCTGATCAGGTGCTGAAAGTGGATTCGCAGCGAATTTTGCAGCAGTTTCTAGCAACAATTCGACATCATCGCGAGATAAATCCGCGGTGCGCAGTAAGTCCTTCATCTGATAATTCTACCTGTAAAAGTAAACTGCCACTCATGTTAAAGCGAGCCAAGCTATCCGCCGCAATTGCGGTGCTTATTGGCCTTTCAATAACTCCAGCGGTTGCAGAGAACCCACAACCGCGCAAGATTTATAGTGGCTGGATTCCTTATTACGGAATGAAAACTTCGCTTCCAGCAGCATTGAACAATGCAGATTTGATTCGTGAAGTTATGCCATTCTGGTACACGCTTAAATACAATGGCAAGAAAGTGACGATTGCCGACTTATATTCACCGGCAAACCCAAGTGTTCCGATCGCAATACCTTTGGCCACAATGAAAAATGCTGGAATGACGATAATTCCAACTATTACTGATGGCACAGATAAATTGGTGCTTTCAAATTTGCTATCTACGGAAAACGGCAGAACTGAAGCGGTTAATGCAATTACCGAATTAGTTTTGGCCAGAAATTTTGACGGAATTGATTTAGATTTTGAAGGTTTTGCATTTGTTGATGGAAATACCACTTGGAACAAAACCAAACCTTTTTGGGTGGCATTCATTAAGCAATTAAGTGCAACTCTAAGAGCGAATGGAAAACTCTTATCTGTTACCACACCTTATTTGCTTGATCCAGCGAGCGGCAAAAAAGGTTATTTTGTTTACGCTTGGGCGGATATTGCTTCAGATATAGATCGATTGCGAATCATGACTTATGACTATTCAGTTGCAAAGCCTGGGCCGATTGGACCAATTTCTTGGACTGAGAGCACAGTCAAATATGCAACTTCAATCATGCCAGCATCGAAAGTTTTTCTTGGTTTAGCAGGGTATGGAAGAGATTGGGTCACAAAAGTTGCGGGAGTTTGTCCTGCCGATGTTGCTAAGTCAGTTGTTGCAGGAGCAAAAGCTGCGACATTTCTGATGAGTAATGCTGCAAATCTTGCAGCCGGATACGGCGCAACCATTACCTATAACGAAACTCATCAAGAAGCCACATTTACATATCAAAAGGTATATAACGGAAATACCTCAACTGGTCTCTCAACAAGTTGCACCGCGTCCAGAGTTGCTTGGTATCAAGATGCTCGCGCCTTTGAAGCACGCGCAAATCTTGTCGGAAAGTACCGCCTCGGCGGAGTAGTCGCGTGGACTATTGGTTTTGAAGATCCACAAGCTATGGAAAAGATCAGAAATGTCGCGCTATCAATTGCACCGGATAAAGTTCTTTCTAGTATCACAAGCGATCTCACAGAATTCACTTATGGACAATTAATTAATTTATCTGGAACTTTCACATTGGCGGATAAACAACCTATTGCATCACTACCAGTGAAGGTGGAAGTTAAGAATTCTCTAGATCAATCATGGCGAGAAATCACAACGCTAACAACTGGTGTAGATGGAAAGGTCACATTGCCAATTTACCTAGGTGTTAATCAAAATATCAGATTAAGAAGTGATGGAACCTGGGAGCGACTAGAAGGAATATCAAACGAGCAATCAATCAAAGTTAAGCCACAGATTAAAATTAAGGCTCCTACGAGCGCAGCCATGAATAGCAAAATTTCTTTATCCGGGGTAGTTAATCCGGGCAAACAAATTCCGGTCTTGCTCGAAAAGTTTGATGGAAAATGGACTCAAGTTGCATCCGGTATGACCGATACAAATGGACTTTATACATTTAGCTACTCTGTTGGCAGCAGCCCCTTCCTTAATTTGCGCGTAAGCGCTGCGGGTTCCACATCTACGCCTGTAACTGTTGCCGTTCGCTAGTTAAAATTAACCATGGTCAAAATCAATACTCACCTTGATGAAGAGTTAAAGGCTATTTTTAGCAATGACCGTCTCTGGGTATGTGTAGTTTGGGATGATCCCGTTAATTTGATGTCATATGTAACCTATGTATTTATGGAACTATTTGGTTACACCAAAGAACATGCAACTGAATTAATGCTCAAAGTGCATAATGACGGAAAAGCCGTTGTTTCAAATGGTTCTCGTGAAGAAATGGAAAGAGATGTCCAGCGTTTACATGAATATGGGCTCTGGGCGACGATTTCAAAAGAAGAGTTGTGATGGCTGATCAACCGAATGGATTTAAACGCCATGGCGAAAATGAATATCAAGCCAAGTTCTCTGAATCTGAGCGTGAAGTGCTGATTAACCTTAGTGAGCAAATTATTGAACTATTAGCGGAGAGAATAGATCATGCAAACGATGATCCATTAGCTGCAATGGTAGGAATTACCGTTCATGATGCACCACCGGAAGATGAAGTTTTATTAAGACTGCTTCCAAATGCTTATGCAGATGAGGCTGCAGCTTCAGAATTTCGTAGATATACCGAATCAACGCTAAGAGATAAAAAGCGTGCTCATTCAATGGCAATCAGAAGTAATCTGATTAATGCAGGGGATCAACCAATTGATTTAGATCATGAAGGTGCAAATGCGTGGCTTGGTGGATTGAACGATATTCGTCTAGCGCTTGGCGTTCGATTAAGAATCGAAGACACTCAACAAGAACATTTGGAATTACTTAAGCCAGATGACCCATTAAGAGCGGTCTATGCTGTTTATACATGGTTAGGGTGGTTACAGGAGAGTTTGATACAAGCGTTAATGGATGATGTAACAGAACGCTAAACTACCTGCATGGCCGAACGCGATTACAACGGGGAAATTTCTGCCCTAAGTCAGACGCTTTCTGGCATAGAACAAGTTCTTGATTTACCAAAGTTAAAAGAGGATGCGGCAAAGCTGGAAATTGAAGCTGGAGCACCGGATCTTTGGAATGACACTGAAAACGCCCAACGTGTAACTTCAAAACTTAGTCATACTCAATCTCAAATTAATAAATTAACAACGCTACGTAGAAGAATTGAAGATATTCCAGTTCTCCTAGAGTTGGCAGAAGAAGCTGGCGATAAGGGCGCGTTAGTCGAAGCTGATAATGAGTTAAATGCCATTACAAAAGTCTTAAGTGAATTAGAAGTGCAGACTCTTTTATCGGGTGAATATGACGAGCGAGATGCTTTAGTGACAATTCGTTCTGAAGCAGGTGGAGTTGAAGCATGTGACTGGGCAGAAATGATCAGTCGAATGTATTTGCGCTATTGCGAAAGACATAATTATAAAGTCGATGTGCTTGAAACCTCATATGGTGAAGAAGCTGGAATTAAATCAACAACTTTTAGGGTTTCGGCACCATATGCCTATGGAACTTTATCTGTAGAACAAGGAACTCATAGATTGGTGCGAATTTCGCCATTTGATTCGCAGAGTCGTCGTCATACATCATTTTGTGGAGTTGAAGTTGTGCCTGTTGTAGATCAAAGTGATCATATTGAAATTGATGAAAAAGAAATTCGAGTCGATGTTTATCGTTCATCTGGCCCTGGTGGTCAAGGCGTTAACACTACGGACTCCGCGGTGCGTATCACTCACATGCCTACAGGAATTGTCGTATCTTGTCAGAATGAACGATCCCAAATTCAAAATAAAGCTACTGCCATGGCAGTTTTACAATCAAAATTGTTAGAACGACGACGTCAAGAAGAGCAAGCAAAAATAGATGCGCTTAAAGGAAGTAATTCAGGTTCATGGGGCAATCAAATGCGTTCATATGTTTTACACCCTTATCAAATGGTTAAAGATTTGCGCACTGATCATGAAACTGGAAATACGCAGGCAGTATTAAATGGTGAAATTGATGATTTCATTGAATCTGGAATCCGCTGGCGTCGTACTGCGTAATAAATCACCTTTCGCCAAAGTTGAGCGTGAGAAAAAGCTGAGAAATACTCGAAATATCGGGAAATTGCCAATTAGTTACCTAAACTTGCCCCGTTATGATCAGATTTGAAAACGTCAGCAAGATTTATCCAGGTACAGATCGTCCAGCCCTGGATAACGTCAATCTTGAAATTGAAAAAGGCGAATTCGTCTTCCTCGTTGGTCTATCCGGTTCAGGCAAGTCAACTTTCTTACGATTAGTACTTCGCGAAGAACGTCCAACCACCGGAACTATTCATGTTGCTGGTAAAGATTTAAATACTTTGCCAAATCACAAAGTCCCAGAACTGCGCCGCCAAGTCGGTACCGTTTTCCAAGATTTCCGCTTACTTCCAAATAAGACCATTACTGAGAACGTGGCATTTGCACTTCACGTATTGGGCCATTCGCAAAAAGAGATTAATCGCGAAGTTCCAGAAGTACTCGAACTTGTTGGTCTTGAAGATAAAGGTGACCGCAAGCCATCTGAAATTTCAGGTGGCGAACAGCAACGCGTAGCTATCGCACGTGCATATGTCACCAAGCCACCTATTTTGATTGCAGACGAACCAACTGGAAATTTAGACCCTGCAACATCTGTAGGGATCATGAAATTGCTTGACCGCATTAATCGTGAAGGTACTACTGTTCTTATGGCAACGCATGATTCAGGGATTGTGGACCAAATGCGCAAGCGAGTTATTGAATTAGATCAAGGTCACGTAGTTCGAGATCAAGTACGTGGCGTATACGGATATACGGGGTAATTAAATGCGCGCTCGATTTATTGCAAGCGAAGTAGGTATTGGCTTACGTCGAAATGCAACAATGACCTTTGCGGTTATGGTTACAACGGCAATTTCACTAAGCCTTCTAGGTATTGGGTTACTTTCAAACGCTCAAGTTAAAGCAATGAAAGATTACTGGTACGACAAAATTGAAGTTTCTGTTTTCTTGTGTAGCTCTCTATCTGAATCAGCATCATGCTCAACTGGTGTGGTCACCTCAGAACAGCGCCTTGCAATTCAGCAAGATCTACAAGCTTTGCCAGTAGTAGATAAGGTCTATTATGAATCTCAAGCAGAAGCGTTCATGCATTTCAAAGAGCGTTTCAAAGATTCCGCAATAGCTCAGAATGTAACTGCCGACCAATTACCTGAGTCATTTAGAGTTAAATTGAAAGACCCAACTCAGTACAACGTAGTGGTCTCTGCTTTCACTGGCCGCCCAGGAGTTGACGTAGTACAAGACCAGCGAACTATTCTTGATAAATTCTTTAAATTACTAGGCGTGCTACGCGATGGCGCGCTCGCGGTGGGATTAGCTTCAGTTTTAACCGCGGCATTGCTTATTAGTAATACGTTGCGCATTGCCGCGTTTAATCGTAGACGCGAAACCAACGTCATGAAACTAGTTGGTGCAACTAGTTGGTCTATTCAGTTGCCGTTTCTACTAGAAGGTGTCTTCTCAGCATTTGTTGGTTGGATGATGGCTACCGGTCTGTTAGCGGGAATTAAGTCGGTAATTGATAGCAAAATTGCACCATTACTTACCTTCACTAAGTTTTTTGGGTGGGGAGAGGTCTGGATTGCATCTGCTTGGCTATTGCTGACCGGCTTAGTTGTATCAATTTTGGCTTCTGCTATCACATTACGTAAGTATCTAAAGGTCTAATACAATTTCTAGCGTGAGTAACTCACCAATTGGAATTTTTGACTCTGGCGTAGGCGGCTTAACAGTTGCTCGAGCCATCATTGATCAATTACCTAATGAGTCAACGATTTACATTGGCGATACCGCTCGAGGTCCATATGGTCCTCGAAAAATTGCGGAAGTCCGTGAATTTTCTTTAGAAATCATCGAGTTCTTGGTCAAGCGCGGTTGCAAAGCAATTGTTATCGCTTGCAATACTGCAAGTTCAGCAATGCTTCGTGATGCTCGCGAAAGATTTCAAGTACCAATAATTGAAGTTATTCAACCGGCTGCCCGAAGGGCAGTCGCTGCGACTCGCTCAGGAAAAGTAGGCGTAATTGGCACTAATGCCACTATCGATTCAGGATCATATTTAGATGCATTTGCTGCAGCACCACAATTACAAATCACCTCTAAAGCATGTCCAAGATTTGTTGAATATGTCGAACGTGGTGAAACTACCGGCGCAGAGATAACTGCGATTGCGCGTGAATATTTAGCGCCCATGATTGATGCGAAAGTAGATACTTTGGTTTTAGGTTGCACGCACTATCCATTGCTAACCGGTGTGATTTCTTATGTAATGGGTGAAGGCGTGACGCTGGTTTCCTCAGCGGAAGAGACTGCCAAAGATTTATACAGAGTTTTAGTCGAAAAGAATTTGTTGAGAGAAAATTCAAATAGCGCTCCTAGCCACGAATTTTTAGCAACAGGCGATTCTCATCAATTCGAAGTTTTGGCCCGACGTTTCTTGGGACCAGAAGTAACAAAAGTTCAACACCAGGAACTTTGAGGGAGCTCTAATGACAAGAAATGATGGCCGAAGTAATAATCAATTACGTGAAATTAAATTTACGCGCAATTGGCTAAACAACGCAGAAGGTTCAGTTATTGTTGAATTCGGTAACACCAGAGTTTTGTGCGTTGCATCATTTACCCCAGGCGTTCCACGTTGGTTAAAAGATTCTGGCAAAGGCTGGGTTACGTCAGAATATTCAATGCTTCCGCGTGCCACCCATACCCGCTCTGATCGCGAAAGCGTCAAAGGAAAGTTAGGCGGACGCACCCAAGAAATTTCTAGATTAATCGGCCGTTCACTTCGCGCAGTAATCGACAATCATGCATTAGGAGAGAACACAATTGTTCTCGACTGCGATGTTTTGCAGGCAGATGGCGGAACCAGAACTGCAGCTATCACCGGCGCTTATGTTGCACTTGCGGATGCGATTGCTTGGGCAAAAGCGAATGGTCACGTAAAAGCTGATGCAAAAGTGTTAAGGGAATCAGTCGCAGCAGTTTCAGTAGGAATCATTGACGGAAAGCCAATGCTCGATCTCTGTTATGAAGAAGATGTTCGAGCGGAAACTGATATGAATGTGGTTATTTCGAGGTCTGGAAAGTTTATTGAAGTTCAAGGTACCGCTGAAGGCGAACCTTTTGATCGTAATTTACTTAATTCACTTCTTGATTTGGCTGTAGAAGGCTGTCATACGCTTTCAGAACTTCAAATTAAATCTCTTTCATGAAATTAGTTTTAGCAACCAAAAATTCTGGAAAAGTTATTGAGTTTCGACGAATTCTCAGTGATTTAGGGGCTACCCACTTAGAAGTTGTTGGCTTAGATGAATTTCCAGAAATCGGAGAGATTGAAGAAACTGGAAGCACTTTTGAAGAAAACTCACTTTTAAAGGCTAGAACAATCTGCAAGCTAACGGGATTACCTGCGATTGCAGACGACAGTGGAATATGTGTAGATGCTTTAGGTGGCGCACCGGGTCTTTACTCGGCGCGTTATTCGGGTCAAGGCGATGCTGCAAATAATGAAAAATTACTTGCAGCTTTGGCAAATGTGCCGGATGAAAGCAGAGGTGCATATTTCATATGTGTTGCCGCTTATGTTCGCCCTGATGGATTTGAAAGAGTGGAAGAGGGCCGTTTTTACGGCAGGATCCTTCACCAATCGGTAGGTTCTGGCGGCTTTGGGTATGACCCACTTTTCCAGCCGGAAGGCTTAAATTGCTCATCTGCTGAGCTCTCTGCTGAAGAAAAAGATGCAATAAGTCATCGAGGTAAAGCGATGCGCGCGATTGCACCATACATAATCGGCTAAAATTCAACCATTATTTCAAGCCAGTAATTAGGAGATTTAAGTGGCTACAAAGAAAGTTGCAAAGAAGGCCGCGAAGAAAGCGCCTGCTAAGAAAGCAGCAAAGAAAGCGCCTGCTAAGAAAGTTGTGAAGAAGGCTGCCAAAAAAGCTGCAGTAAAGAAGGTTGCTAAGAAAGCTCCTGCTAAGAAAGTTGCGAAGAAAGCAGCCGTAAAGAAAGTTGCGAAGAAAGCTCCTGCAAAGAAAGTTTCCACTCCAGCAGTTGCAGTATCTAGCGCAGCTCCGGTTGCAGCACCTGTTGCAGCAGCGAAGGCTGCGGCACCTGCAAAGAAGCAAGGCGGTTCAAATCGCGTAGTGCTTGCTGTGGTAATTGGAATTCTTGCACTTGGTGCAATTGTGTTATCAAATGGTTCTGAATCAAACGAAACAGTTACACCTACTGAAACCACCTCTCCAACTGCAGAAGCAACTCCAACCGAATCAACATCTGCAACTGTTTCGACAACTGCAGCTCCACTTGGAATCGTTGCACATTACACAGCAGACGGTGCAACAATTTTCTGGGATCAGACAACTGCAGCAGAAGGCCTAAAGGGTTACAGCATTGAATTCTCATCAAATGGCGGAGAATTCAGCGAAGTTGCAATGGTCGGCACTGACGTTACTGAATATGACATCACAAAGAGCGACAACGAGGGTTGGATGTCATTTAAAATTTCAGCAGTATACGTTGATGGACAGAAAGCTGAAGGAAAAGTTTTCGGACTTCCAGGTCAATACAAGTAATTAACAATCTCAGCGACATAGGCTGAGATACCAGCAGGAATCAGATGAACGCCATCCGGAGCAAAATACTCCGGGTGGTTTTCTGATTTTAAAGCCCAATCAACAATCTTGATATTTGCATAATTCATCGCCTCACGTTGAATTAATTGATTGTTCTCATCTCGCCAAGTTCTGGGCACAGCAGTATTAACTACGACCACCAGTGGCTGGTCCTTAAGTTCGAAAAAGATTTCAGCTACTTCTGTATCGACTAATCTATTGTTATTGCCCAAGTTGATAACGGTTTTCATTCCCTGCATTTTGGCTTTATCTTTTTTGATTACTTCGAGTAATTCTCCTGCTTGGCGTCCCACTCGAGCATTGATCAAGCCAATGTGTTCTTTAGACTCTAGTTCATTTCTAATTCCAAGAATTACAGAGTCTCCAACCAACCAAAGTCCATCAATTTTGCTTATTGTGGCAACTTGATCATCCTTAAACATTTGTTTTACAACCGCATTATTTCTATCTGCGATTGTGATTGCGTTATTGCTTACGACGGTGATTGTTGCTATTAATGCCAAAACTGTTAATCCAGCGGTAGCTTTTTGTCGTCGCTGAACTTCTTTGGTGCGATATTTCATACCTCGTAACCAATTTGAAATAGCGCCATTGCGCACCGGTACTTCAATCCACCTTTGTGAGATATCTGCTAGCGCAAAGACCACCAAAATTCGGAATAAATAGAGTGCCCAGGTAGAGCCTGTTAAATCTTGTGCTGGTCTAGTTACTTGGAAGACGATCCAATGCCACAGGTAAATTGCATATGATCTTTCACCTATCCAAACTAAGAATGGATGTTGTAATAAGGGTGCAAATCTTGAAGCTGGGTGCACAACTGACATAATGATTGCACTTCCAAAAATTCCAACCAAAGGAAATGCAATTCGATATGCAGTTGGATCTGCCTCTTGGATAAATAAGAATGATGCCAGAATACCGATTAAGCCAAAGACTCCAATAAAATCGATGAAATCTTGTGCACGTTTTTCAATATTCATTCTTAAGTTTTGCGGGATCCAGCTAACTGCTAAGGCTGATCCAAGAAATAGACCAATCGAGTGAGTATCGGTACCGAAATAAACGTGGCTAATATCCTGAGTAGCTGAAATATCCGCGCGAACCGAAGCTAGAAATAAGGCAATTCCAGAAAATGTTGCAATAGCTAATGCTGCGGTCGGTATGACTTTTTTACCAAAAACTTTTAAAACAAAAAGGAGAATCAAAGGCCAAACCAAGTAATACTGAGCCTCCACACCTAAGGACCAGGTGTGTTGCAGTAAAGGTGGTCTGCCAAAACTCTCAAAATAATCTTGCTCTTTAAATACTAACCACCAGTTCATTAGTCCAGTTAAGGCAAAGGGAGCATCTGTCAGGAAACGTCGCATCGAATCTGGCGCCCAAACGCCTACAAAGATTGCGGTAATAACCAACATAAAGAGCAGCGGCGGAAGCAGGCGTCGAATTCGCCCTGCATAAAACCCACGGAGATCTAAGCCGCCAGATCTTTGAATCGAATCAAGTAGCAGGCGAGTAATTACATACCCTGAAATTACAAAGAAGAGGTCAACGCCTAAAAAGCCGCCGGGAATCCAGCTAAATCCAAGGTGATAGAGCAGTACCGCAATAACGGCAAGCGCGCGCAGGCCATCGATTGCGGGGATATAGCGAATCCCTTTCGGGGCTGTCATTAACTATTTTTTCTTTTTAGCTGCTGCAGATTTCTTAGCCGGCTTCTTCTTTGGCGCGGCAATTGCAGGTTTAGCACGTTCGCTCTTTACTCGAATTGGTTGGCTAGTGACTAATCTGCCATCATCTTTAATGTTCTCAAGTACATTGCTGCGCAACTCTGCCAATCTGCTATATGCGCTTTCAAGACGATTTCGGCTTGCGTGAATAGCTTCTTGCGCAGCATCTAGAGATTGAGTTTGAATTTTATAAAGTCTGCCAGCTTCTTCCATAACTCCATTTAGCCATTGACGATACTCGAGTACATCTTGAGTAGCCTCGCCAATAATCTGTTCGCCTTCTCGCCTTGCGGAAGTTAGGAGCGCTGAACCTTCGCGCTTCTTTTGATCAATTAAATCTTCGGCAGCAATTTCAGCTTGCTCTATTTTTTCGGCTGCCTCATCTTCCGCAGCCTTTATGTACTTACGACCACGGGCCTCTGCGCCATTAAGAATAGATTGCGCTTTTTCTTGTGCAGCTTCAATAGCTTCTTTGGATTGGCGCTGAGTTTCATTTACCAAGCGGTCAGATGCAGCTTGCGCTTTTGACTCACGAATCTGAGCTGATTTAATCATTGCAACCGCAGTTTCAGTTGCAAGAATTTCAAATTCTTCCCTTGATAAAGAACGAATATCTCGTCTTGAACGCAGATCAGCTAATTGTGCTTCGAGTTCGCGAATGCGATCAACGGATGACATAGATGGTTCTGTCTCTTCTTTATAGCCAACCCAGTTGAAGAAACCGTTTTTCTTTGCCATTTAAAAACTCCTTGTTTTCAGAAGGGCTACTTTAATAGATGGCTAGAAAAACTAATACCCCGCTATCGAGGAGTGATAGCGGGGTATTAGCCCTCGATTTACGCCTTTATGGCTTTAAAACCTGCCTCAAGATCGCCCTTGATATCTTCGATATTTTCAAGACCAAGGCTTAAACGCACCAGACCAGGAGTCACACCAGAAGCCAATTGCTCTTCTGGAGATAGTTGTGAGTGAGTGGTCGTTGCTGGGTGAATTACCAGTGAACGAACATCTCCGATATTCGCTACGTGACTAAATAATTTTAGGGATTCAACAAATTTCTTACCTGCTTCAACCCCACCCTTTAATTCAAATGAGAGCACTGCTCCCGAACCTCTCGGAGAATATTTCTTAGCAAGTGAATTCCACTTCGAAGAAGGCAAGCTTGCATAGTTGACTTTCTCTACATCCGGATGCTTTTCAAGCCATTCCGCAATTACCTTTGCATTTTCGACGTGTCTTTCAATTCTTAGTGACAATGTTTCCAAACCTTGAGCCAATAACCATGCATTAAATGGTGAAACTGCAGCTCCAATATCACGTAGCAAAGTTAATCTAATCTTAAAAATGTAAGAGAGATTTGCGCCAAATGCAGAACCTTCACCTAATGCCGCAGCGTATACCAGGCCATGATATGAAGGATCTGGCTGATTGAAGTTCTTGAATTTTTCAGGATAATTTGCGTAATTGAATTTTCCTGAATCAACTATTGCACCAACTACCGCATTTCCATGTCCAGATAAGAATTTAGTTGCTGAATGAACAACTACATCTGCACCATGTTCGATCGGCTTTATCAAAAATGGCGTTGCAACAGTATTATCTACAATTAAAGGCAAGCCATTTTCATGCGCTACTTTTGCAATTGCTTCGATATCCAGAATTTCATTCTTTGGATTGGCGATTGTTTCCCCAAAGAAAGCTTTGGTATTTGGCTTAATTGCTTTTTTCCAGGACTCAGGATTATTCGCATCATCTACGAAAGTTACTTCGACACCGAATTTCGGCAATGTGTAATGGAATAAATTGTAAGTACCACCGTATAGAGAAGGAGATGAAACAATATGATCTCCAGCTTCGGCCAAGTTAAGAATTGCAAAAGTAGTTGCTGCAGATCCTGAAGCAACCAACAAAGCCGCAACTCCACCTTCAAGTGCCGCAATACGTTGTTCAACTGCATCTTGGGTTGGATTCATGATTCGGGTATAAATGTTTCCAAGTTCAGCTAAGCCGAAGAGATTAGCGGCATGCTCGGTATCGCGGAATTGATAAGCGGTAGTCTGGTAAAGCGGTAGTGCGCGTGCACCCGTTGTCGGATCTGGTTGTTGGCCTGCATGAATCTGCAAGGTTTCAAATGAATAGTTAGACAAGGTGGCTCCTCTTTCTTTATGTCGAACGGAGCGGAAAAAATATCAATTACATCCGAATAGTTCTCACAAATGTTTGGTATTTGCGAAATGCTTGCACTTGGGTTGCCCTAGGTCTAGCCTGAATACATGTCAACAGAGTGGTCTTTTAATACCCAACAGATTCATGCTGGCCAAGAACCAGATGGAAATTTCGGATCCATAAATTTACCTATCCATCAAACTACTGCGTATCAATTCAAAGGTACCGAACACGCAGCAAATTTGTTTGCGCTTAAAGAATTTGGTAATTCATATACCCGCATGACCAACCCAACCCAAGACGTTGTCGAGCAGAGGCTTGCAAAATTGGAAGGCGGAATTGGTTCTCTCTTAGTCTCTTCAGGTATGGCCGCAACTGCTATGGCTTTAATGAATGTTGCAGAATCTGGTGATCATATTGTTTCAAGTCGCAATGTGTATGGTGGTATTCATAATTTGTTGCACTACACGCTACCAAAATGGGGAGTCGAAACTACTTTCGTTGATGATGCAAATAATTTAGATGCATGGAAAGCAGCAGTAAAGCCAAACACCAAAGCGTTTTTTGGAGAAGGCATCTCTAATCCAATTGCCGCATGCTTAGATATTGAAGGAATTGCAGAAATTGCTCATGATGCTGGAGTACCTTGGATTGTTGATAACACCATTGCCACTCCATTTGTCACCAAACCATTTGAATATGGCGCAGATGTAATCACGCATTCAGCTACTAAATTCTTATCTGGACATGGCAGCGCCATAATTGGTGCGATAGTGGATTCAGGGAAATTTGATTACCGTAAGAATCCAGACAAATTCCCCGGATTTAATCAACCTGATGCAAGTTACAACAATTTAGTTTATGCACGCGATTTTGGTGTGAATTCACCAGTGGGAAATATGGCATTCATCATCAAGGCTAGAGTTCAATTACTAAGAGATTTTGGATCTTCAGTATCGCCATTTAATGCATGGTTGTTATCTCAAGGAATGGAAACTTTAAGCATGAGAATGCGAGAGCACTTAGCTAATGCTCAGAAAATCGCAGAATGGTTATCAAGTCACCCTCAAGTTGTTCAAGTCATGTATAACGGACTTCCAACTTCAGAGTGGAATAGAAACCAGAAGAAATATGCTTCTAAAGGCGGCGGTGCTGTAATGTCTTTTGAGATAAAAGGTGGGAAAGAAGCTGGGATGAAATTCGTTGAAGCTCTGCAACTTTTCCGCCATGTTGCAAATATTGGCGATGTTCGATCTTTAGTAATTCATCCAGCTTCAACTACTCATTCGCAACTCGGAGAAGAAGGCATGAGAGATGCTGGTATTAATCCAGGAATGATTAGATTAAGTATTGGTATTGAAGATTTCGAAGATATTAAAGCGGATATGGAGTTAGGGTTTAAAGCTGCTTCTGCATAAAAACTAAAGTTAGCCACTGACCATTCTTTTGTGCGACTTCAGGCATTCTTGCCGTCTCTACAAAGCCAAACTTCTTATGAAATTCAATTGAACCATGATTTTCGGCATCTATTGCGCCAACCATTACGTGAAAACGATCTTCAGCAGCCTTATTTATTAAGGTTTGCATCAAATTCGTGCCGATTCCAGAACCTCGATATTTGGCATCAACATAAATCGTGAGCTCAACAGTTTTTCGGTATCCCTGTGCGGCTCTCCATGTTCCGTAGCCTGCATATCCAATTAACTTATCAACTTCATATGCC